>DASRXU010000379.1:0-44435 GCA_035687365.1 Planctomycetaceae bacterium | reverse complement strand
AAAAGACCAAGTTCGGGGGCGGGAGGGGGATAGCAGGGCGGTTCCAATCGGCGTTTGCCGAGCCGCTTTTGCGTTACGTTTTCCCCATTATTGTTTCCCGCGTTAGTGTCTTCCGCCGTCCCGCATCTCACTCGTGTCGAGGATCAGCGTGACGGGGCCGTCGTTCACGAGTTCGACATCCATGTGTTCTTGGAAACGGCCCGTCTCGACGTGCGCCCCCTGCCCCTTGGCCTCGGCGACAAACCCGCGATACAGCTCGACCGCCTGCTCGGGACGAGCGGCCTCGATGAAGCTGGGCCGGCGACCCTTGCGGCAATCGCCCAACAGCGTGAACTGACTGACGACCAACATTCGCCCCCCGACTTCTAACAGCGAGCGGTTCATCTTCCCGTCGTCGTCCGGAAATATTCGCAAGCCGACGATCTTGGCCGCCAGATAGATCACGTCCTCCTGCGTGTCATGCTCGGCGACTCCCAACAGCACGAGCAACCCGGCGTCGATGCGGCCGACCACTTCGGCGCCAACCATAACGCTCGCACGCGACACGCGCTGAATGACCGCTCGCATGGGCAACCTTCACGCTCGAATTGAACCTACTCGGCGAGGGATTGTTCTGGAAGGCCACACATTTCCCAAGCCGACAGCTCTGCTGTCGTTCCGGGGATCCGACAGCGGAGCTGTCGGCTTGGGAAGCAGAACGCGGCAACGATGCCGATGCGGATCTGTCCAAGCAGCTCCGATCTCACGTGGACGCACGCGGCGGCGTGTGTCCGACCGAGCTTGATTCCTGGAGACGTGAACCTTCGCCCTGGTGTCGGTCGGACTGGAACGGCTCCAGCGGAATGTCGGTGTCTTGATCCAACAGGGCTTGTCGTGTCAGGCGGGCGGTCCCAGGCGACATTTGTAGCCCGTTGCGAAAGTGGCCGGCGGCGATAAACAAATTGTCGAACCCGGCGATACGTCCGAGATAGGGCAAGCCATCCCCTGACCCGGGACGCAACCCCGACCAAGCCCGCTCGAATTTTGCATGGGCCAGCGAAGGCACGCGGCTGACGCCGAAGGCCAGCAGCTCGCTCACCGCAGAAGCCGTGTTCGCTTTGAAGAAGCCGACATGCTCCTCGGTCGACCCGATTAGAATTCGGCCGTCGTCGCGCGGCACGAGGTAGCGCGACCCCGTCTGCAAGACGTGCGAGAATGGTTTCGACGCTTGCGACAGCAGCATCATCTGCCCGCGCACGGGAGCGATGGCGACGTCGACGCCGACCGAGGCCAACAACCCGCGCGACCAGGCTCCGCCGGTAATCAGGTATCGTCCCGCCTGCACGCGCCCCGAATGCGTTCGCACCGCATCGACCCGGCGGCCTTTGTCCTCGGGGCTGGTTCCCTCGTCCTCGCTCTCGCCCCCCTGCTCTTCGAGACCGATGGCCGGCGTTCCCGCGCGGAGCCGCACGCCACGGGCCGCGCATGCCGCGAGCAGGGCTTTCATCAAACGCGGATTGCGAACCTGGCCCAGATCGGGCAAGCGGTACGCGCCAACGGTTTCCGGATTGACCAAGGGCTCGACTTCTCGCAGTGCGTCAGCGTCCAACTCCTCGACGCGCACGCCCTGGCTTCTCCAACATTCGATTTCGCTCGCCAGGTCGCCGACGGAATCTTCCGCACCAGTACCAGTTCGCAACTCGAGACCGCCGCACCGGGTGTAGCCGATTTCAATTCCCGTTTCGGCGGCCAGCGATTCGGACCAATCAGGCCACAGCGAGTGACTCAAAGCTCGGAGCCGCGCCTCGGGGGAGACGGCCGCGTCGAGATTGCCCGGCGGCAAGATGCCCGCGCCGGCCCAGCTCGCCTCGCGGCCGAAGTCAGCCTGTTCGAGCACGGTGACGGCGGCCCCCTGCCCCGCCAGTTCCAGCGCGACCGACAGGCCGATCACGCCCCCGCCGATCACAATCACGTCGTCCATGGAGTCCCCGCGACCTTTCGCGATCTACTTTTCGCCGGCACGAGCGGCCTGGGCCGCCTTGGCGACAAACTCGTCCGCGAACGTTCGCGGGTCGGTGCCGTAAACGTCGCGAAACGCGTCGGCCTGAGTCGCACCGTTCACGAGCTGCTGGACGAAGCGGGAGAACAAGGTCTTCCCCCGCTTGTCGATCAGGAAGGCGACCGCTGCCTCGCCGACGTCAGCGATTGCTGCCGTTGAAAAGGTGCCGTCGATTACCAAGTCGTCCGATTTATCGAGCGAGCCCACTAGCCGATAGAGACTGGGCCAGGGCAGCGCCGCGAGCGCCGGCTGACTGCCGCCCACGGCCACGACTCGCCCGCTGCCGGCGACGATCCAATCGGGAATTTTTTTGTCGGCCCGCTTAAGCAGGGCCGCGGTCAGTCGCTCGGCGAGATTAGCCTGCAAGGACGTCGCCGATTTGGTCTGCCCTTCGTCCTGGGTCGACGCGTTTTCGCGATCCTCGACGACCACGTAAGCGTCTTTCAGATCGGGTGTGACGACGGCCGCCCCGTGGACGCCCGGAGCCGGTTCGCGCTTCTCGACTGTTTGACTGAACTCGTCGAACGAGCCTCGATCCTTCAGGACGAAGATTGCGATCCCCCCTTTGAATGCCGGCTTGGAACTGTCGCCCAAAAACGCCTGGGCCGTTCGCAGTCCTTCAGCAGCCAAGCGGGCCGCCTCGTTCAATCTTTCGGACGAGACGTTTCCAAACAGCAGGAAGTCATCGTTCTCGACCCGGGTTGCCTCCGACCTGGGGAACGAACGCCGCCACTGCTCTTCGCTCGTCGAGTGGCGCGCCTTGCGAAGGTCGGCCGGGCTGGTCCGGGCCAGTTCGGCTTTGCGTTTTTCGATTTCACTCGGGACGAGACTGGCCAAACGTCGCTTCGGATCGCTGCCGTCGAACGCGGCCCCCTCGCTGATCCACGTCCGCAGCTTGGTCCATTGGCGTCTCGTGATATTCTGGTCGCCCGGGGGCATCTTGAACGGTTTTTGTTCCCCGGCCAGCTGCCATAGGCGGCTCTTGGCGAGTTGACCCGGCTCGATCACGGGGCCACTCTTGCCGCCTGCCCAGAGCAGCTCGAACGTTTCCATCGAGAGGCCCCCCTTGGGATCGTTGCCGCTGTGACAGCGCACGCAGTTGTCCACCAAGATGGGAGCGATGTCCTGGGTGAAGGCGACCGTTTCGCCCCCCTTCGGTTTGCGGATACTGATTTTGGCTGCAGTCGTCGGCTTGGGAGTAGCTGGCGTCGCCGGCGCGGCAGCAACAGTGGTCGCGAGTGCCAGTTTTTCGAGAGGCTTGTCCCGGTCGTCGCCGTCGAATTTCGCTCCGCGGTTGATCCACTCGGCGATTTTCATGCACTCCATTTCGGACAGTGGTTCACCCCCCTTGGGCATGCGGGCCTCGTTCGGCGCGAGCAGGCGGGCCATCAGCAGGCTGGCCCCCGCGTCGCCGATGACCAAGAGCGGGCCCGTCTTACCGCCTTTCTCGAAGCCTGCGAACGTATCGAGCCGCAGGCCTCCCTTCGCCTCGCCCGAATGGCAACCGAGGCAGTGATTCTTGACGATCGGCGCGATCTGACTGACGAAGCTGATCCCCTGCTCTGCCTTGCGCGCGCGATCGGCCTTCTTGGCCCCCGGTTGGGCCTTCTCCTTAGCCTTGGCGATCGCGTCGCGGCGACCGGCAATTAGCTTAGCGAGACTGGCGAGGTGCGAATCTTCGGCAGCCAACCCCGACTGCGCGATCAGCGCGTCGAAGCGCTGTTGGGCGTCGGCGACCTTTTTCTCGGCGTCTTCGATCGCCTCGCGGCGAATCGGCACCTTCACCTTATAGAGGGAACTCTTGATCGACGACAATTCTTTGCGCTGGGCCGGAGTCAGGCCGGCCGCCAACGACGATTCGGCGGTGCCACTCCAGCACCCGAGTGCAACAACGGCGCCTAACAGTGCTTTGCGAGCGTCCATGTGTTCATCCAGAATCTCGAATCCTTAGTCGAGTCTAATCGAAAGCAAAATGGGCCGACACCAAACCGCGTCCGAAACCGGGCCAATTTGTAGCCGGGTGCAGTAGACGCCTGTGGATGGGGTTGTCCTCCTGGGATATAGTTCAGTTATGACCGACGTCGCCGAGCCGCTGACTTCAAAACGGGACCGACTGCTGGACATTTTGCGTGCCTGCGGCCGGGTGGCCGTGGCTTATTCCGGCGGAGTGGACAGTGCGGTCGTGGCGAAAGCGGCCCAGTTGGCGTGCGGCGACAAAGCAGTCGCGATCACCGCGGTGAGTGCCAGCCTGGCTTCGGGCGAACGCGAGGCGGCCGAGGAACTGGCAACTCGCATCGGAATTCGGCATCGGATCATCGCGACCGACGAATTCGCCAACGCCGACTATTTAAAGAACGCTCCAGACCGCTGCTACTTTTGCAAGACCGAGCTGTACAGCCAGCTCGAGCGACTGCTCTCGGAGCCGCACGCCGATTTACCCGAATTCGACGTGGTCGTGAACGGGGCCAATCTCGACGACCGCGGCGACTATCGACCCGGCATGCAAGCAGCTCGCGAGCACGCCGTCCGCAGCCCGCTGATCGAAGCGGGCTTCACCAAGACCGACGTCCGCGAATTGGCCGCCCACTGGGACTTGCCCGTTTGGGATAAGCCGGCGACCCCCTGTCTGTCGAGCCGCATCGCTTACGGCGTGGCCGTCACGCCTGAGCGAGTTGAGCGAGTCGATAAAGCGGAGGAGTTTCTGCGAAAGGAATTCGGCCTCCGCGAGTTTCGAGTGCGTCATGAAGCGGGCGACCTGGCGCGGATTGAAGTGCCGATCGGCGAGTTGCCGCGGTTGATTTCGGATCCCGCCCGCAAAGCGATCTCGCAAAAGCTCCATAGCCTGGGCTTCAAGTACGTCTCGCTGGACCTCGACGGCTTTCGCTCCGGCAGCATGAACGCGGTCGTGCCTTTGCAAACTCGGATCTTGAGTCAGGCGAACCATTAGTAGTTGGGCGGCCGCAGTCCAGGTGTTTCCCCTCTAAGGCGCAGCGACCGTCAGGTCGCCCCTCGCTTGCCGAGCGCGAATCGCACCGCCGTACCAGGCGGCCGGCATGATGACCGCGACCGTTATGATCCAAGCCCACGGCGGTGCGAAGTCAGGCTGATCTATAATCAGAGCGACGGTCAGCCCGACTTGGACCGCGCCCATGATTAGTGCGTGCAACACCGGGGCGCGTCTCGCGATCCAGGCGGTGACATAGCCGGCGGCCGCGATGCAAACCGTGGTGTACGCCATCGTCACGAGCCTGACAGCGGTGCTCGGCGACTCATCGGGAAACAGTCCGATCATTTTCATGAGGGGATTGGCAATCGCCTCGATCGCAAACGAGCTCAGGATCAAGACCACGATGCCGGCCACGACGGCGATGATGCTTCTCTTCATGGAATGGCGATCGTATTTCCGCACGAGCTGCGGTTGAGCGATGTCACGCGATGCCCGGCACTGGGTAGCTTTTCGTGAACTCGCCGATTTCGCCGCGGACGCGCTGGATCACGGTTTCGTCGGCGGGAGCGCGGAGCACGTCCAGGATCCATTTGCCGACTCGTTTCATTTCGGCTTCGCGCATGCCGCGGGTGGTGAGGGCGGCCGTGCCGATGCGGATGCCGCTGGGGTCGAGGGGTTTTCGCTGGTCGAAGGGTATCATGTTTTTGTTGACGGTGATGGCCGCCTTGTCGAGCGATTCTTCGGCGATCTTGCCGGTGAGGCCGACCGAGGTCATGTCGCACAGCATGAGGTGATTGTCTGTGCCGCCCGAGGCGAGGCGAATGCCCCCCTGCATCAGAGTCTCGGCGAGCGTCTTGGCGTTGGCGACGATCTGCCGCGCGTAATCTTTGAAGCCGGGCTCCATCGCTTCGCGAAAGCAAATGGCCTTAGCGGCGACGATGTGCTCGAGGGGCCCGCCTTGCATGCCTGGAAAGACGGTCTTGTCGAGAGGCTTCGCGTGCGTCTCTTTGCAGAGCACGAAACCCGAACGCGGACCGCGCAGCGTCTTGTGCGAGGTCGAGGTCACAAAATCGGCGACGGGCACGGGGGTGTTGTGGACGCCTCCCGCCACCAGGCCGGCGTAGTGCGCCATGTCGACCATGAACAGCGCGCCGACCGAGCGAGCGATCTCCGCGAACTTTGCGTGGTCGATTTCGCGCGGATAGGCGCTGGCACCTGCGACGATCAGTTTCGGTTTGTGCTCGCGGGCCTGGCTGGCGACGTGATCGAAGTCGATGCGATGGTCGCTTTCGCGCACGCCGTAGGAAGCCACGTTGTAGAGCTGCCCGGAAAAATTCACGGGGCTGCCGTGCGTCAGGTGCCCGCCTTGGGCCAGGTTCATCGCGAGATAGGTGTCGCCCGGCTTCAGCACCGTTAGGTACACGGCCATGTTGGCTTGCGAGCCGGCGTGCGGCTGTACGTTGGCGTGTTCGCTGCCGAAGAGGGTGCAAGCGCGGCGGCGGGCCAGTTCCTCGATCGTGTCGATGACTTCGCAACCGCCATAGTAGCGACGGCCAGGGTAACCCTCGGCGTATTTATTGGTGAGGATCGTGCCGGCGGCTTCCAGCACGGCGGCACTCGTGTAGTTTTCCGAGGCGATCAGCTCCAACCCAGCCTTCTGCCGGGTCATCTCCCGCTTGATGGCCGCCCAAATCTCCGGGTCTGTTCGTTCGATTGCCGACATGAGAACTCCTTGATTCCGACGACCCGAGCTGGCGATGTTGCGGTTGTCGAGCGAGTTCCATCCCGCTCGTACCGATGGTCAAGATAGTGGAGCCTGCGAGTGCCGACAAGTTTTGGCTGCGGCTTGGTGGATTAGCAGTGGGCCGTTTCGCCTTGGTAAGATCGCTTCATGTGGTGGCCAGCGGCACAAGCTTGGTCGACAGCCGCGCGTGACAGGATGCCTTGAGTGATCAGCAAGACTCGTTCAAGCGAAGAAGCAGCCTCCAACGCCGATTCGCGCGATGACACAAGCCCGGTTCCCCAGCCGCATCTCTCGGCGGCAGTGGGCGCGAGTTCTCCTTGCCTGGCTGGCGAGCGAGTTTCCTTCACCGGAACGCTGGCGTCGATGACGCACCAGCAGGCCCACGACCTGGCCCAACAGCACGGCGGTACAGCCACGCAACACGTCAGCCGCCAAACGACGATGCTGATCGTCGGCGAAGAGGGTTGGCCGCTCGAGCCCGACGGGCATCCCTCGGTGAAACTGCAAGACGCGTCGCGCTTGCAGCAAGAGGGGCAACCGCTACGGATTGTCAGCGAATCAGACTGGCTGCGACTGCTCGGTTTGGACGGTCGCTGCCGCGAGGTCCACGCCCTTTACACGCCGGCCATGCTTTCGCGATCGCTCGATGTGCCGATTGGCACCATTCGACGTTGGGAGCGGTTGGGGCTCATTCGCCCGGTCAAGAAAGTCTTTCGCCTCCCGTATTTCGATTACGCCGAAGCGGCCGGCGTGCGGCGGCTGAACGAACTGCTCAACGCGGGCGTGCCCCGATCGCAGCTCGAAGCCAGTCTCGCCAAGATTCGCCATCTGCTGCCGGGCATTGAGCGTCCGCTGGCGCAGCTCAACCTGCTCGCCCAGGATTCGCGGCTCGTCGCGCGGGACGATCACGGGCTGTTCGAGCCGACGACCGGCCAGCGGTGCTTCGACTTTTCGCTAGCGGGCAAATCGCAGTCCCCTGCCCTGCCCCACTCGGCCGGAGAGTCTGCTGACGATGCGTCCGAGGACATAGAGGCCGCGGTGATTGCGTTTCGGATCAACTCGCCGCAATCCGCCGACACCACGGGGTCCGCAGCATCGGGTGAATCGGATCCGACCGACGGCCGAACCAACTGGTCGTCCGAACAATGGTTTGCAGAAGGCTGCCGGCACCTGGACGCTCACCGTCCCGAGGCAGCGATCGAAGCGTTCCGACTCGGGCTGATGAATCGGCCCGACAGCCCCGAGATCCATTTTCATTTGGCCGAGGCGCTGTTTCGTGTCGGCCGAGCGGACGCCGCGCTCGAACGGTACTACGCGGCCGTCGAGGGCGATCACAACTATCTCGAAGCCTGGATGCAAATCGGAGCGCTGTTGGCGACGCGGGGCGAACTCGAGCCGGCGCTCGACGCGCTCAAGCTGGCGCTCTCAGTTCACGCGGACTATCCCGACGCGCACTGGCATGCGGCCGACGTCCTCTTGCAACTGGGCCGAACCGTAGAAGCCGCCTACCACTGGCGCAGCTACCTCATGTTCGATACGCGCGGCCCCTGGGCCGATGAGGCACGGCAACGCCTGGACGAAATCGGCGAAACGGGTGTCTAGCTTGCGTCGGTTTTCGGGTGACGCCGAATGTCTACTGCGCGACAGCCGATTGGTGGTGGAAGGTCCACCACGCGACCAGCGACATCGCGATCACCGTATAGAAGAAGAACGTGGCCAGCATCTTGCCGATGGCTCGGCCGGCGTCCCCGTCGTCCTCTTCAAATTGCTCGATCTGCTGCTCGGAAAATGGTCCCCCCTCCCCCGGCGAAGGAGGATCGTCGTGACCAGCGAGGGCGGGGGCGTGAAACGGCTCCGACATCAATCCAACTCCTGCAATTCTTAAACGACCTGTCGAGGCAATTGTGCCTCAGAATTCGGTTCCTGTCGAGCGAACCCTTGCCGTCTAAATGCGGATTCCGAGCAATTCGGCCAGGCGGTTGTCGCCCGGATAGGGATGACCCGAGTGCTGGCGGAAGGCTTCGCCGTATTTGACGCCGATTTCCTTGCCGCGAGCGGCCGACCAGCGTTCGCCGTTGGCCATGTATTCGTCGATGCCGTGCTGCTTGCGGAGCCAGTTACGCTGGCTTTCGTGACAGGCCAGCATCTTTTGTTTCGTCTCGAATGTCGACGTCACGTCGACGATGAAATCGGGTTTCACCGGTCGCCCGAACGGGTCGATCCCTTCGACTGAATCGACGTAATAGAGGTGCGGAATCCCCTTCAGGGGTGGCGCCGGCGACCATTGCCGCGTTGAGTAATTGGGGACCGAGGCCGAAAAGCACGCTTCGCGGACCAGCACGCTCGTTAGCTCGTGATCGGTCATGTAGTCGATCGGCGGGGCCGTCAGCACGATGTCGGGTCGCGCGCGGCGGAGGCATTCGCAAACTTTGCCGCGGCTCACGTTATCGATGGTGATCGAAAGATCGCGAAATTCGAGGCAGACGTACTCGGCCCCCAAAATGGTGGCCGAGGCGCCGGCTTCGGCACGGCGGATTTCGGCGATTTCCTCGGCCGAGTGTTCAGCGCTGCCGCAATCGCCGGGCGTCATGGTGGCGATGGTGATCGCACAGCCCTGTTGGGCCAAGAGTGCCAGCGTCCCCGCGCACTGAAACTCGACGTCATCAGGATGGGCATGAATGGCCAAGATTCGGGGCGGTTTGTCGCCGTGTGAGGGAGACGTGCCGGTCGCGTCTGCGGCTGCCATTGAATTCGCTCGCTCGGAGAATGTTTAATAATCGTGGCAAAACTATAATCAGGCGAGCGTTTGATCCGTCTCCCGCTCGGTCCGTGGCTCGCCGAGACGCCTTGATCCCGCAATCGGCCGGACCGTCCCAAAATTATAGGAATCTCGTTTCGCGCATGGCCATTGAAATTGCTCCCCGCCCCTCGGGCAAGGCAGTCCCCCACGCATCCCCTGCGCAGGCGCTTCGTCAAACCAAGGTTCCTACGCTGATCTTCGGCAACGCCCGCGAGGTCGATCAGCATGTCGCCCTCGTGGTCGAGAGTCTCATCCGCGAGAACAACTCGGCCGGACTGCGAACCGTGCTTGGGCTGCCTACCGGTTCCACGCCGATCGGCGTTTACCGCGAGTTGATCCGCCTGCATCGCGAGGAATCGCTCGATTTGTCGAACGTTGTGACGTTCAACCTCGACGAATACTGGCCGATGCCGAAGGATTCGATCCACAGCTACAACCGCTTCATGCGGGAGACGTTCTTCGACCACGTCAACATTCCGGCTGTGAACATCCACATCCCCGACGGCACTATCCCGCTCCGCGACGTCGACGCATTTTGCGATGCCTACGAGCACGCGATCGAAAAGGCGGGCGGCATCGACCTGCAGATTCTGGGCATCGGACGCACGGGCCACATCGGCTTCAACGAGCCGGGCAGCCCCCGCGACAGTCGCACGCGGATTGTCACGCTCGACCCGGTGACGCGGCAGGATGCGGCGAGCGATTTCTACGGCGAAGAGAACGTCCCCCAGCAAGCCATCACGATGGGCGTCGGGACGATTCTGTCGGCCCGCAAAATCATCATTATCGCCTTGGGAGAACACAAAGCGCCGATCGTCCGCCGCGCTCTCGAGGAGCCCCAGTCCGAAGAGGTCACCGCGAGCTTCCTGCAGACGCACCGCAACGTGACATTCGCCGTCGATCAGGCGAGTGCCTCGGAGCTGACGGCGATCCGTACGCCCTGGCTGGTCGGCCCCGTGCGGTGGACGCCGCCCATGGAAAAGCGGGCCGTGATTTGGCTCAGCCGCAAAGTCAAAAAGCCACTGCTGAAGCTCGAGGCTCGTGATTTCGTCTCGAATCGGCTGCACGATTTACTGCGGGAATCTGGCCCCACTGAAGCTATTCGCCAGCGAGTCTTCGACGAATTATTGAACGGCATTTGCACGCGACCCGGTGGTGCGGAGCGGCAGCGGATTATCGTCTTCAGCCCGCATCCGGACGATGATGTGATCTCGATGGGTGGGACGGTGGCCACCCTGGCTGATCAGGGTCACGAAGTCCGCATCGCCTACATGACGAGCGGCAACATCGCCGTCTTCGACCACGATGCGCTGCGACACATCGACTACGTCAACGAGTTCCACAAGCTGTTCGAACTGCATTCCGAGTCGGCCCGCGCGCTGTGCCACAAGCTGCGAAACGCCATCGTTTCCAAGCAGCCGGCCGACTTCGACACGGACGAGGTCCTCAACGTCAAAACGCTGATCCGCAAGACCGAAGCCACGGCGGCCGCCAAGGCGGTCGGAGTGCCCGAGGAAAAGCTGCACTTCCTCGACCTGCCCTTCTATCGCACGGGCAAAGTTTCCAAGCGACCCATCGGTGAGGACGACGTGGCTCTGATCGCCACACTGTTGCGCGAAGTTTCACCCGGTCAAATCTACGTCGCCGGCGACTTGTCCGACCCGCACGGCACCCATCGCGTCTGTGCCCAGGCCATTCTGCGGGCCCTGGAACTGGTGCGGCCCGAGGGGTTGCAGCCGGAAGTCTGGCTTTACCGCGGCGCCTGGCAGGAATACGAGCCGCACGAGATCGAGCGAGCCGTCCCCCTCAGCCCGGAAGTGATGCTGCGCAAGAAGCTGGCGATCTTCAAGCACGAGTCGCAAAAGGACAAGGCCCTCTTCCCCGGCCACGACGAGCGCGAATTCTGGGTGCGAGCTGAGGAACGCACTCGCAACACGGCTCAGATCTATAACGACCTGGGCCTGCCCGAATACTACGCGCTGGAAGGCTTCGCTCGGCTGTCGGGGCAGCTCTGAGTGACCGTGCCCTGAGCGACAAGCGTCAGGTTGCCGAGGGCCTCGCCAGGAACGAGTTCGCAGTCAACCGCCGATCTTGCTCCGATTCAAAGCCAGGTTCCATTGTTCTTCGATTCGCATCGGGACAGGCCGGTGCCGAGACTCCCGGCTGATTTCGCGTTCCGCGTAGGCATCGACGGCTGCGTTGAACCGACGCGCCGAGCGCACGCGGGAAACCCAGACGATTCCCGATAAACCAAGAGCGGCGCTAATCAAAAGCAATTCCACGATCTGACTCCGTAGTCGAAATGACCCTTCGCCCTAACACGACACCCGTTGTGGACCCTGGGTTCGACGTTTGCATGGTCCCTCTTGGACACTGTGCGCTGTCCGTCCCCCTCAAGTACGACGAACGAAATGATCGAAAGGGGACAGGGAAGGGTTGGCCAATTTCTGCGCGGCCAAGCCTCCGCCGAACTCATCGTGTTGATGAACGGCCTGCGGCGCCCCTTCAACACAGACAACGGAGCGCGAAAAACGTTCTCGAAAGAGGCTGTCGATCTCCGCCGCTTCGTACACTGGACCAAAAGAACGACGCCGCTGTTTGCGATTCGCTCTGCCGCGCGGAATCTTGCCGCTTTCGTGATTCAGATAGCGTCGAGGGAACACATAAAAAGCTCCGGATGTCGATTTGGCTCCGCACCATTCGACTAGCGTGTGGGGCACAAAGGATTTGGACGCGTTTCCCTGTAATCCGAAGTTTCGCTGTGACACGAACAGGAGCCACCGATGAAGTTTGCTTTCTTGGGCTACAGTCTCGAAAAAAACTGGGTCGCCATGACGAAAAGCCAACAGGACGCAATGGTGGAGGACTGCTTCACTTACGACAGCAAACTTCTGAAGGAGGGGCATTTGATTGGTGACGGCGTCCCACTGCAGCCGAGTCGAACCGCCAAGACCTTGCGATGGCGAGAGGGCGCGGTGATCGTGACCGATGGACCCTTCGTCGAAACGAAGGAGCAATTAGGCGGAGTCGGGCTTTTGGAGGCCACCGACATGGCGCAGGCCGTCGAGTTGATCTCGAAGCATCCCGGCCTTCACTACGGCGCCGTGTTCGAGATCCGCCCGATCGACGAAGAATCGCTCAAGCAGCAGGCGACGGCCATCGCGGCATTGTGCACCAGTGCGCCCGCGGCTGATCCACAATCGCCGAGGTTCGCCAGCCTTGGCTACATCGATGAGAGCGGCTGGGGCTCGATTTCAGAGGACGATCGCGCGGCCATGATGAGCAGGTGCATCGCCTTCGATAGAGTCTCGTATCGAGAGCGGCCAATGGAGGAGTGGCATCGGCCTCCAGGGCCCGCGTACCGCAAAGACCTTACGGGCCAAAGCGGGACAAATCACCGTCACCGACGGCCCCTTCGCCGAAACCAAGGAACACCTGGGCGGAATTGTCGTGCTCACGCTGAAAGACCTGAACGAGGGTGTTGCAAACCTTCGTGAGCATCCGGCACTTCCGTTCGGAGTGGCCATCGAGATTCGGGCCATTGACAAGGAAACGGACAGGCGCTGGGAGATCAAGCAGGGGCGAGTCCATGCGACCGAAGAAGGAGGAGTCGTTCTCGATCAACTCGGATGAGGCGGACGTCAGTCGCGAGATTGATGCGGAGTCTGTTTTCGGGGTGACTCTAGGGACGGGCCATGTCGAAAACGGCATCTTCGAAGTCGTTGACACCGGATTCCTCTTCCCAGAGTTATCCCAATCGCCTAAAACATCGCCGTAAGTGCGGCCGCCAGGCGCAGGGATTTTGTGCGCGGCCGTCTGCGAATTTCTTGTCAGGGGGGCTGCGGTTCGTCGTCCCCCCATCTCTCAACGGATGGAGAGACCATGGCGATCTCAACCCGCTCGACCGCATTGGCAGCGGCGGCCCTCATCGGAACTTTGGCGGCGCTGAGCCTCTTTTCGCTCGAAGGCTGTGGTAAGTCGGGTGCGAACCCGGACGGCGCGACATCGCAAGACGGCAAAAAGGCCGATGCTGACTCAGCGTTGCCGACTGCCTCGCTAGGCAATCCGACGTCGGCACCGGCGCCAAACGCTCAAACGGCGGCTGCCAATCCGTTCGATTCGCCCGTCGCGGGAGAGCCGTCACAGGCCAAAAATCAAACTCCGACCGACCCGCAAGCAACCCTCAAGAAAGACAGCCCCGAATGGCTCTTGGGTCAACTCCTCGTCATGCGCGCCGAGCCAGTTGCGGGGGGAATGACGCCGCAAGCAACTTCGGCCCACACCGAACACAATCAGAAGCTGATCAACGCGTCTCTCGAGCTGATCGAGAAAACCCACAGCCAAAAGGCCCTGGAACCGATTTTCACCCGGGCCGTGCAGATCCTTTGCGAGGCGCGGCTCGAACTGGCCACCAGTGGCAGCGCGGCCGATGTCAAATCGCTGCAAGACGACGCCGAGGCCTTTTACCGCCGCGATCCGAACTCTGCGGCCGCTGAGGAGGCGGGGTGGCACTTGGCTCGACTGGCTCACACCAACGCCCTCCAAGCGAAGAATGACCGCCGCAAGATTCAGGCCTTCGCGATTGCCGCGCGAAATTTTGCCACGCGTTTTCCGAAGTCTGAGGCCAAGGCGCTCCCGTTGTTGGCCTCCGCCGGCCGCACTTGCGAGCTGTATCACCTGGATGTCGAGGCGATCAATTGCTTCGCCATGCTCCAGGAGAAGTTCCCGAAAACTCCCCCAGCCGACCAGGCGATCGCCATCCTTCGGCGACTGGAATTGAAGGGGAAAAAGGTCAAAATCTTCGGCGAAACGACGGACGGGCGCTTCCTCAAGGCCGGGCAATTGGTGGGGAAGCCCGTGCTGGTCGTCTTCTGGTCGAGCGATTCCGATGCCTTCCAGGAAATGCTGCCGCAACTGAAAACTGTCACCAGCCCTTATGCACGTTCGGGCCTGCGGATCGTGGGCGTTTGCTTGGATGAGGACAAGGCCGCGATGGACGCCTTCATCGCCAAGAATGAACTGAAGTGGCTACAGCTCTTCTATTCGGACGCCGATAAGCGACACTGGGAGCACCCGATGGCCCAGTACTACGGCGTGCACGATATCCCTGCGATGTGGCTCGTGGATCAGGAGGGAGTGGCCGTCGACACGCACGTGACTGCCGAGTCGCTCGACGGCCAACTGCGATACCTGATCGCGAACGAGGGCTCGCCCCAGCGGCAGTAGGCTCTGGCTACTAGCCCCGGGTGATGACGCCCTCTCTCTGTGATGAAAAACGCGCGCTGCTTTGCGCGCCGTGGTTGGCGACAGAACTCAGACGCTGTTCGCTAATCTTTTTTGGGTGTGTAAGCCCACGCTTACCAACTGCCCACTGAGTCTCGCCATTCGTGAGCGCGCTCGCTGTCGAAGATTTGCGCGCATCAACTGCTTTTCTTTGCATTTCGTCGAGCCTTCGCGAACTGCCGCGGGTTGAATCAATAGCTGTTCGGACGTTCGCGGGTGGAAACACGAGACCGCCACCGTCGGACGCATCTCGACGAGTATTTAGCTGTGAAAGGGGTGCCGGATCTCGTTGGCGGACCGCTCATTACAAAACGGTTAACTGATGGCAATCTGTTGTTTGGCGATTGCCGAATGCACGTCCGTATATTAGGATCGATACGTATGATCCATCACCGTACCGCTTCACCCGGAACTCCGCCGCGAGCAGGAGAGCCCATGTCGACGTCAATGCTTGAAACTAAGCCGGCACTCACCAGCCGCCAGAAGCAGATCTACGACTTCCTCAAGGACAAGATTCGCAACCGAGGGTACGGCCCGACGGTTCGCGAGATCGGAACGCACTTCGGCATCCGTTCGCCGAACGGCGTCATGTGTCATCTCAAAGCCCTCGAACGGAAGGGGCTGATTACCCGCGAGTCGCACATGTCGCGGGCCATTCAACTCTCTGAGTCGCCCCAGCAGCGGACCAGCCTGCGACTGGCGGGTCAAATCGCGGCCGGCAGCCCGGTTTTGGCCGTGGAAGAGTTGGAGCAGATTGATTTCGCTCCCCTCTTCGAGCCCGAGGACCACTATTGCCTGCGGGTAAAAGGGGACTCGATGGTTGAGGACCAGATCGCCAGCGGCGATTACGTCGTGGTCCGCCGGCAGGATTCTTGTCGCGAAGGCGAGATCGTGGTCGCCCTGGTCGATGACCACGAAGCGACGCTCAAGCGGTTTTACCGCGAGAAAGACCGCTTCCGCCTCGAGCCAGCGAATTCGACTATGAAGCCAATCTACTCCCAAAACGTCAAAGTGATGGGCGTAGTCGTCGGCGTCGTCCGCCAGTACTAAGGCTCGCGCGAGACGATTAGCAGTCAGCCGTTCGGAGTGCAGCGATCGTAAGCGCACTCAGGAACGGTGAACGAGCAACCGAGTTCCAGCCCGTCGCGCTCGGGCGGAGCCGGTGGCCGACACTCAAGGGCCGCCTTGATGAGGGCCGCTCAACCAAACGTTAGCCAGCTGCCGCGCTGGCTTGGTATTGGTTGAGCTTGTTGTAGAGCGTTTTGAGGGCGATCCCGAGTTCGTGGGCCGCCTTGGGCTTGTCACCCGCGTGCTTGTCGAGCACTTGGTGGATGACGTCCATCTCAATTTCCCGCAGGGTTTTCCCCTGGCCGGGGCTCAGCGACGTGATGGCGTGACTTCGCGCACCGGTTCCCGTGACGCTCGCGGGCAGATGCTCGGGCAGAATCGTCTTGCCGTCGGAGAGGATCACGGCGTGTTCCAGTGCATTTGCCAGTTCGCGGACGTTGCCGTTCCACTCGTGGACTAAGAGCACCTCCAGCACGGCCGGCGAGAGAATGTCAGCCGGCGCCTGCGATCGCTTCAGATGGCGGGCGATCAGGGTGCGGGCGAGGCTCGGAATGTCATCTTTGCGTTCCCGCAGCGGCGAGAGGTGAATCTCGAACGTGTTGATACGGAAGAAGAGGTCCTCGCGGAACGTCCCTTCGGCCACCATCATCTGCAAATCGCGATTGGTCGCACAAACGATGCGGACGTCGACGTGAAAGAACTCGTTCTCGCCGACCCGCCGAATCTCGCCTGACTCCAAAAACCGCAGCAGCATGACTTGCATGCTCTTGTCCAAGTCGCCGATCTCGTCCAAGAAGAGGGTCCCGCAATGGGCCACCTCGACGAGCCCTTTACGCGGCGTGTCGGCCCCGGTGAAGGCGCCTTTGCGATGGCCGAAAAACTCGCTTTCGACGAGGTTTTCCGGCAGTGCCCCGCAGTTGACGGCCACGAATGGCCCGTCGACTCGCAGGCTCAATTCGTGAATGCGGCGGGCGACGAGTTCTTTGCCGGTCCCCGTTTCGCCCTGAATCATGACGGCCGAATCGGTCGGTGCGATCTTGTCGATGAGCTGCTTCACGCGGCGCATCGACGGCGTTTCGCCGATCAGGCTCGGACGGCCTTCGACGCGCTCGAGCTGTCGCTCGAGAGCCACGGTCTTGCGGGTGAGAGCCAGTTTCTCGCCCACGCGCTTGAGCACGTTCGCAATTTCAAACAGCTTGCACGGCTTCGGGAGAAAATCGTAGGCGCCACGTCGGAGGGCCTGAATGGCCTCTTCCATGCTGCCGTGGCCCGTGCTGATGATAACTTCGGTCTCGGGCGTCGTCTTCTTGATGTGATCGATGACGTCCCAACCGCTCAGCCCGGGCATCCGCAGGTCGACGATAGCGACGTCGAACGATTGCTTCTCGAGAACCGCGATGGCGGCCGCCCCGTCCTCGCAAATCGTGGCCTCGTGCCCCATGCGGGGCAGCTCGATTTTCATGACCTCGCGGATGGGCGGTTCATCATCCACGAACAGGACGCGTAACTTGTTGGCGGGCACAGAGTTCAAGCAGCCTGCTCCTTGGTGCTTTTTCCAACCGAATCCATTCGGCGGCCCTCAAAGTGGAGCGGCTTGATAACAGATTGCGCAGGTTGTGGCAACGGTTTCCGACGACGCGATTTGGCTGCGAAATCTTGCCCCGCTCAGGCGGCCGTACCCGACTTGATCGCCTTGCGCGGCAACCGCACCCGAAAGGTGCTGCCGCGGCCCAGTCCGGCGCTTTCGACCTGAATTGCTCCTCCGTGATCGGTCACGATGCGGTGGGTGATCGACAGGCCCAGGCCAGTACCCCGTCCGTTTCGGCGCTGAGTAAAGAAAGGTTCAAACAGGTTGTCGATCACCTGCTGGGTCATGCCGCAACCGTCGTCCGTAATGATTAAAGTCACGTGATCGGTCTGCTCGGTAATGGTGATCGTCATCGTGCCGCTGGCGTCCATGGCTTCCAGCCCGTTCGAGACGAGATTCAGCACGACTTGCTGGATTTCCGGTCCATTCATTTCGAGCAGGCACGGCACATTTCGCGTGAATCGGACGGTGCGATCGCGATAGCGGCTCATAATGCGGACGACCCGCAACACGTCGTTTACGATGGCAGTCAGGTCGTGGCAGGCACACGAGTCGCCGTTGCCACGGGCGAAATCGAGCAAGTTTTGCGTGATTTTCTGGCACCGAAACGCTTCGCGCTGGATCATTTCCAGGTATTGCTGCACGATTTCGGCTTCTTGGCGTTCGCGACTCGCCGGCTCTTCCACAAACCGTTCCGCCAACGATTCGGCCGCCATGGCGATCGCCGACAGCGGATTGTTGATCTCGTGCGCGACGCCCGCTGCCAAAAGGCCGATTCCCGCCAGGCGTTCGGAGCGAACGAGTTGCTTGCTCCGCTCGTAAACCTGGCGATCGAGATCGCCGCGGATCTCCTGAAAACGGGCCGTCATGCTGTTGAAAGCCTCGGCCAGCTCTTTCATTTCGTCCTGACGGGAGAAGGCCAGGCGATAGTTGAAATCGCCCTGAGCCACGCGCAGCGCACCCTGATGCAGCTTTCGCAGGGGCGAGAAAACCCAGATATAGCCGTAAACGATCAAGCCGCAGAAAAATACGACCGCGAGACCAGCCGACCAGGCCACGAGTCGAAAATTCTTTTGGAAGATTGCGTTCGATTCTTCCAATTGAGCGGGGATTCCCTCCTGAAAATCGGGGACTTCTTGAGCCGTGTCGTGCAGCTGGTCGACCAGGTTGCGAAGGTCAGCGAGGGCCCCGTACGGTGGCAGATCGGGATCGCCCAGCGACGGCAATCGCTCCTGTCCGATTTGCCTGAGGACCAAGCTTATCCTGCTGACCATATCCTGCGCGATCGGGTTTTTCTGCAGGTAGTCGGAGCGCGGCGGCAATAACTGCAACTTTCGCAGATAGTCGTTTGCCTCGCCTTCGGCGTTCTTGAGTGCGGCCTGAAAATATCGTTGGCGCTCGTGCGCGGCGCTCAGGTCACTCACCTTCTTCAGTGGTTGCCTGAGTCGAGCGAGCGCTTCGATCAGCTCGTGCTTGCGCGGGCACTTGTTGAAAGAATCGTCGAGGTCGCGAACCATCTGCCGATAGGAATGATGGCTGTAGATTGCGCTGGCTGACAGCAGGATCATCATCACCAGGACGATGACGAGTCCGCAAACCATCGTGCGCCGGATGGTGCGTGTGAAGAGCACGACGACCTCCCCCTCTTCCCCGCCCTCCCCTGTTGACGGCGGCGCCGCGGCTCGCCGTGCGGGGAGCGGGAGTCTATCCCCGCGTGTCCAGTTTTCACAACCCGAAATCGCCGCCGCACCCCTCGATGCGAGAATCGTCTCAGAGTGGGATGTTCCACAGGCCCACGATAAATGCGTTGTAGCCGATGTGGACAATCATCGACGGCCAGAGCCTGTTCGTCTTCTCCAACA
This sequence comes from Planctomycetaceae bacterium, assembly GCA_035687365.1. Classification (GTDB taxonomy): domain Bacteria; phylum Planctomycetota; class Planctomycetia; order Planctomycetales; family Planctomycetaceae; genus DASPSM01. The sequence goes on along the minus strand of DASRXU010000379.1, from coordinate 25,105 downwards.
CGAGTGCGGTTGTGATGCCTAGGCAGAGAACGGCGACCGAGCTGGCCATCGGATGGATCGAGGTAAACAGCACCGCGCTGATCGCAACGCTGGTGAGCATGCCCCACGAGCGTCTCAAGCTTCGATAAAGCAATCCGCGGAAGAGCCACTCTTCGAAGATGGGGGCGGCTAGGACAATCGTCGCTAAGAAAATCCAATTGCCGGCTGTCACAGGACCTAGGGTCGCGGGAACTTTCATATTGGTTTGGGCCAGGGCGGCCTCGCTCGAGTGTCGCAGCACGCCGACCCAGAGCAGCCCGACCAAATAGGTGGCGGCCAGGCCAATCGCCACAGGTCGGAGCTTGGGGCCGCTGACTTCCGGAATTGCAATGCGGCGCTGCGTGCGTCGCATCCAAATTGAGGTGATGGCCGAGGTGACCAGCGCGCTGATGATGTATCCACCACTCACGGCCATCGGCACATTTCCCACGGCGTGATCGAGCAGTCCACTGCAGAGATCGCGCAGAGTGAGAAACGCCAGCAGCACGAGCAAACCGTCCAACAGGTCAAATCGAACGGGCGGGTTCTCGACCGGTTCACTGAGCCAGGCCAGGTCGGCCACCTGCTTCTGCCGCACGGCCATACTCAGCACGATCAAAACCGCCAACAGAGCGCACTGTTCCCAAATGGACCCTCGATAAATCGTCGCCCCGCATTGTCCGCTGATCAGCAGGGGCACCATCCATTGCAAACGTCGAAATCGCACCGTCGTTTCATTCACCACGGTCGCGCCCAGCGACAGCAAGCCGAACGAGATTTCCGCGAGCAACCAGAGATCGACGATCACAAATGGAGCGCGAATCGCAACTTCGCCGACGTGCCCGGGTTGAAAGATGGCGACCCCAATCAGCAGGCTCGCACCCATCGCCATCGAAATCACACCCCAAATGCGGGCCTTGGTGCGGAACGAGTCGGCGAGCGAACGGGGCTGACACTGCAAGAACCACAGTGTCCGCAATTCGGTCCGCAGCACCGCGCTGCCGGCGACAATGAGCAGATAGCTCGCCGCGGCGAACGCCGAGACGCAAAGTCCCGCCACGTCGCCAGCGGCCACCTTCATGAATTGGTCCGGATTTCGGATGTAGAGCAGAAATCCGATGATGAACGGAGCGGAAAAGACTTGCGCCAGAAACTCGGGCTGTCGGCGAACCTGCAGCATCTCTTTCCATACGAGGCCGCGCAGCCGGCCTTCGGAAACGGGCTCGATCGAGGTCCGGCGGGCGGCGGCCGGGGCGGAATCGTTCGCGCTCGCGAGCCCTCGGGCTGTGAGCCGAGTCGCCAAAACAACGGCCCACATCGCCAAAGCAAGCGCCGTCACCGGCGGCCCGATCCACCAGAGCAGACCGATGCCGTTCGCCATTTGGGAAGATCCGACGCCCATCGACAGCGGATTCCAAAACACGAAGTTGGGCAAGCGGTCTGAAATCCAGAGCACAAAGCGGGTCGTCGGCGCAGCATTCGGATAGTAGGCGCCAAACATCAAGCCGCAGCTCGCGATGGCGGTCGCCGACGAAACAAAAGCTCCGCGAAATTTGCGGCGGCAACGCTGGGAGAGCAGCATCTCGAGCGCCAAACAGAACGAGCCGACGGTGACCGCCGACGCGAGACCGAATACGAGCGAGAGGATCAGTCCTGTCGTGAAGGACGCACCGAATCCCCACAGCAACATTGCCGCCAAAATCGCGGCGATCGGCCCGATCAGGTTGCCGACGGTGTACTCGCCGAGTTTGGAGACGAACAGGATGGGCCGCGACACGGGAAATTGAAACAGCCAAGTCAGCGAAGGGTCGGTTTGGGAAAGGCTGCGGCTCAGCACTCCGATGGTTAACAAGACTCCCGAACCACCGATCAACAGCAGGTACAAGCCGGCGGCTCGCAAGGCGCGCAGTCGGCCCTCTGGGGAAAGCGTAGCCAGCGCGCCGCGCCATGCGGGGTCGGGCTCGGCCGCTTTGAAGCCGGCGAGGCCCTGCTCCACGAAGCGCTCGTGAAGGAGAGCCTTGCCCCGGTTATCCAGCCAATCGGTCCCTTGACCCTCGATGACTTTCGACAGAGCCGCGTCGACGGCTTCGGAAGTTTGCTTGGGCTGCAACGATTTGCTGGCCGTTTGCAGCGCTTCGTAATCGGCCTGAGTTAGCGGAATGACTTTGGCGTGCTCCAACTCGTCGAGACGGACTGCTTGCGTGGTGCAGGGAACCGGTCGGGTCAACAGCATGACGGTCCCGAACGCCAGCGAGAGGCTGAAAAGGACGGCAAACGTCCGGCTGCCCAGCGATTTCTGCAAGCCGCGCGGAACGGTGGCCTTCCGCGAGGAGGCTTTGGTCAGGTTCTGCGACGTGCGTTGCACCAAGATCGCAGTTCCGTTGGCCGCACGACGCAGCGCGACGCGCGCGAACAATCCCAGCACCGCGATGCTAGAGGGGCGGCTCATGGGGGTTACTCCTTCGTCGCTGAGGCGGTGACCGGATCGGTGCTCGGCACGCCTTCCGTCAATTTGAAGAAGAGCGCCTCGAGGCTCGAGTCGACGCCGAACCGCTGGCGCAGTTCCGCCAGGGTTCCTTCGGCGGCGATTTTTCCGTGATTGACGACGGCCACTCGATCGCAGAGCTTTTCCGCCTGATCGAGCAGGTGCGTCGAGAAAATTACGGTGCGGCCCAGCGCCAGCGATTCCCGCATCAGGCCGTGGAGTTCCAGCGTCCCCTGCGGGTCGAGCCCGTTTGTCGGCTCGTCGAGGATCAATAACTCGGGCTCGTGCAGCAGAGCGCAGATCAGCCCGAGTTTTTTCTTCATGCCGCGCGAATAGTTTTCGGCGAACTCACCGAGCGCGTCGGCCAGGTGCAATCGCTCGGCCAGTTTCGTGCCCCGTTCTTGAATGACGTTTCTAGGGATGCCGTGCATTTCGCCGGCGAAGCGGATGATTTCGCTCCCCCGCATGAAGTCGTAAAACGCCGGCTCGTCGGGGAGGTAGCCGACATGTTCTTTGACAGCGACGCTGTCGGTGAACGCGTCGAGCCCGTCGACTCGCAACGTGCCGGCCGTGGCCTGCAGCATGCCCATCAAAAGCTTGATGGTGGTCGTTTTGCCAGCCCCGTTGGGGCCCAGCAGAGCGAAGATGCAGCCCCGAGGAATGGATAAGGTCAGCGAATCGACGGCGGTGAAGTCGCCGTAGCGTTTCACGAGTCCGGTGATTTCGACAAGTGGTTGCATGGCAATCCCTTGGAAGATGGTTGAGGTGTTCGCGGATGGAAGCGAAACGAAAGACATGGGCGCGTTCGAAAGCAGGACGCGCACCGGTCCCTGGCCCTCACAGCGAAACCGAGGATGGCTTGTTACACAAAAAATGTCAGCCGTCGTGAAAAAAAATCAAAAGCCTGGGCCAAAGAGACCAGACGACGCCTTGATGCCATTTGGAAACGCGTGGGCGGCAATCTCCGATCGGCCCTCGAATCGGAGTTTTTCCCGGGGCCGAATTTTTTTTGTTTTTCCGTGTAACAAATTTGGACCGGTCCCGCTGTGCAATTTATCAGGGCCCAGTTCGTCGCTTTTACGAACCCTCACTCAACCCGGCTGCTCGCCACGACAAGGAAAGGTCCACGCTCATGTCCATTCGATCCGTCAAAGCCCGTCTTTTGGTTGCGTTTGCGCTTACGCTCATCGGGAGCTGCGTCCGACCAACCCCCGCAAATGCCGAAAGTGCCGCCATCCTCAAAGTCGACGAAACCACAGAAATCGACGCGATGGGGAACGCGACTGTGAAATCGATGATCTCGGCACCCACGGTGGTCTATACCAACATCAAAACCACCAACCCCAATGTCAATTTGCTGCTTCGCAAGTTCGGGATCGGCCGCGGCTGGGCCGTCCTGGAGAATGCGGACGCCAAGTTCAATGACGTCAAGAACCGCGTCGAGATCTCCTACGTCGTGCGCGGGTTTGCCCGCGTCGAACAGGGCAAGCGTTGGAGTATCGCGGTGGCAAAAGAAGCCGCACTCGACCTGCTGGAAGCGCACGATCGAACGGCCATCTTTCAGGGAACTGTCAACTCGCAGGCCGGCGTCGTCAACATTATTGAGCGGATCGTCGTCCCGGCCGGTAGCACGAACTTGAAGAGCAACGCCCAGTGCAGCTCGTTCTGCTACGAGTTCGTGCCCAAGGTTGCCGACGGCGGTCGCAGCGACGCCACGTTCGAGCTGGATAACAAAGAAACCATCATGGGCTGCCTCGCCAAGTGCTACTCCAATGAGTCGTTCGGCAACCTTTGGGTCGGCAAGTGCCGCTTCGACAACACAGGAACGTCGACGTTGACCGACTACCGCGTTCGCTTCCGGATCGCCGGCTTTAGCGACTGGAGCACCTGGCGACACTCATCGAAGGTCTACCCGGGTCAGACCGTGGTTGATCCCTTCTTCCCCGTGCTCGACTTGGAAAAGTTGGGACTCTTGACCGGTTCGCGTACCGCGAGCCTGGAATGCGAGTATCAATACAAGAAAGCCGACGGCCAGGCAGTGATCGAGACCGACACGAAGAAGTTGCAGCTCTTGGGCTACAACGAAACGATCTTCTCGGGGCTGGCTCCGGGCGAAGTGACGAACTTCGCGGAAGCGTCGGAATTCATTCCCCTGGTAATCGCGTCCTTCACCAGTCCGAGCGATCCGGCCGTTCAGCAGTTGGTCGGCCGGGTGAGCGGGCTGGTTCCCAACGGTGCCAACAATGCGGCCGGCACCAACGACAACGCGTTCGCCTTCGCCAAGACGTTGTACGAGTGGATGGTCGCCAACCGCATCGCTTACCAGACGCCGCCCGTCTACGTGAACGGCAGCACCAACGGGCAGCACATCAAGTACGCTCGTGACGTGCTCCGCAATCACTCCGGAACGTGCATCGACTTGGCCATCTTCTGGGCGAGTGCCTGCGAGTCGGTCAACCTGCAAACGGCTCTCGTGCTCACCAAGGGGCACTGCTTCCCGGTCATTCGGTTGCCTCAAGGTGGCACCCTGGCCATCGAAGCGACCGGCATCGCCGGCCACACCTTCGAAGAGGCGGTCAAGTATGGCACGAAGGAAGTGGAAGAGTTGAAGGACCGATCGGACCTGGCCACGTTCGTCGATGTGATGGCAATGCGACAAGGTGGCGTGCAGCCGATCGACCTGCCCAAGGTTTCCGACACTTTCCTGACCGACTTGGGTTACCAGTTCACGGTTCCGAAACCGGCCCCGGTGGCGACTCCGACCGCTCCGGCGACAGCGCCCGCAAAGCCGGACCGCTCGAGCGCGGCCAACGACACCAAGCCGTCGAACGAGAAATCAATCGTCTCGCAAATCGCCGGCAACTGGACGGGCTCCGTCCGCGGCCCGCAAGGCGGAACGATCCGCGCCGGGTTTAACCTGCTGGCGAATGGAAACATGAGCTACGTGATCGAAGCCCAGTTCGTCAACGGCGAGACTCGGAAGATGCAGGGAAGCGGACAATGGAAGGTGAGTGAGCGAAGCCTGGTCATGACAGATCAGGACGGCGTGACTTACTTCCCGTTTGAACTGAAGGAGCAGCAACTTTCAGTTTTCATCGCCAACTTGGGAGTGGAGATCAATTTCGTACGGAGCTGAACGCTCGGCCCGAGAAGCCGCCTGGGGAACCCTTCCCAGGCGGTTTTTTTTGCGCGCGCTGCCACCCCCGTCGATCCTCAAGCTCCCCGCTCGTCGGGCAGCTCTTCGGCCGCGGGGCTTGGTTTGGGAACGGGCGTCGGATTCGTCTTCTGAGTGGAATTGGGAGTGGCGTTCGGAGTCGTCGGCTTGCCCCATTTCGATTGGCGCTGAATTTGTTTGCGATGTTGCAGCAGGCCGGCCATCAGAATGTCGATGACCTTCGCCAGTTCGGAAAGCGCCTTCGGATAATTCTTCGCTTCGAGCGATCCTCGTGCTAACGCGCGGGCCGCCTGTTGCGCCGGCCAATCGATCGACCAACGCTCTTCGCTGGCCGCGCGCGCCAGTTCGCCTTCCAGACTCGCAAGATGATTCAAGAACGCGATGCTTGGCCGCGCGGACGCCGAGCGATACGGCCTCCAGACGGTCGTCTCCACCCCCTCTTCCCCTGTTTGTCGCGGGCGCCGCGGCCGCCGCTCGAGCCAGTAGGCGAATGCCCCCACCCCAAGGAACGAGGCCGCGGCCAAGAGGCAGACACCTGGAACGGGATGATCGAACAAGAAACTCACGACTCCGGCCACGAACAGCAGGGCCAGGCACCAGATCGTGATGATCCATCCCCAACCCAAGCCGGGCATAGGAGCCACTGTCTCCTCTTCAGCGTCGCTCCCTGCGACGTTGGCCACCCGCGCAATAACGACGGTGACATTATCGGATCCGCCGCGCAAGTTGGCTAAGTTGACGAGCATTCGGCAGGCTTCCGGCGGCGGCAGCTCGCTGGCGATGATCCCGATCTCGGCATCCTGCACGTGCCCGGTCAAACCGTCCGAACAAATGAGATAGACGTCGCCGGGCAGCACGGCGTACGGGCCTTCGATGTCGACTTGGACGACGGGCTCTGGTCCGAGCGAACGTGTGATGACATGTCGCGACTCGTGCAAGAAGACTTCGTCGGGGCGCAACCGACCCTGACGCATGAGCTCCCATTGCACGCTGTGGTCGGCGGTCAGCTGGTCGATGCGGTCACCGCGCACGCGATACAGGCGGCTGTCGCCGACGTGGCCAATCACGGCTCCCTGCGGGCAAAGGGCCAACGCGGTGCAAGTTGTTCCCATTCTCGCGAAGTCGCGATTGAGCGAGCCCCGCTCGTTGATGGCGGCATTGGCCGTTTCCAACGCCTGCTTGAGCGCGTCGGGAACTTCGGTGTTGCGGATCTTATAGAAGGTGTGGCAGACGGTATCGGCGGCGATCTTGCTCGCCAGCTCGCCGACGGCATGGCCCCCCATGCCATCCGCCACCATTAAGAGGTGTCCGTGTTCGCGCCAGATTTCGGCGTCGGAACACATCCGGACCGCATACGAATCCTGATTGTTACGTCGGCGAAAGCCAATGTCGCTGACGGAGGCATAGCGGATCGGCTGATCCCAACGCATCAGGTTGATCTTATCCGGCCCCGTTTTGCCAAGTAAAGCGCTAGTTCCATTTCGGCGCTGCGTAAACCCCGTACTGGCAATCGATACGGACACGGCCAGCGGACCTTTCCGACGCCGGGGGACTGATCTGGCAGCGCCTGGGATCGACGAATAGAATCCCGCCGCAAATCCATACAGCGCAGGGAGTGTCCCCCTCCCCGCTGCCAGGGCGCCTCGCCGCAGTTTTGCTCGAAGCGTTGACTATGCCAGACCCTAGCCAGCCCCGCGGAACAGCGCCGTTTGCCAAGCGGCGGGGCCACGTTGCGCGCGCCGCCCGGGACGGTCGGTCTTGCCCTGCCCTGCCCGGGCACGCTCGACCGTCGCTGGTCCTGATACTCGCCGCCTTCTGCTGGGTTTCCTCGCTGAGCGGCTGCGTTTACCGCCGACTGATCGTGCGGTCGGATCCGCCCGGGGCCCAGGTAATTCTCGACGGGCAAGAGGTCGGCACCACGCCGGTCGCTGTCCCCTTCACCTATTACGGAACGCGCCAACTGACCCTCGTCAAACCGGGATTCGAAACGCGGACCGAACTCGTGAAGATCCCCGCGCCCTGGTACGAGTGGGTGCCAATCGACTTCGTCTCGGACAATTTTCTGCCTCGCCACGTGACCGACCGCCACGAGGTCGCCTGGCAGCTCACGCCGCAGGGAGTCGTGCCGCAAGAGAAGCTGCAAGAACGGGCCGATTCGCTGCGCTCGGAAGCGCACATCGGTCAGTGACACTGTGGGAGCGATCTTCAGCTGGTGACTCTCACCCAAGCGTCGAGGCGCCGACGTTTCATTAATGCTTCACATACCACAGGAAGAAGTAGAACCCGAGTCCGCCGACCAACAATGCTCCAGCGATGACCAGCACTTGAGCGAGCGGACTGAGGTGAGAGTCGCTCCGGAAGTTCTTCCCGTCTCCGGTGACGAATTTCTTGACTTCCGCTCCGAGGGTTCCGTAAGACCATTGCAGCAGCAACCAGCTGGCTCCAATCACTCCCAACAAGGTCGACTGGATCCACAGCTCGAGGTTGCCGCGCCAGCGGACGAGCTTGAGCACACTGGCGAGTAAAACCAAAACTTCCAAATCGACTGCAACGAAGCCCGTCCACCACAGGAGCCGTTGAAACGGCGTGCGAGGCTCGGGCTCATCATCGTCCTCAACCTCCACGTCGGGCTGCAGCACGCTTTCCGTCACCGGCGAGGACGCGTGCGTTTCGCTCGCGGATAGCGGATCTCGAGCGTCGGGCTTGTCGGCCATCAGTTCACCCGCCAAGGGACAAAAGTTTGCGCTCATTCCCTATATCAAAAGCGACAGTCCGGACGCATCTTTAATTTTGGCGCGAAGGTGTCGGTGCCCACTGATTTTTTGGCGGAAATTGGTCAAACTGCGCGCCTTTAGGTCCGAAATGCGAGCAATCGTCACGTTCCAAAGTTCGACCTTCAACACGTCTGAACCGCGGGACTACTTCATTAACGACTGCTGCTACGGTGACGACCTGGCTCGCTGGTTCATCGCGGAGCTGCGCGGACGCGGCATTCGGACGGACAGCGAGCCGGGTCAGGAGGATTTTGGCTGGTACCTGGGCTTCCGAGTGGCCGACACCGACTATCACCTGGTCCTCGGACATCGCGGGCGAAAGGGAGAACGATAGTGTTTGGATCGCCTGGCTCGAGCGCAAGCTCGGGTTTGTGAAATCGCTCCTAGGAAGGCGCAGGCACGGCATTCGGAACGAAGCGGCTTGCGTCCTGCATGAGGTCCTTTCCTCCTCCCCCAACATCAGTAACATTCGTTGGCATGAACAGCGCGATTTCGACACAGGTAAAGAGGAGAATGGACGCGCCGCGCCCTAGGAGGTGTGAGCCCGATGTGAGATGACCGAGCCGCACGCCCCACAACCCTGATGCCAGATTGGACACAAGCGAATGGATGACCCGCGAGTTTATTTTGCCGCCGAGCGTACGCTGCTTGCGTGGGTGCGAACGGGTTTGGCGATGATGGGCTTTGGATTCGTCGTCGCCCGGTTCGGGCTTTTCCTGCGCGAGCTGGCGTCCGAACAAGGTGGGACGCCGCCGCAACACACGGCGGTCTCGCTCTGAACGTCGCTCGTGCTCTTTGGCGTCGTGGTGAACGTTGCGGCTGCTGTGACTCACTGGCGTATGATCGGGCGGTTGAACGCCAATCAACGCTCACGTTTCGCCCGCTCTCGGCCGGTGTGATCGTCGCTGTGGCCCTTGGTCTCCTCGGCTCGATCATCACGTTCTATCTGCTGTTCGGGGTGAGTGGCGCTCACTGATCCGTGCCGCGCTGCCCAACCAACACGTGGCGCAAAAAAGAACGAAGGCGCTCGGCGCGCCTCCGTTTCTGCTCTCAATCGTCTTGGCTAACTAAAGCCGGACGATTTCCGTTAGCTCTTACCACCACCCGTAGCCAAAACCGACTCCGCCCGGCCCAACAGTCACGCCGGCAGGGCCGACACCCACTCCGACGCTGCCTGGAGCTACGCCGGCGTAGACACCCGGCGCGCCGGTGTAATAGCCGTTGTAGTAGCCCGGGTAGTACGCGCCGTTACCGTAGTAACCGGTGGTGCCGTAATAAGTCCCGCCGTAGTACGGATGTCCGTATCCGCGGTTGTAACCTCCGCGATAACCGCCATCCCAACCTCGGCGTGCGTCACCATGCCAGGCTTCCGTTCGGCGTGCCTCCACGCGTCGCCCTCGTTCATCGGCAGACCGCGCAGCGGACGTCCAGGATGTGGCTGCCGCAACGGCAAGGAGGGCACTCAAGGTCCAAGTGATTCGTCTCATGATTTGTTCTCCGGTGTTTCCGAATATCGGTCGATTACTTTTTCTGCAATTGCTCACGCAATTGGTGGATTTCCTCGCGTAGCTGATGCACCTCTTCTTCGAGCTTTTGGAGAGCGTTCGGATCGGGACCAGCCTGTCCTTGGCCAGCGCCAAATTGTGCTTCCGCGTACTCGCTGCTGCGGCTGCCAATCGTGACGGGGATACGTTGCGGCTGATTGTCGCGCATCACGTCAAATTCGGCTTTGGTCTGCGGCTTCATTTCGTGAATCAGGGCTACGAATTCAGCAGGATCGTCGATCTTCTGGCCGTTGACCTGCGTGACGAGGTCGCCAGGCTGCAATCCAGCGCGGGCGGCTGGGCTACCTGGATAGATTTGGGCCACGCGCGCCCCGGGTTGGCCGGGAGCATTTTGTCCCCCGGTGGCACTGTTGGAACTTCTCTCTGGAGTCGCCGGGCTGCCGGCCTGCGTGACCGAGTTATTTCCCGGCGCAGAAGCCGCATTTCCCGGCGCAGAACCGGTGTTTCCCGGCGCGTTTTGGGAACTTGAGTTGCCCTCGGCGGCGTTCGTCGGCGTCGCGGGGCCGTTCTGACCGTTGGGCGCCATTTCATTCTCGCCAAACAACAGTACGCCGACCCAACCGCTGTCTTCGTCTGGTTGACTCGGAACAAACTGAAGCATCAGCCGGCGACCGTTGCGTTCGATGACCAAGGGCACGACGCGCCCCGCTTGCCCACTCAAATAAGCCTTCGCATGGCGATGGTGTCTAAAGGGGCGACCATCGATGGAGATCAAACGATCGTGGGGTTGCAGACCGGCTTGGGCACCGGAACCGTTCGGATCCACGTTCGAGATTTCCAGACCCTGACCCCCGGCGGATTGCGTTTCAAACTGAAGTCCGAGCCCCCTCGTTTGTCGGGGCCCGCGGTCTTGTGGGCCGCCCTGCTCTGCTTGACGAGCCTGCTCGGATCCATTCGGTCTCTGCTCGACCCTGGTCTGTGGGTCGGACGGATTCTGAGTCGCTGGCTGATTCTGCGCCATGACCTGAGTGCCGACTCCCATCACGAAAGTCGTGACCGCGCAATACGTCAGCCTGCCTCGTAGGTTTCGCAAATGCTTCACGATTCTCCTCACTTTCAAAAAGTTCACCTTTGCCCAGCGCCGCCTACAGCCTTAGTCAGTTACAAAACGACTGGCGGCGCCTGAGGTGCCCGTACGACAGCCAAGTTGATTGTCGAAAGGCCGATTCGAACTCCTCGCCCAACAGCCTCTCCTGCCCATCCGGCCGTTATCTCAAGCTCTACGTACCACGACCGGACGGAGGCAGCCTCCTCAACATGCAAGCGATGTACCAATCGATGGTGGCTGACAATTCGGCGAAATCTGCCAATTGACAGCACTCGTGTTCAGTGACGACGCCATCGGTGCGACGGTGTAGGATGGCGGCCCATTGGTGACTTCATGCAAACCGCTCCTTTTCAACTCGAGACGCCCGATGGCGTTTCGCTGTTCGTGCATCGGTGGATGCCCGAGCAGTCACCGAAGGCCGTCGTGCAGATGGCGCACGGCTGGGCCGAGCACGCGGCTCGTTACGCGAGGGTGGCTGAGGCGCTGTGCGACGCGGGCTACGCGGTGTATGCCAACGATCATCGCGGTCACGGACGGACAGCAACAACGACTGCTGACTTGGGCTATTTCGCCGGGAATGACGGGTGGAACAAGTGCGTGAACGATTTGTGGCAAATCAATCAACGGATCCGCGCGGATTATCCCGAAACGCCGATCGTGATCTTTGGCCACTCGCTCGGCTCATTCATGGTTCAGCAGTTCATCAGCGAACATGGCGAGGCCGTCATCGGGGCCGTGCTTTCGGGCTCGAACGGTAAGCCGCCGGCGGCTGCGGCGTTGGCAGGGGCGATCGCACAAGTCGAGCGGCTACGCGTCGGTCCGCGCGGCAAGAGTCGCCTCTTGCAGTCGCTATTCTTCGGCGCTTTCAATAAGCAGTTTGAACCGGCACGGACGCCGTTCGACTGGCTCTCACGCGATCCGGCCGAAGTCGACAAGTACGTGGCGGATCCCCTGTGCGGTTTCGATTCGCAGGTCCAGCTCTTTCTCGACATCGTGACGGCGCTCCCCGAGGTCGCCGATCCCGAGCGACAGCGCCGCATTCCCAAATCGCTGCCGATCTACATTTTTCGCGGCAGTCGCGATCCGGTAGGGGGCAACATCGATCAGTTGCTCGCAGCCTATTGCTCCGCCGGCCTGCAGAACGTGACCTACAAGCTCTACGCGGACGCGCGTCACGAGACCTTGAACGAGACCAATCGCGACGAAGTGACGGGCGACTTGATCACCTGGCTCGACGGCGTGTGCCAACGCAAAGAGACCCGCTGAGGACGAATCCCCCGCGGGTCTCTTGGCAAGCAATCCAAAACGAGCGTCGGTTTACGTGAGCGCGTTCTTGACCGCGTTGAATTTTGCATTCGCGTTCGTGCCGACCGCCTGAATGGCCGTGAGACAAACCACGACGATCAAGGCGAGCATAACCGCGTATTCGACCGCGGTCGGGCCGTCTTCCGAAACCAGGAAGCGTTTGACGCTGTTGGTGAAGACGTTCATGGCGAGTTCCTCTGTAGTTGTGTTGATCTGTTTGTAACCGTGACATCAAAAAGATAGGTCAGGCAAAGACAGACCACGCCGAAGAAGTTGCCAAACGCGGAAGATTTCCCAAAATACTCCGTTGTTTTTTGGCAACACGACGGACGAATTGTCCGTCGACGTTCGACTCCGAATCGCGAGATTTTGTTGATCGCGCGGCTCGACCGATGTACTCTCGGAAGCTAAGACGTCCGCGAAGCGTCGCAATCGAATCCACTCCAGAATCTCATCTCTGAAGGACTCCCGATGCGCAAAGCGACCTTCTTGCCGTTAGCTCTCTTGCTGGGAATTCTGCCCGCCTTCGCCCGCGCTCAAGAAGTGGGCGACACGGTGATCGTGGCTCGGGACGCAGAACTCAAGATCGGCGACGACGTGTTGTCGACGATCCCCGCGGGGCAAGGTCTGAAAGTCTTGAATGTGGACGGCGACTGGCTCTGGGTCTCACGCGGAGCTATGGGCTGGATCAACAAACAGTTCGTGACGAGCGCCAGCGAGGCTCTGGAAGCGTACACCGAACAGATTCGGCAGTCCCCGCGCGATGCGCAAGCGTACGTCGCCCGAGGATTGGTGTGGGAGAGCAAGGGCGAACTCGACATCGCCATTTTGGACTACAGCGAGGCGATGCGGCTTAATTCCCGGGTCGAGAATGCGTTGTACAACCGGGGCAACGCCTGGATGCGAAAAGGCGATTACGACAAGGCGATTGCCGACTTCGACGAAATGATCGAAGGCAATCTCAGGTTGGGTGACGCGTGCAACAGCCGAGGCACCGCTTGGTATTACAAACGGGACTACAACCGGGCCCTCGCCGATTACAACGAAGCCATTCAGCACAATCCGAAGTCGGCGAATGCCTGGTGTAATCGAGGCAACACGCGGTATCAACGCGGCGAATACTCGCAAGCGATTGCCGATTGCACCGAAGCGATCCGACTTGATCCAAGGTTTGCGAATGCGTATTGGACGCTGGCTGGGCTCTACGCGAATTGCCCCGACCCAACGTATCGAAGTCTCGCGCGAGCCATCGAGAATGCGAGCAAGGCCTGCGAGTTGGCGAGCTGGAGTGACGGGACGCGGCTGGCGACGCTCGCCGCGGTTTATGCGCAAGGGGGCAACTTCGCCGACGCCGTCAAATGGCAATCCAGGGCCGTGCAGTTCTCGGAACCGAGACAAAAGGCGGCATTTCAAGCCCGCCTCGACCTCTACAAGGCCCGCAAAGTGAATTAGGACATCGCCGGCTAACCGACCGGTTTACTGTCGCTGCTGCTGGGGTCGAGGTGCGGCCGCGTCTTCCGGATCTTTGAGGCCCGAGCTGCCGCGGAGCGCGCCACTGACTCCGACCAGCTCGGGGTGGCGGGCCACCTTATCACTGAAGACTCGTAGGTCGCGGACCACCGGTTCGAGTTGACGCAGCAACATCGCCGCCGACTCGGCTGAGCGGTTCATGTTCACGTAGAGCTGCGGATCGGCGGCCAGCTTGTGGATCGTACCGTCTTTGCTGTTAACTATCTTGGCGAACTGTGACAGTTCCTCGGTGAGCGTTTCCACATTCGACAGTGTGTTTTCGACGCGCGTCGCCAGCGTGACGCCGTTCTTCGCCAAGGGGGCCGTCACTGCGTTCAGGTTGGTGAGGTTCTCATCCATCTTTTGGACGGCCACCCGGACGGCGACCACCGTGCGCTGCGTCTCTTCGGCGAGGACGGGAAGCGCGCTCATGGTCTTGCGGAGGTTTTCCTGTGTCTGTGGGTCACCGATCAGGCGGCTCGTGTCTTGCAGCGTCTGGTCGACTGTTTTCATCGTGTGGGCGACTTCGGTCAGCGCCTCGGCCGCGCGGGCCACGACCGTGTGTAGGTTGCCCTGATTGGTTTGCAGCAAACTGTTGAGATTGTGTCCGACCGATTGCCATTCATGGCTGGTTTGTTGGAACGAATCGATCAACAAGGCGACGTTCTGCTCCATCCGCGCGACAATGTTGAGGGGATCGACGGCCGGTTCGGCTTCCACCGTGTCGCCGTCTTTGAGGGCCTGATTGCTCTTACCGGGCAGAAACTCGATTGACGAGTCACCCAATAACGACGTGTTGAGTCGCACGCGGCCATCGGGCCAGAGGTGGACGCCGTCTTTGATCGAGGCCGACACGATCAGCCCGCCATTCTCGTCATCGAATTGCACGGCCTTCACGCTGCCGATCAACACGCCGTTTCGCCGGACGGGGGTGGAGACGGCGATTCCCGAAGCGGACTTGAAGCGGATCTTGACCGTGTATTTCGGCCGGAGCAACGTTTGGATCTCGCCGAACTCGAAGATCAAGCCGACGATCGAGGCCAGCGCGACGCTCACGAAGATCCCCACTCGAAACTGCAACTGACGCTCGGTCATCGGTTCGTCTCTTTATCGAAGGAATTGCGGCGCGGATTGCTCTCACGAGATCGAAAGCTCTTCGATCCGCTCGCCGGCGTTGCCGTTCACAAACTGGTGGACTCGCGGGTCGGACGAGTGCTCGAGTTCCCGCGCCGTGCCTTCAAACACGATTTGCGGCTCGTTGGGCCGCAGATGGCCCGCCGGGCAGAGCATGACCACGCGATCGGCCACGCGTTCGACGGTTCGCATGTCGTGCGTGACAACGATGCTCGTGACCCGGCCGCGATTCTTTGTGCGCAGGATCAGCTCGTTGATGACGTCGCTCATCACCGGATCCAGACCGGTGGTCGGCTCGTCGTAAAACATCACCTCGGGCTCGAGCGCGAGGGCCCGTGCGAGGGCCACGCGTTTTTTCATTCCGCCTGACAAGTCGGCCGGCTTGCGGTCGCAGACTCCCTCGCGCAACCCGACTTCGCGCAGCCGGTCGCGAACGATTTCGCGGACTTTCGTTTCCGACAGGTCGGTGTTCTGCCGCAGGCCGAAGGCGACGTTTTCGGAGACGCTCATGCTGTCGAAGAGCGCGGCCCCTTGAAACAGGAACCCGTAGCTGAGCCGCGCCTTGGCCACTTGCCGTTCGGTCATCGCAGCGACCGGTCGGCCGCGCCAAAAGACACGCCCGGCGGTCGGGTTGAACAGAGCCATCATCAGTTTGAGGGTCACGCTCTTGCCGCATCCGCTTTCGCCGATGATTACGAGTGTTTCGCCTTCTTCCACCAAGAGTGAAATATCGCGCAGGACGAGCTGGCTGCCGAATCGCTGCGTGACGTTCGCCACTTCGAGCATCGGCGGTGGCGCAGCGGCTCGCGGAGAAGTTCCCACTGCGCGGGGACCGGCCGCAGGCGTTCCCGCAACGGGAGCGGTCCCTTTCGCCGGTTTGCGCGATCCGAAAATGCCCATACTCAGTCGCCTCCGACGGCGGCTCGCACATTAGCCTCCGAGAGCGGAGGGCCAAAGTACGTAGTAGAAGTCGTTCAGGAAAATCGCCAAGACGAAATCGAGGACCAGGATCAATCCAAACGAAACCACGAACGCCTGCGTCGCCGCCCGCCCGACACCCTGTGCCCCTGCGCTACAATGAAAGCCGCGATGGCAGGAGACAATGGCAATGGCCGCTCCGAAAAACATGCTCTTCAGCAGTCCGCAATAGACGTCGTACGCCGAGACCGTCTGCCGCGAGTGCAGCCAGTAGTGGAACTCGTTGATGTGGAAAACTTGCGTGGCAATGAACCAGCCGCTGATCACTCCGGTAAGGTCGGCCAACGCACTGAGCAAAGGAATCAACAGGCAGCAGCCGAGGAACCGCGGCACCACGAGGTATTGGATCGGGTCGGCGCCCAGGGCGCGCAGCGCGTCAATTTGTTCGGTGACACGCATCGTGCCGATTTCGGCCGCCATCGCGCTGCCGACGCGGCCGGCGAGCATTGTCGCGGCGAGCACCGGTCCGAGCTCGCGCACGAGCGACAAGTTGATGATGGCTCCGAGCTGCGTCTCCAGCCGCATCAAGTGCAACTGATCGTAGGTCTGCACAGCCAGGACCAGGCCGATGAAGGCACCGGTGATCACTACGACCGGAACACTCAGCACGCCGATTTGGTAAAACGACGGCAGCAAGACGGCCCGTTTGGGCAGCCGCACCATCATCCACCGCAGCATTCGCGCGGTGAACAGCGACAAGTCGCCGATCGTCGTCACCACCCCCACGACCCAGCGGCCCAGGATGTGGAACGGCGTGTCGAAGTATCGGACCTGCGATTCGCTCGTCATGTCAGCCCCCCCCTTCCAATGCGCTCCGCTCGAGGGACACGCCATTCAGCACGTGCGCCCTGCCGGAGCGGGCGGGTACGTTAGTGGAATTGGCAAAATGGGGCGATAGGAGCTTTATTCCCGCTCCCCTACGGCGATTCCTGGCGTTCGCTGCACTCGGGTCAAATGGCGTGTTAGACTGGTGGAACGGGGGAAAGGCCGCAAACTTGGGCCACTGCCTCCGAATGCGGCGGCAGCGTTCCCGCAGCGAAATACGGGCATCGGAAGAGGAAATTCGGTCATGCGACGCGCTTTTGTTCTGACCCTCGGGCTCACGATCCTGGCAAGCTCTTTGGCCACCAAGGCCGACGACGACAAGACGCCCAAACGATCTCCGGCCGAAGTGAAGGCCATCGCAAAGATCAAAGAACTGGGCGGTCAGGTGATGGAGCTGGCTCAGAACGATCCGCGCTTGGAAGTCTCCTATCACCTGAGCGGCGGCAAGGTGACCGACGAGCAACTCAAGCCACTCGTCGATTTAAAGGGCGTCGTGCACCTCAACCTGCGCGGCACCGACGTGACCGACGCCGGGCTGGACACGGTCGGCAAGTTGACGTCGCTCGTCCGACTGCACTTGGAACGGACGAAGATCACCGACGCCGGGTTGGCTCATCTCAAGGGGCTCACCAACCTCGAGTATCTCAACTTATATGGGACCGGCGTGACCGACGGCGGTCTCGACCAGCTCACGGGGCTCAAGAAACTCAAGAAGTTGTACGTCTGGGAGACCAAGGCGTCGCAGGGCGAAATCAACAAGCTCAAAGGGAAGATCGTCGGCATCGAGATCGTTCCCGATCCGGAAGTCGACATGCGGCGAGCGGCGCTGGAACGTCACCGCGCATTCGAAGACGCGCAATTGCTGGTGGCCGAGGCGAAGAAGTCCGCCGAGACGGCCGCGGCGAAAGTGCCCGAGCTCGACAAGGTCTCCGAGAGTGCGGCGGCTGTCGCTCTCGCGGCGAAGGCTGAGCTGGAAGATGTGACGAAGATTTTGGAAGGCGTGCAAAAGATCGTCGACGCCAAGAAAGCGGCACACGCGATGGCCGCCAAGAAAGCCGCCGAGGCCAAGAAGGCGGTGATGAGCGCGAAAAAGAAATTCACAGACGCCGAAAAATCGGTCGCGGATGCTGTCGGCGCGCTTGACGAATTCGACGTGAAGAAGCAGGCGGCCAAGGCGGCGAAAGCGGCCGAAGAAGCTCGCCACGCAGCCGACGAGGCGCAGAAACAGGCTCAAGCCGAGGCCGCAAAAGCGCAAGAAGCCAAGAAAGCCGCCGACGCCGCGGTCAAGAAAGCACAAGAGGCGGCGAAGAAGGCCGAAGAGCTTTCCAAGCAAGTGCCCGCCGAGGTAAAGGCGGCCGACGCGAAGGCCCCGAAGTCGAAGTAAGCGTATCAAGAGCCGCGCACGTAGTAAGCGGTGTATTCGAAGCGTGCCTTGCCTGAAGAACCGCTTACTGCGTGCGCGGCTCTTGGCTTACCGCGAGGCCGTCTCGAGCGGGCCGAGGTCGTAGCAGGCGGCCTCTTCGCCGTTACGCACGATCAGCCGGCCGTTGCTATAGGCCGGATGATTCCAGGTTTTGCCTTCGATCGCGCGGAAGCGGACCAACTCTTGAGCTTTGTCCGGCGAGACTTCGACGAGCACGGCATCCCCTTCTTCGGAAATCACCAGTAGTACGTTCTCAAACAGCAAGACCTGGCCATAGCCGTAGTGTCCCCGCTTCCAGCGTTGGCGACCTTTCGAGAGATCAAAGCAGGCCAGAATGCCTTCATCCAATCCGTAGACATATCCGCCCCGCGCGACGCCCGAATTGAACTTCAGCTTGAACTTGTTGGGCGCCTGCCAGCGTTCGCTGACGGCCCAGGTCTCGCCCGACTTTTTGACGTCGAACAGGATGCTGCCGGTCCCGTAACCGCTGCTCAAGAACACGGTGTCTGCACCCGCTCCAGGCTGTCCGACGATCGGCTGCGCAATGTTGTTGTGGAATTCGTTCGTCCATTCCGGCGTGCGCCACAGTTGTTTACCTGTCGCCGCATCGTGCCCGGCCGCTCCCAGCCCGTCAAAGATCACGACCTGCTTCACACCGCCGATTGTCTCCAGGCTGGGCGAGGCATAAGCGGCCTGGTAATCGCCGGCCGCCCACACCTCTTTGCCCGTGAGGCGATCGTAGGCAATCACCGCGCGGCCGCTCGACTGAGTTCCACTGTTCGACGTTCGTAGACCGCCCGGATTGACGACGACAAGGTTCTCGTAAACGAGGGGCGAACCCGACATCCCGAACTGCAACGGCTTAACACCCGCTTCCTCGAGTGTGTTCTTCGACCAGAGCACGGCCCCCGTCCGCGCCGCAAGACAATTGAGAATGCCCCCGGTGCCATACGTATAAACTCGCGAGTCATAAAGGGTGGGCGTGGCACGCGGTCCGATTCCGGCCATCGCCTGGTCGTAGCGCTGGTTCTGATCCAGATGGGCCCAAATCTGCTTGCCGTCCCGCGCGTCGTAACAGACGACCGCCTCATCCTTGCCACGCTGCTCCTGGGTGAACGCGTAGTTGCCGACGACTGCAAACGAGGACCATGCCGCTCCAACCGGATGACGCCAGAGCTGCCGCGGCGGCCGCTGATTCCAATCGGTTCGAATCCGCGCCCCGGTCGCGAGCCCGTCGCGGCCCGCTCCGTCGAATTGAGGCCAGTCGCCCGGCCCAATCGCCAGTTTTTCGACAGCTCCTGCCTCTTTAGTCGCGACAGACGTGGCGGTTGCCTCGCCGCCTTGATTCTGCCAGTAGTCGGCTGCCTTTTGTTCGGCCGAAGGCTGCCAGCGGGATTCGAAACGCGGCACCATATCGCCGCTGAATTCTTTCAAACGAAACGTGAGACCCAGAGCCAACGTGGCGAGCGCGAGGAGGCCTAACCCTGTCAGCCGAGTGGACCAGGTGAATCCGGAGAGAAAGGTCCACCACAGCAGTAACGAAAACGCAAACGCCGGCGCCGTATACCACGTCCGCATGACTTGAAGCGTTCCGTCGCTTTCACTTCTGGTCCAGATGGCAGCTTCGACCGCCGCCGCAATCACCAAGATGGCGATCGGGGTTCCAAAGCGCAGCCAGCGGGGCAAGCGGCTCCCTTTGCGTGGTCCGACTGCTCTCTCAGCAGGTGCCTTCGCAATCGGCGCAGCGGCCCCGGGGGCGTCTTTCGACTCGATTGACATGGGCAACGACTCCCTGATCGGGCAAAAACTCACGGTGGGGATTTGGCGGCCTTCCGCCCGCGCGGCAGTACTAGTGTAATGAATCGGGTGGTTCGATTCAGTCGGGGAATTGACCCGCCTGCGGCACTAGGGCAGAAACCGTGCCCGCTCGGACGGTGTTGGCATCCGGCACGTTTCTTTCTTGCCAAAAATCCGGTAACGGTGGCGCGCGACGACCGAATACCCGGCATCCCTCAGCGGTCGGGGCACGAGTCGCAACACGGTTCCAAGCAAAAGCCAGAAGCCCCCCAGCCGGATCAGAATTCGCGTCGCGGCCGTCGATTTGCGAAAGATCCCCTGCTCTTCCCACAAGACCATCGTGTTGAGTTCGCGTAAGTCGGTTTCCGGCAACCGTTCGCGAGCTGTCTCGCCTTGCAGGGGCGCAAACCGGAAGACTGCCGCCCGATCTCGCGAGATCACAAAGTCAATGAAGTAATTACAAATGCCGCAGACGCCGTCAAAGAAGAGCACCGGCGGCACGCCTCCCCGTTGTGTCCCGTCGCCGAACCTCGCGGCCGGGGCGTCCGACGTCGAACGGGCAGTCAATGCTGTGGGAGCGACTGGCGTCGGAATGCCGGGATCCATGGTATTGCGCCTCCGGTACAAAACCCGTTGGAATCATCATAACCGGATTGCCGGATTCGCATTAACGAGCTTTCTCCCAGGGGTCGAAATCTCAAGGCGGAGCCGTCGGCCACCGGGCTCAGAGCCCTGCCGATTTGGGCCGCCGCGCCTCAAATGTCGCCGGGGAGTATAATAAAACAAGAAAAATAGGAAGACTCGGTAATTGCGGCCAAGTCTGTCGGCTTCGCCCGAACTGCTTCTCCAGCCAGTTTCGCAACGTGCTCGCGACTCAAAACTCGACACCAAAACTCGGTTCTCGGCCCTGGCGCTTTGCGGTCACGGCATCGGCCTTGCTGCATGTGGCGCTACTGATCGGAGCCGCGCTTTGCGCCGTTGAGCTGTCCACCTCGCGTCGGCACCTCGACACCTTGGAAATGGGAGTGGCAGCGGACGCCGCAGGCGACTTAACGGCGCTGGGGCCGACTCGACTCGTCGAACTGACGCCGGCTCCTGCCGAAAACAAATCCGACGCCCAACCGAACGCAGACGTCGCGGGGCTTGCCGACGGCACCTCGTCAGTCGCGGGGCCGGACAACCGGTCGTCTCGGGTCCGCCTGGCAATGGACGCTCAGCCGCTCGGATCGCAGTGGATGAGCGACTCGCGTTCGCGCGGCGGATTGGCCGATATCGTCGGCGCGGTGGCTGGTCAAAAAGGACCGGCGACCGATGGCGACGGAAACGGCGCTGCCGGCCACGGAGGCGGATCGGGCAAGACGACCTTCTTCGGTCTAGGATCTGCCGGGCGCCGCGTGGTGTTTGTCGTCGATGCGTCCGCCAGCATGAACCGGCCCTACCTGGGTGAGGCCAAGACCCGCTTTGGGCAGATGAAACTGGAACTCGCCAAATCGATTTTGAGTCTGACGGAGGAACAGCAGTTCTTCATCATCTTTTTCAACGAACATCCCATTCCGATGCCCGCCGAAGGGATGGAGTCGGCCTATCCACAGAATCAGCGGAGATTCTTGGAGTGGGTCGCCCAAGTGCCCGCCTCGGGATTGACCGATCCACGGCCAGCCTTGGCGATTGCGATGAATCTCCGCCCCGACGCGATCTTTCTACTGACCGACGGAACGTTTCCGCGCGACGTGCAAGGCGACCTGAACGCGATGCGACAAAATCGGGTCGAAGTCAACACGATCGCGTTCGGCGATCCGCGGGCCGAAAAGTCGCTCAAGCCCTTGGCTTCGCGCAACGGCGGCCGCTTTGTTTTTGTGCCGTGAGCCTCGAGCCAGCAATGCGAGTGACACGAGCCTGCTCTGCTCACGTTTGTTTTTCACACCGTTTGTTACACCCAGGTCCTTGTGACACGTGATCCGCTGCCTTAAGTCGAGTCTTATACCCAGCCGACCAGTTTGTGACCGTTTGGTCCCAAAGTTGGCGGCAAAAATAAGCTGGGCGGCGTCAATTGGCACGCTGGCCGCTGTGGGGCCTGTTTTCTGCGTGATATCCTGACGGCAGTTGCGCCTGCAGAGGATGAGCACCAAACTCCTTAACGATCGCTCGGGCCTTGTCCGGCGGTCTCCGCCGCCGCCTTCGTTCCCGCCCTCTACGAATCAGTCGAACATGGAAGCGAATTTGGAAACTGCCCAGCCGCGCGGACGCGCGGGTCTCGCCTCGCCGAGTTTCATCGGCCTGCTGCTGACGCAGTTTCTAGGCACGCTCAACGACAATATGTTTCGCTGGTTCGTCGTGCCCTTGGGTAAAGAGGTGATGGACTCTGCCTTGGCCCTCTCGCTGGGGCTCGTCTGCTTTACTCTCCCCTACCCTTTGCTGGCCGCTCCCGCGGGCTATTTGGCGGACCGCTTCAGCAAGCGGAACGTGATCGTCGCGTGTAAGGTGGCCGAAGTTCTGTTGATGATCCTGGGTGTTCTGGCCGTCCTGTTGGGAAACATCAACCTCCTGTTCGCAGTTGTGGGCTTGATGGGTGTGCAGGCCGCACTCTTCGCTCCCTCGAAATACGGATCGATCGCCGAGATCCTGCGACCCGAAAAACTGACCAAGGGCAACGGCCTGATGGGTCTCGTGACCATCGTGGCTTCCGCCGTCGGGTTTGTGGCCGGCAACGGGCTGTTCGTCCAGATGAGAAGGCTCTTCGACGAACACACGGCGCTCTTGGCGGCGAGCCCGGGACTCAGCGGAATCGCTAGCGCCGCTACGGCCTTCGTCAGCGTCTCGCTGCTCGGCTTGGGGGCCAGCTTGATGATTCGCCGACTGCCGATCGCCGATCGGGCACGTCAGTTCCCCAGGAATGTGGTGACCGGCACGTTTGCCGAATTGCGCTTGCTAGCCGGCAACCGCACCTTGTTCCGCACCGCGCTGGGCATCGCGTTCTTCTGGTTCCTGGCCTCGCTCGCGCAGATGAACATCGACTCTTACGGCACGAAGGTGCTGGCGGTCGGGCAGGAGAATATCGGCCCGCTATTGGCGATGTTGGTTGTCGGCGTCGGACTAGGTAGCGTGCTCGCGGGTCTTTGGTCGGGCGAAAAGGTTGAGCTGGGGATCGTCCCGCTCGGGGCTGCCGGAATCTGCGTCAGCGCCTTCCTGCTTTACCTCACCGGCAATTCCCTGGTCGAGGCCACCGTCGCGGCGACCCAGCGCGCTTTCGGCTGGTCGTGCGTCTGGCTACTTCTGCTGGGCATTTCGTCAGGGCTGTTCGATATTCCCCTGGAGAGCTATTTACAGCAGCGCAGCGACGTGAAGAATCGCGGCACGATTTTGGCCGCCTCCAACTTCATCGCCTACAGCTTCATGATCGTGGCAGCCGGCCTGTTCTGGCTGATGCAGTCGAAATTGCATTGGACGGCCTCGACGATCTTCCTCGTCGCCGGCCTGGGCACAGTCCCCGTTGCGATTTACGTCGTTTGCCTGATTCCCCAAGCGACCGTCCGCTGCATCGTTTGGCTGCTGAGCATTGTCTTCTATCGAGTGCGAGTGCGCGGGCTGCGCAACCTGCCCGAACGCGGCGGAGCGTTGCTCGTCGCCAACCACGTTTCGTGGCTCGACGGCGTGCTCTTACTGCTCGTGTCGAATCGCCCCATTCGGATGATCGCCTGGTCCGATTATGTTTCCGGCTGGTGGATCAATTGGTTGACCAAAATGTGGGGCGTGATCCCCATCCGGGGAACCGACGGGCCGAAGGCGCTTCTGCGATCGTTGGACGCCGCCAAGGAAGCGCTCATCGAAGGCGATTTGGTTTGCATCTTCGCCGAGGGGGGCATCACGCGGACGGGTCAGCTCCAGCCGTTCCAACGCGGCTTGCTGCGAATTGTCGACGGAACGGGTTGCCCCGTGATCCCGGTGTATCTCGACGAGCTTTGGGGTAGTATTTTTAGTTTCAGCGGCGGACGGTTTTTCTGGAAGATGCCTCGCCATTGGCCCTACCCCATTTCCATCCTGTTCGGTAAGCCGCTAGACGATCCCGACAACATCGATCAAGTTCGACAGGCCGTGCAAACCTTGGGAGTCGAAGCCGTGGAGGCAAGGAAAAACCGCATCCTGGTTCCGCAGCGCCAAGCAATCCGCCGACTCAAGCGATCGCCGTTTCGCCCCAAGATCGCCGACTCCAGCGGCAGCGAACTGAAGGCCGGACGCCTGCTCGCCGGAAGCCTGGTGCTGCGCGAGCTGTTGCAGGACGGCGTGATCGGCGCGGACGAGCGCATGGTCGGCATTCTGCTCCCGCCGGCTGTCGGCAGCGTCGTCGCAAATCTGGCCGTGTCGTTAATGCCGCGCGTCGCGGTGAACTTGAACTACACGCTCTCCAACGCGGATGTGAATCACTGCATTCGCGAGGCTGGCATCAAACACGTTTTGACGAGCGCCAGGTTTCTCGAGAAGCGGCCCTTCGATTTGGATTGCGAAGTCGTGCTGCTGGAGGATCTGCTCAAGAAGGTCACCGGTACGAAAAAACTGATCGCCGCGCTCAAAGCCTACTTGCTGCCGTCGTTCGTGCTGGAGCGGATGCTGGGCCTGCACCACATCAAGCCCGACGACTTGATAACGGTGATTTTCACTTCCGGCTCAACCGGCGAGCCCAAGGGGGTGATGCAGACGCACAAAAACATCGCCAGCAACCTGGCGGCTGCCAACCAGTTGTTGCACTTCACGACCGATGACGTGTTGATGGGCGTGCTGCCATTCTTCCATTCGTTTGGCTACACGTTCCCACTGTGGCTGATCGTGTCGGGTGATCCGGGGGCCGTCTATCACTTCAACCCGGTCGAATCAAAGATGATCGGCAAGCTGTGCGAGAAGCACAAAGTGACGGTGATCGCAGCCACGCCGACGTTCATCAAGCGCTATCTCAAACGTTGCGAGAAGGAACAGTTCCGCACGGTCAACCTGGTGATTACCGGGGCCGAGAAGCTGCCGCAGGATTTGGCCCACGACTTCGAAGCGAAGTTCGGCGTCTTTCCGACCGAGGGTTA
>DASRXU010000378.1:0-21025 GCA_035687365.1 Planctomycetaceae bacterium | reverse complement strand
CGAGAACGCCGAGATTTTGCGGCACGTGCTGCGGCATGAGCTGGTACACGTCGGGCGGCGCGACGCCTGGGGCACGCTGCTGTTCAACGTTTCCTTCTTGTTTTTGTTCTTTCATCCGGCCTTCTGGTGGCTCCGATCGCGGGCTCGCATGAGTGCCGAGTTGGTGGCCGACGAATGGGCGGCGACGCGTTCGTCTCGCGATGAGTATGCGCGGGAATTGATTGCCTTCGTCCGTGCGACCCGCCGTGCGTCGTTTCTGCCGGCTGGTGCCACCGGAGTGTTAGGATCCACCACGCCCTTTTCGAGGAGAATCGAGATGTTGGTTCGACGGGAACGACC
The DNA here is from genome assembly GCA_035687365.1 of Planctomycetaceae bacterium. Lineage (GTDB taxonomy): Bacteria > Planctomycetota > Planctomycetia > Planctomycetales > Planctomycetaceae > DASPSM01. The sequence goes on along the minus strand of DASRXU010000378.1, from coordinate 20,686 downwards.
CTTGGTGATGCAGAGCTCGCCCGCTTGGCGCCTCGCCTCATGTGGAATGCTTGGCCTGCTGATTGTGGGCATGGCTGCCAGCTTGGGGCGAACGGCCCAGCAAGAGCAGGAAGTGATCAAAAAGGTCGAAACGACTTCCGATCCAGAGACGATCGTGGTGCGAGTCGATGACGACGATCTGGTCGCGGATAGCCAGGACAAAATCGTCGAGTTGAAAGAAGTCGGCGATGAGTCGGCCTCTGACGAGCATATGGAGAAGCTGGCCGAAAAGTACGAGGCGCTGGTTCGTCAATCGGCCCAGCTGCAGAAGCAAATTGCCGTATTGAGGAAGGCGCTTGCCGAGGTCAAAGCGGCGGGGCACGGACAGAAGTCGGCCCACGCCGGCCAAGTGCACGCCTGGACTTTGAAGGACGGCAACTTGGTCGACGCGGAGGGACTGAAGGAGCTAGGGGCGCTGAAAGAATTAAGGGGCTCGCTGAAAGAGCTGCAGGCCTTGAAGGAAATGCCGCACGTTATGCAGTTTGACGTGAAGATGCTCGAGGATGGGGCGGCCGAGTCGAAGTCCGGCGAGAAGAGTTCCAAAGAGTTGAAGGAACTGAAAGGGAAGCTCGAGAAGGCCAAGAAACACGCCGTCATCATCAAAAAAGAAAAGATCTCGAAAGGCGAAAACGCCGGCGACAAACACGAGGAAGAGGCGACCATTGAGCTTAAGACCGACGGTGGCGAGATGATCATCGAGGTGGGACCCGATCACGTCGCGAAAGTGAAGAAGCTCAAGGGATTCGGCAAGGACTCGGCCGAACTCGAACAGGCCCTGAAGGCGCTCAAGGGGATGAAAGCCGGCGTGGTGCCCGCGGACCAGCTCAAGGAATTGGTGGAGTCAGCGAAGACACTCCACCATCTGCACATCGAGCGAGAGAAGAAAGAGTCGAAGCACGAAGAAGGCGAGTCAGCCAAGGAGCAAACGGAGGAGCAACAATTCAAAGTCCAAATCGCTCCGGCCGTTCGTGCAAAAGTCGAGGCCCAGCGCAAGGTCATCAGGCAGCTCGAACAGCAACTCGGGAAAATGCACGAGTTGTCCGAGTCCTCTGAAAGTGCTCCGAAAACGGGTGAGCCAGCGCCCGAGAAAACGCGGCAACGGCACGTGATCGTCAAAGCCGTGCCGGGATCGCCCAGTGCCGGAGCCGTCGAAAAGCCGGTCCAGGAGCAAATTCTGCGCGACCTCAAGCATGCGGCCCTCGCCGGCCAGCCCAAGGTCAAGGTATTTGTCCAAGAAGGCAAAGAGGGCATTCCGACGTTCAGTGGCGACGGTATTCTGAGCAAAACAATCACCTCGGATGCTAAGCCGAAGCATCTCGCCAAGATTGTCGAGGAACGCGCCTCGAGCGGGGCCTTGGGAGGCGAGAGTTCGACCGACCTGATGCACCTGGCCGAACTGGTGAGCAACGCGGTCGGAGAATTGGAGCAGGCGAAAGCGGCCCTAGAGGACGCGCAAGGCAATCTCAATGTCGCACGGGCGCGCGTGAAGAGTGCCGAGCGAAAGGTGCGGCTCTTGAGTCGCATCGCTCAGTCGGTGCACACCGTGGTGGCCGCTCAAGCGAAACGCCTTCACCAATTGCATGAGCGCAACGCGGTGCCGGCATCGGCCGTTGAGGAAATCGACTCGAAGTTGCGGATCATCGATTTGATCCTGTCAGACGTGAAGACCGCCGGCCTGCCGCCAACTGTCTCGACGATGACGGCTTCCGAATCCAGCCTGCTGGCTGTCCCGGCCCTACCAGTGACACCAGCCGCACCGGTTTCGGCTCCCGCGCCTGCGGCCCCGCGACCGGCGATCGCACCGGCCGCACCAAAAGTCAGCGTCGCTCCGGCGGCGCCGCTCGCCGTCGCATCGGTCCTCTCCGTGACGCCGGTGGCGGCTGTCGCTCCCAAGGTGGTAGCGGCCCCAGTGGCACCCGTGGCCAAGCTCCCCGCAACACCGGCCGCTCCGGCGACGCCTGCGAAGGCCGTCGCTCCCGCCGCTCCTGCGAAGGCTCCGGCCAAGCCAGCCGCGGTGGGACCTCAATCGAATCTCACAAGAGACTTCAGCTACTTTGTCGGCCAAACTCGCTAGTCGGCTCGCGATAGCGACTCACGACCTGCCCATCAGAAACACGCAACAAAGAGGGGACCGGCTCTCGCCGGCAACTTCAACCGTCCCCACGGAGCCGGCTGAGTGCCTGATCCCCGTCTTTGTTGAAAGCCGCTAGACAAAAAGAAACTGGGCGAGCAACTCGCGGCGGAAACCGCAGGCTGCTCGCCCAGCTCGCATTTACTGAGTCGCCAGAGGACGTGGCGACTAGACGTTGTAGTACAGCTCGAACTCGTGCGGATGAGGACGCAAGCGGATCGGGTCGACCTCCTTGCTCTTCTTCCACTCGATCCAAGTCTCGATCAAGTCCTTCGTGAAGACGTCGCCCTTCAGCAGGAAGGCGTGATCGGCCTCGAGGGCTTCGAGTGCTTCCGTGAGCGAGCCGGGCGTCTGGTTGGTCTCGGCCAGTTCCTCGGGGGACATATCGTAGATGTCCCGATCGAGCGGCTGACCCGGGTCGATCTTGTTCTGTACCCCGTCGATCATGGCCATCATGAGAGCCGTGAAGGTGAGGTACGGATTGCACGACGGATCGGGACAGCGGAACTCGGCCCGCTTGGCCTTCGGGCTGGCGGAGTACATCGGAATGCGGACCGCCGCCGAGCGATTCCGTTGCGACAGGGCCAGCGTCACCGGCGCCTCGAAGCCAGGCACCAACCGGTGGTACGAGTTGGCCGTCGGGGCGGCGAAGGCGAGCAGAGCCCGGCCGTGCTTCAAAATTCCGCCGATGCCATGCAGGGCCATTTCGCTCAAGCCGGCATAACCGTCGCCGGCCATCAGAGGCTTGCTCCCCTTCCACAGAGAGATGTGCGTGTGCATGCCCGAACCGTTGTCCTCGAAAATCGGCTTGGGCATGAAGGTGACCGTCTTGCCGTTCCGGCGGGCAACGTTCTTGATGATGTGCTTGTACCACATCATCTGGTCGCCCATTTTGACCAGCTCTTGGAACCGCATGTCGATTTCGCACTGGCCGGCGGTCGCCACCTCGTGATGGTGCGCTTCCACCGCGATGCCGATCTTGCGCATCTCATTGACCATCTCGGTCCGCAAGTCACCCAAGGTGTCGATCGGTGAAACGGGAAAGTAGCCGGCCTTGTAGGCGGGCTTATGGCCCAGGTTCGGTCCCTCGGCACGGGCCGAGTTCCAGGCTGCCTCGACGCTGTCGATCTCATACATCGCGCCGTTCTGCTTCGACTGATACCGCACGTCGTCGAAGATAAAGAACTCGGGCTCCGGGCCGATGTAGCAGGTGTCGGCAATGCCCGTCTGTTTGAGGTAGGCGACGCCTTTTTTGGCGATATTGCGCGGGTCGCGGGAATACTTTTCCTTGGTAATCGGGTCGACGATGTCGGCCATCACGCTGACCGTCGGCTTGGCAAAGAACGGGTCGAGCACGGCCGTCTTCGGATCAGGGACGGCGAGCATGTCGGACGCGTTGATCGCTTGCCAGCCGCGAATCGATGAGCCGTCGAAGCCGAACCCGTCCTCGAAAATCCCTTCATCGAGCGTGTCGACCGGATAGGTGCAGTGCTGCCACGTTCCGAGCATGTCGCAGAACTTGAGGTCGATCTGCTCGGAATCGTTCTTCTTCATGAATTCAAAGAATTCCTTGGGGCTCATTCGTCCGGTCCTTTCGTGGGTCTCGTTCTTGGCTCGACGCGCATGCGGATTCGGCACGGTTGCACAGAAAGTGTGCACCCAGAGCGCCTCGGGCTTTCGTTGCGCGGGCTGAAAGCCCTGAGTTTGCCCAGCCCTGCGGCGCTCAAAGTCCGTTCGCCGACGAACTTCGCAACGGGCATGCCGAGCGGCGGGCGAGCAGGGGCGGTCAAACGGCTAGCAGCATACTCAGAATCGAGCCACGATTCCAACGATGGACGGACCATTTCGCACTCAATACAGTGGATCACGTCAAGCGTGTGACGCGCCCGAGTGGCGTTGCATTTTGCCCGGTCAGGTGCGGATCGATTCTTTCGATGGAAAAGCGGCTGCGCGTTCTCTTCCTGTGCACGGGAAACTCCAGCCGCAGCCAAATGGCCGAGGGCCTGCTCCGAAAATCGTTCGGAGAGCGAGTGGAAGCCCTTTCGGCCGGCTCGCGTCCTGCTGGTTTCGTGCACCCCCTGGCGATCGCGGCCATGCGCGAAATCGGGACCGATGTCTCGGCGCAGCGCAGCAAATCGATCCACGAGTTTTTGCCCCCCACCGGGACTCCCCCCGACCTGCTGATCACGTTGTGCGAATCAGCGGCCCGAGAGTGTCCGACGTTTCCCACGGAAGTTCGGCGGCTCGACTGGCCGGTGCCCGATCCTGGACACGTCAACGGGACACCCGACGAATGTCTAATCGCGTTTCGTCGCACCCGCGAACAATTGCAGTCGGCGATCGAGGGACATTTTCGTCACGCGTCTGGAAACGGAAAGCCGGGTTCTTTGCCTCAACCGTCCTCATTGCTTCAGCAAACCGGGATTGAGCTGCGCTCCGTCGCCAAGAGTCATCACATTGGCACCACAGAGGTACGGGCCCTGCGAGGAGTCACGGCAGAGATTCCAGGGGGTTCGTTCACCTTCATCGTTGGACCGTCGGGCAGCGGCAAGAGTTCGCTGTTGTATCTCATCGGAGCTCTTGATGAGCCAACCGCGGGCGAGATTGTGGTGGGCGGCCGGCGGCTGCAAAGCTTCACTGCGCAAGAGCGTGACCAATATCGACGAGACGACGTCGGATTCGTGTTCCAAAGTTTCAACCTGCTGGCCAATCTGACGGCCGTCGAAAACGTGCTCGTCCCGTACATGCCGCGCGGCATTCGGGGTGACCTGCGTCCGCGGGCCATCCAACTGCTCAAGCAGGTCGGGCTCGCGAATCGACTCGACCACCGACCCAACCAGCTTTCCGGCGGCGAACAGCAACGTGTCGCCATCGCCCGAGCCATTTTGAAACGGCCGAAGCTGGTGCTGGCCGACGAGCCGACCGGAGAGCTGGATAGCGCGACCGGAGCCGAAGTTTTCGGCCACTTGCGCCGCTTGCACGAAGAGTTAAGGACGACGGTCGTAGTCGTTACACACGACCAGCGTTACCTGACTGCATCGGATAACGTCTTGCGCCTCCAAGACGGTAATCTTGCCGATGGCCTATAATGACAGGAGTGTATTCCAGCACTTGGCATTGGCGAGCGGCGGGTGTCAGCCCGCCGGTTCTTTAAGCTCCCAGTAACCAACCATGGCGAGACGGCCTGAGACGAGTCGGCGGCGGTTCGCGGAATATCGCGAGCGGCTTCGCAAAAAAGAGAGTCTGCAGCCGGAGCTGAATACGGCTCGCCGGCGGCCTCGCGTCCGCTCGACGACCGTTTTGATCCGCAGCTTCTTCCGGCTGCTGGGCGATCAGCGTCCGGCGGTTTACTTCGCGCTTGCGACGCTCACATTCTCGACAATCTTAGGACTCGGCCCGCCGGCCTCGACGAAGTTTGTCGTCGACAATGTGCTGGGCCAAAAGCCCCTGCCGGCATCAATCCCGAGCTGGTTGCACATCCCCAGCAATCCGTGGGGCCTGCTGCTGTTCATCGTAGTGGCGGTCACCGTCCTCAACCTGGTCAAAGTCGGTTTGCAGGTTTGGGGCCGTTGGTATGCCACGCGAGCTACTAAACGGCTGCAGCTTTCGATCCGCAAGCGGGCCTTCGAGCACGCGGTTCGGCTACCGCTGCATCGAGTGCATGAACTCAAATCCGGCGGCGTCGCCAGCGTGCTGCGCGAGGATGCCGGCTCGGTCGGCGAGCTGATCTTCGGCATGCTCTACAACCCTTGGCGGGCGAGCGTGCAATTGACCGGCAGCCTAATCATTCTGGCTTGGGCCGACTGGCGACTGCTCACTGGGGCGCTGGTGCTGATCCCGATGGTCTTTTTGACGCATCGGACGTGGATCAACCGCATCCGGCCGCAGCACAAGGCGATTCGTGCCCGCCGCGAGTCAATCGACGCGCACACGACCGAATCCTTCAGCGGCATGCGAGTGGTCCGCGGGTTCAGTCGCGAGCACAGCGAGGCCGGCCGCTTCGTCCGCTCAAACGACTTGATGGCCCGGCAAGAGCTGCTGGTTTGGTGGTGGGCGCGGATCGTCGAGATTTGTTGGGAAGCGTTGATTCCGCTCAGCAGCGGTCTGTTGATGTTGTACGGCGGTTGGCAGGTGCTCTCCGGCGCGCTGACGCTGGGCGATTTGATGATGTTTCTGGTCTACCTCGCCATGCTGCTGGAACCGCTGGCCGTTCTGGCTGAGAGCGCGGCGACGTTGCAAAACAGTCTGTCGGCCCTCGACCGCATCCTGGATCTTTTGGACGAACCGCGCGAGATGCTCCCGAACCGCGACTCGGTGCGGATCGACAAAGAGCAAGCCCGCGGACGCGTCGTCCTCGAAGACGTCACGTTCTTGTATCCGGGGGCTTCGCAGCCGGCGCTTCGCAACATGTCGCTCGTGGCCGAGCCGGGCCAATTGATCGCGCTCATCGGCCCTAGCGGTGCCGGCAAGACGACGCTGTGCAATCTGGTGGCCCGGTTTTACGATCCGACGGTCGGCCGGGTGACCTTTGACGGGATCAACGTTCGAGACATCCACGTCGAGAGTTACCGGTCGCTGTTGGGCATCGTCGAGCAGGACGTCTTCCTGTTTGACGGCACGATCGCCGAAAATATCGGCTACGCCAATCGCGGGGCAGGGGACGAAGCGATCCGCCGTGCGGCGCTGATCGCGAATGCCGACGAATTCATCGCGCGCCTCCCTGAAGGCTACGAGACGCTGATCGGCGAGCGGGGCGTCAAGCTCAGCGGCGGGCAACGGCAGCGGCTGGCCATCGCGCGGGCCGTGTTGGCCGATCCCAAGATCCTGATCCTCGACGAGGCGACGAGCAATCTCGACACCGAGAGCGAACGACTGATTCAATCAGGCCTTTCGCGGTTGATGCAGGATCGCACCTGCTTTGTGATCGCCCACCGGCTGAGTACGATCACACACGCCGACCGAATCATCGTGCTGGAAGACGGCCGAGAGGTCGAATCGGGCACGCACGCCGAGCTGATTGAGACCGACAGTCGCTATCGCGCGATGGTCCAACTACAAACCAGCCCCCAACGGGACTCGTTGCAAGTCGACGAACTTTCCACCTAGTTGCCTGCCCGAAGGGTGAAAGCGAGCTCGGGTGGCACTGGCGGCTTGTCCGCCAGTGGCTTTTGTGAACACGCGAAGAAAACACTGGCGGACAAGCCGCCTGTGCCACCCAGAAGAACGGACTGCCGGAAAATGCGGATCGGCGTGGTCAGCGATACTCACGGACATTTACCCAGCGCTCGCCGCGCAGCCGAACTGTTGGAGGAACGCAACGTCGAACAAGTGCTCCACTGCGGCGACATCGGATCACGCGAAATCATCCCAATCTTTTCTCGCTGGCCCTCCCATTACGTGTTTGGCAATTGCGACCACGACACAACGGCCCTCTGCGACGCGATCGAGTTGTTTGAGCAAACCTGCCACGGCGAATTCGGCGAGATCGAGCTGGCTGGCTGCCGCATCGCGCTGGTCCACGGTCACGATCACCGGCGATTCCAGCAAGCAGTGAGCTCGCAGAACTACCGGCTCGTTTGCTACGGTCACACGCACGTGCCCGAGCAGCATTACGAGGGGAAGACGCTGGTTCTCAATCCAGGGGCACTTTTTCGAGCGAACCCGCGGACGATCGCCGTCGTCGAGCTTCCGTCGCTGGAAGTCGATCGTCTCGTCGTCGATTAGCCGCACGACGCTCGCACTTCGGGAGCCGCTGGGGGCATGCCGGAACAGAATCGGAACGCCGCGGAAGTAGTTGCCGACCGTGTGGGCATGACCTTTGCCGGCGGTCACGTCGCGGTCGCAGACGCCAGTTTTGCGATCGGCGGCGGTGAGTTCGTCGCGATTGTCGGACCGTCCGGCTGTGGAAAATCGACGCTGTTGCGAATGATCGCCGGTTTGATGGCGCCGAGCGCGGGTGTGTTGCGAGTCGGTAAAGGTGTGGCGGCGGGAGTGACTCGAGGCTCGGGGCGAATCGGTTTCGTGTTTCAAGATCCGCGACTCTTGCCGTGGAGAACGGCGTCCCAGAATGTGGCCCTGCCGCTGGAGCTGGACCACGGTCCGCAAGCGAGTCGATCATCGTGCGTCGCCGGGGCCCTGTCGCTGGTCGGTTTGGCGGAAGCCGACGCGACGAAGACGCCGCGGATGCTTTCGGGCGGCATGCGAATGCGCGTGTCGCTCGCTCGCGCACTCGTGACCGAACCCGAAATCCTGCTGCTCGACGAGCCCTTTGGCGCGCTGGACGATCTGCTGCGGCAACAACTCAACGACGAACTCGAGCGGATCTGGCTCGCGCGACGGCCGACCGCCATCTTCGTGACGCACAACGTCAGCGAGGCCGTCTACCTGGCGCAACGGATTCTGGTCGTCACCCCGTCACCTGGACGGATCGCGAATGACGTCGTCGTACCGTTTGAATATCCGCGTCGGCCCGAATTGAAAGGGACCGGCGAATTCGCCCGACAGGTCGGCGAGGTGAGTGCGCTTCTGCGAAGGGCCGCCTCATGAAGATCGCCCGCCGATCGATTCTCGCCGCCGTGCTGCCGCCCCTATTGCTGTTTCTTGTGGTGCTTGGTGCGTGGCATTTCAGCGTGCGGCACTGGCAAATCCCGCCCTTTCTTTTACCGAGCCCGGGTGATGTCGGTCGCGCGGCGCTCGACAACTTTGCCAAACTCGCGGCGGCGTCCGGCATCACGGCGGCCGGCGCGCTGGCGGGATTTGGCGTGAGCCTGGTGGTTGGAGTCTGCCTGGCAATTCTCTTTTCGCAGTCGGCGATTATCCGGCGCAGCTTCTTTCCTTACGCGATTTTCTTTCAGACGGTGCCCATCGTGGCGATCGCTCCGTTGATCGTGATCTGGTCGGGCACGGGATTTCGCAGCGTGGTGCTCGTGGCGTTTATCGTCAGCGTCTTCCCGATTATCACCAACGCAACGGCCGGACTGACGTCGATCGATCCCGACCTGCTGGACCTGTTTCGGCTGCACGGCGCGTCACGCTGGCAGACGCTGTTCAAGCTCAGACTGCCGGGAGCCGTCCCTTCGACGGTGACGGGAGCGAAAACGTCGAGCGGCCTGGCGGTGATCGGCGCGATCGTCGGCGAGTTCTTCGTCGGCTACGATCCGTCCGAACAGTTCGGCTTGGGCTACTTGATTCAGGAATCGACGCAACAGCTCAAGACCGATTTGGTCTTGTGCGCCGTCGTGCTCGCGACCGTGCTGGGGCTGATCGTATTTGGCACGGTGACCCTGATCGGCGGCCTCGTGCTCCGGCGCTATAGCCCAGGCGGCTAGCGCGCAACGCTCCAGGCGAGCGGCGGGTGTGAGCCCGCCGGTTCTCCGATTGTCTTTTTTCTTCTCGAACGAAGAACAGCCAGAAGCACCCGAGGGCTTACGCCCTCGGCTCGCCGGGACGGTGTGTCAGCCATTGGCCGCGAAACAGGAGCGGAGGATTCGCAGCACCGAGTGGGCCCGTCGCTGGAATTTCTCTTCGGTCGGCTTCCAACCGATGGGCTCGACGCGGACCTTGATACTGACCTGCTTCGAGGCCACTCGCTGCCGGCGCGAGGGCGTCGCCTTTTCGTTGCCGAACTGGACGACGACGGACACAGGCTGCGACTCGGGCGATTTACCCCAGAACGGGAGCAGCCCGCGCCGACCCAGCTTGATGATGGCCTGCGTTTCCGTCACTTCGCACAGCGTGCCATGCTCGTCGCGGACAAATCCGCCCAGCTTGTAAACGATCATGTCGGCCGCGATGCAAGCATTGAACGTTTTCTCGAGGACGAACGGATCCTGCGGGTTCTTCGCCTCGACTTCAGAAAGCTGCTCTTCGATCCGATTTTCGTCGGTCGTCAGCGAGACCGACCGATTGCGGCCCGTTTTCTTGGCGTTGTACAGGGCTCGATCCGCACGCTTCAGCAGCGTTTCGACCGTGTCGCCCGGCTCGACCTGAGTCACGCCGAACGACGTGGTCACCCGCACTTCGGGATGGCCGCCGATGTTTCCGTTCATGATCGCCAAACGCAGCCGTTCGGCCCGCTTGAATCCCTGCTCGAGCGCGGTTCCCGGGCAGACGATTACGAACTCTTCGCCGCCGTAGCGCGCCACCAGATCGCCCGAGTAGACTTCGTGCCGCACGCAGTTGGCAAAATCGACCAAAACCTGGTCGCCCACGGCGTGGCCGAAGTTATCGTTGATCGCTTTGAAGAAATCGATGTCGCCGAACATCACGCAGACCGGTTCCGCATCGGGGGCCTGCTGCTCGTGGAGCATGAGCGCCAGCTGCGTCTCGAGTTCTCCGCGGTTGGCCAGCGAGGTCAGCGGATCGCGGCTGGCGGCCAGCTTCAGATCGCGATACTCGCGCGGACGCGTGCTGTTACGCGACAGGTCGCGGAAAATCTCGGCGACGCCGTGGAACTGCCCGTCGTGATCGACGAGCGGAACCGACTGCATTTCGACGTCGACCCAGTGACCGTCGGCGGCCTGCATCTGAATGTTTTGAGTGGAAGGCGTTCCTGCTTGGAGGGCCCGCTTCATCGGAATGTCGTCTTCGAAGATCCGCTCGCCCAGTGCGTCGGCGTACTTGAGCACGTCGGGCGTGCAGACCTGTTCGAGCATGTCGAACGACTGACGTCCCAACAGTCTTTCAGCCCCGCTGTTCCAGAGCACGAATCGCAGGTCTTTATCGACGACGTAAAATCCGTCGTACAAACTCTCGAGCAGATACAGGTACGAGAAGATGTGACCCAGGGCCCCGGCTTCCGGGCCGCAGTTGGGCGGCGTCGCTTTGCCCGGCGCCAGTCCGCTATTGGTCTCGTCGAGCGATTCCCCGAACGGAATGCCGTCGTTCTCGGCCCAGCGTTCGAGCGCTCGCACGATGTTGCCATCGAACTGAGTGCCGGACGCTTCCTTCAAGATCATCATGATCTCGGCGTGCGATTTGGCCTGGCGATAAGTCTTGTCGGAAGAGAGCGAATCGTAAGCGTCGGCGACGGCAAGGATCCGGCCGCCCAGGCAAAAATTGGCTCCCGCGCGGCGTGTCTGGCCGATGAAGCCATGATAGTCGTGCGAGGCCTGCACGATGATTTTGACGACCTCTTTGTTCACGCGGGCCGCCTGCAGCACGTCGACGCCGATGTTGTGGTGCAAGTCCATCAACTCGGTTTCGTCAGGGCTCAAGCGACCGGCTTTAAACAAGATATTGTCGGGCACGCCGATCTTGCCGATGTCGTGCAGGAGCGAAGCCACCTCGAGCATCGTGATTTGCTTGGTTTCCCAGCCGAGATGCTTGGCGATGCCCGTCGCCAACAGGGCGACGCGGCGCGAGTGCCACATCGTGGCCACGTCGCGGAAGTGCAGTGCACACATCAGGCTGCGCAACACGCCCTTGGAGATGATCTCCGAGAGCGGGTCACCGGGAACGGCCGGCGTTTCCGCATCGGCGCGCTTGTGCAGATTCATCAAACCCAAGAGGACCCGCGCCGAATCGTGGGGTTGCGGAGTGAGCAGGGCCGACGCGGACGCCTCAGCGATAGACAGATCGGTGTCCAGGGGTTCGGTGAGCATGATTTCTCGCCAAAAATTGTGCGGTCGGAGCTAAGTCCCTTCGCGAGTCGTGCGGGCTGCGAGAGGGAAGGTTTCGGCTTGCGGGCCGCGACACGTGTTCGAACGACGCGAAAATCTACGCCAGCCGTCGCAGGTGTCAAACCGGCCATCTCGCGCCGGGCAGTTCTCGGGAAAAACGTGGGGAGAAGAGCGTGTTAAGCCGGCCGATTAGACCAGTTGTGCCGATTGGTCGGTCTATTCGGCGCGGGGCTGAAGATGGGGAGGAAACGCACCGCCGAGGCCAAACCTCAGGCCGTCTCGCCCAACTCGCGCGAGCGGAGCGTCGCGGCCCGCACGGCGTTCATCAGAGCCGCGCGCAGGCCGCCGGTCTCCAGCGCATGCAATCCGGCGATCGTCGTACCGCCGGGGCTCGCGACCGCATCCTTCAGCACAGCCGGTGCCTCGCCCGTTTGGACGACCATCTGAGCCGCGCCGAGGACTGTTTGCGCCGCTAACCGCGTGGCGACGTCGCGCGGCAGGCCCACAAGCACGCCGCCGTCGCTGAGCGCTTCGATCACCTGGTAGATATAAGCCGGCCCGCTGCCGGAGAGACCCGTCACCGCATCCAAGAGATTCTCAGGCAGCTCGACCGCGATCCCAACCGTCTCGAGCATTCGCGCGACGAGTCGGCTGTCGTCAGCCGTTGCCCCGCCACCCAGCGCATAAGCGGATGCTCCGGCGCCGACGAGGGCTGGCGTGTTCGGCATCACGCGGGCCAGCCGCGCGTGCGAACCGAGCGACGCGATCATCGTGCTCAAGGGAACGCCGGCCGCGACGGAAATCAAGAGGTGTCGCGATCGGACTTCGCTGCAGATTTCGGCGAGCACTTCCGCGACGTGCGCCGGCTTAACGGCTAGCACGAGCACGTCGGCCCCGCGCACCACTTCGAGATTCGACGCGATACCCTGACCGCCGGAGGTTCGAGCAAAGGCTTCTCGAGTCGTCGCGGACGGATCGCTGCCCAAAATCGATTCAGCCGTTGTGAACCGCGCGGCGACCAGTCCCTTCGCGAGCGCGGTCGCCATGCGGCCCGACCCCAGGAACCCGACTCGGATTGCTTCATTGGCAGCCGGCATGTCGCGCGAAACCTCTCGCAGCTCGATTTGATTCAGCAAAGCCGATTATAGGCCCGGCGCATAACTGGTGTCAGCCGGTCGCCGGACCGACACTCGACGCTCGCCTTCTTTGAAACACCTTCGGGAGCCCGATAGAATCTGTGACTCTATGCCCACCGAAGCTCCCGCCGCGGCTCCACGCCGTGAAGATCCCGTCCTCAAAAGTGCTCGTCGAGAAGCTCTGATCGTCTTTGTGACGTGGCTCATCGCCATGGGCTACTCGGTCGGCTACTGCGCCCGCTACGGATACGGACGCACTGGGGAAGACCTCAAGTACGTGTATGGCTTCCCCGATTGGGTTTTTTGGGGCATCGTCGTTCCGTGGGGCGTGTGCGTGGTGTTCTCGTGGATCTTCGCGTCCCTTTTGATGACAGATGAAGATTTGGGAGAGGACCCGCCCGGGACCGACACGAATCCGACCGCCTTGGCCGACGCGCACCTTCAGGACCACGAGGCATGTTGATTGCCGCGCAGCCCGCTTGGGGGACCTTGATCGCGCTGGGGCTGTTCATCCTCGCCTCGATGTGGATCGGCGTGCTGGCGAACCGCGCGACCCGCGAAGGGTCGTTCATGAAGGGTTTTTTCCTGGGCAATCGCGGGCTTGGCTCGTGGGCCCTGGCGCTGACGGCCACCGTGCAGAGCGGCGGCACCTTTATGGGATTTCCGTCACTCGTCTACACGCACGGTTGGACCGTCGTGTTGTGGATCGCCGGCTATATGGTCGTGCCGATCACCGGATTCGGCATTCTCGGCAAACGACTCGCCCAGATCTCACGGCGTTGCGGCGCGATCACGGTGCCCGACTTGTTTCGCGAACGATTCGCCAGCCCGGGGCTGGGCTTGCTCGCGTCGCTCTTCATTCTGTTCTACATGTCCTTCATGATGGTCGCCCAATTCAAAGCCGGGGCGCTGGTGATGAAGATCGCCTGGGTGGGTAGCGCGAGCTGGTCGGAGGATCAGAATGTCGGCCGCTATCGCATGACTCAAAGCGAGCTGACGCGACTCGGTCACGACGGACTTCCAGAAAATGTTGTCGGCGCTCTGTCGTCTTTGCAGGACAAGGTCTATGCCTCCGAGACTCAATTCGCGGAGGAAATTCAGAGTGAACTTGGCAAGCTAAAGCCAGCGCCCAGCCAGGAACAAATCAGTACCTGGACGCAGCGCATCGCTCTGGCCTCGGAACTTCCCGATTGGCCTTACATCACCGGACTCTTGATCTTCACGGTAAGCGTCGTTGGTTACACGCTGATCGGCGGATTTCTCGCCGCCGTTTGGACCGACCTGTTTCAAAGCGTGATGATGTGGGTCGGCGTCGTGCTGTTTTTGTTTTTGGCGTTGCGCGGCGTCGCCATGCTGCAGGAGCAAGAAGCGGCCGCGGGCGGACCGGCGAACGTCGCCCAAATGAACACGCTGGAATTCGCCAGTCGACGAGCGGTTCAGAACACGTCCCCCGCTTTCGCGTTCAATCCCGGTTACGACGGCAATCATGAGGGCCGCTCTTTCCTCCCGCTCAGCCTCGCGTTTTCGTTCTTCTGGATTTGGGTTTTTGCCGGGCTGGGCTCCCCGGCCGGCATCGTGCGGATCATGGCCTGCAGCAGCACGCTGAACATCCGCCGCTCGATCTATTTGCTGGGCGTCTACAACGCCTTCATCTACATCCCGCTGGCACTGATTTGCATTTGTGGCCGAGCGCTGATTCCGCATCTTCCGGTCGGCAAAACCGACGACGTGATTCCCATGCTGGCGATGAAGGTCACGGGCGGGCTTCCGCTCAGTGGATTCGTCAGCGGCCTGATCCTCGCCGCGCCGTTCGGGGCCGTGATGGCCACCGTCAGCTCCTACCTGGTGGTGATCGCTTCGGGCCTGGTGCGCGACGTCTACCAGCGTTTCATCCGCCCGGCGGCCGCTTCCCGCGAGCTGGAATACTTGTCCTACGGAGTGATGGCGGCGATCGGCGTGATTGCCGTCATCACCAATCTCAGCCCGGTCGCCTATTTGCAGGCGATCGTCGTGTTCAGCGGCACAGGCATGGGCGCGACGTTTTGTGTCCCAATGCTCATGCTGGTGTTCTGGCGACGGGCGACAGTGCCGGGCGTGGTAGCCGCACTGGCGACCGGAGCGGGCACTATGCTGGTTATGTACTATTTGGGCGGAGTGCTCGGCTGGGGCACGGGTCTTTTTGGCGAGGCGACGAAGTTTCGGCCGTATTTCCTGCTGGGTCTGGATCCGCTGCTCTGGAGTCTCGCGGTGTCGCTGCTGGCCGGCGTCGGGATCAGCCTGCTGACGCGAACCTGCGACGAGGAGCTGCTGTCCAAATACTTCGACGCCCAGCCGGCGAGCACTTTGCGGTCCGGTGGGAATGTCACCACGGAGGTGCCGGCATGAGCTTCTCGCAATCGGGCAGTCCGTACCGCGTGGACGATTTGGCCCACGTGTTGAGCCCATCTGTAATTTTGTTTCGCGAGCTGCTGAATCAGAACATCGATCTGATGATCACCTTGGCAGGCTCGGCGAACCGCCTGCGGCCGCACTGCAAGACGCACAAGATGGCCGAGGTCACGCGGATCGAGGTGGCCAAAGGCATCCGCAAGCACAAATGTGCGACCCTGGCCGAGGCCCAGATGCTCGCGGAAGCCGGCGTCAAAGATATCTTTCTCGCGTACAACCTCGTCGGCCCCAATATCAATCGGGCCGTCGAATTCTTGCGACGCTTTCCCGATGTCGCCTTTGCCGCGACGGCCGACCATCCTCAGACGATTGCCGCTTTGAGCCAAGCCGTTGCCGCATCGAGCCGGACGATGGACGTGCTGCTCGATATCGACATCGGCTTTCATCGCACGGGGATCGCGCCGGGCGAGCCCGCGGCGGAGCTCTATCGTCTCATCGCCAAGAGTCCCGGACTGCGCCCCGGTGGTCTCCACGTTTACGACGGACATCACCATCAACCGTCTCGTAGCGAGCGCGAGGAAGCCGTCGCTGTCGACTGGTCCAGCGTGCGGGCCTTCCGCGACAAGCTCGTGCAAGAGGGGTTGCCCGTGCCGCGGATCGTGGTCGGGGGTACGCCGACGTTCCCTGTTCATGCCGACAATCGGGATCCGGCGATCGAGATCGCTCCGGGAACGTGCGTGCTAAACGATGCCGGCTACAGCGAGGCGTATCCCGATTTGAAATTCACGCCGGCCGCTGTCCTGCTGACGCGCGTGATCAGCCGGCCGGCCGCCGATCGCCTTACGCTCGATCTGGGAACGAAGTCTGTCGCGACCGATCCCCCGATGGGTCGGCGGCTCGTCATCCCGGAACTTCCCGACGCTCGGCAGGTGATCCACAATGAAGAACACCTGGTGCTCGAGACGCCCCGTGCCGGGGAGTTCGCCCCGGGCGATACGCTGCTGGCAATCCCTCGGCACATTTGCCCGACGATCGCCCTGCACAAGGATGTGTCTGTGATTTCGGAAGGGCGACTTGTCGACCGTTGGGCCGTCACTGCCCGCGACCGCTTTCTTAGCCTCTGATTGGGCAGTTCGCGCCAACTATGTCCGACGTTCCCGCGCCGTCCTCCGCCGAAAGATTGAAAACGGGCATCGAGCGCCTCGACCGGCTGTTGGGGAGTGGTTTGCTTCCCGGCACGCTGACGGTCGTCTTGGGTGCAACAGGCATCGGCAAGACCCAACTTGGATTGCAGTTCGCCCAACAGGGTGCGAAGCAGGAAGGTCAGCGCGGCATCCTCTTCGACCTGACCTCGCGCGGAGATTCCCAGAACCATTGCGATTACGCCCGGCGGTTGTTCGGCTGGGATCTCAGCAGTCGCTCGGCCGATGCCCCGTTCGAACCGGCCCAAGTCTGGGACCGGGCCGCGGCCCGCTGTGACTACATGCACGTGTTCGATCGAAGCGGACGGCGGGTCTCGATCGGCGATCTGGAGCAAGAGGAGTGGCGCGAATGGAAGATCGAGTTGTCCCGTAAGCTCGACCGCAGCATCGCTTTTTTTTACGGAAATTTCATACACGGCGTGCGACGTTGCGTGATCGACGGGATCGAGCCGGCCGACCGGGCCAGTGACTCGTTTCAGTTTCACGTCTTCGACTACGTCTACCACCAGATTTTGCGAAAAGACGCAGACTGGCTGGCCCGTGACCTCTTTCGGGCTCAGTTTCGCCGCAACGAGCCCCAAGTCCGCCGGCACGTCTACGATCCGCGAACGATCGGCTGCTTGCTTTTGTGCACTTCGAAGGAGGTGCTGCTGGAGCAATTAATTGCGCGGTCGATCGAGACGGGCGATGTCTTAACCAACGCCAATACGATCATTCTGCTCGGCAAAATCCACCAAGGAGGCCGGATGGGCCGAGCCCTTTACGTCGCCAAACATCGCGGCAGCGCGTGCGACGAGTCGATCGTGCCGTTCGAGATTGCCGAAAGCGGCCTGACGCTCTGAATGCTGGGGACAAGCGCCCGCGCTGGCGGCGTTGCTTCGGCGGAATTGACCGGAAATTGCTCCGTTCGGCCCCAGCTGTGCTTTTGTTCCGGCTCGCGGCTCCAACTCCCTTGGGGTCCTACGGTTCCAACGCAATGCCGATTCGACCCGCGCGACCGTTTTCGTCCCCAGAGTCGTCTTCCCGAGGAGACCCCGTCGCGCGTAAAATTGAGCCGGTTTTGCGCGACGAACCTTTCGCCAACCGCTGACGCAGCAAGACATTGACATTTAATAAGCGCCGCATTAACTTCCCCGCGGCCGGAGGTCGATCTGCCAGTGGAAACTTTCCGACGGGCCAGATCGACGGAACGAGGCCGCACCACCCGCCGCCTCATTCGAGCGGCCGTCGCTTGTGATCTCTTGAACGATAGACCCCGCACTCGACACACGAACCGCTCCGGCCTGCGTAGGGGCCGACTCGTGCGTCGTCACTTCCCAAGAATCGAGAGAATGCGATGAATCGGACCCTGGGCTGCTCGCTGCTGATGCTCCCCTTGATGTTTGGTACCGGGGCCGGACTGTCCCAGCCAGCGCGGGCCCAGAACGTCGTGGCGGAAGACCCGTACGATTGGGCGAAGAAGATGTTCGATTCGACCGAGCACAATTTCGGCGTGGTGGCTCGGGGATCCGAGGTGACGCACAGGTTCCGGATCAAGAATCTCTACAAAGAAGACGTACAGATCTCCACCGTCTCGACGACCTGCGGCTGCACGACCCCTCAATTCGATCGAGACGCCGTCAAGACCGGCGGGGAGCTTTACGTGACCATCACGATGGACACCAACAAGTTTCAGCACCAGAAGAACTCGACGGTCACGGTGCAGTTCGCGCAGCCTCGCTTCGCCGAGGTCCGCATTCCGGTCGAAGTCTACATTCGGTCCGACGTGGTGCTGACGCCCGGTTCGATCAATTTCGGTGCGGTGGCCGCCGGCACCAAGACCGATCGATCGATCGAAATCGCATACGCGGGCCGGGCCAACTGGCAAATTACGAAGGTGATTACCGGAGACCCGAACGTTGAAGCCAAGGTCGTCCAAACCGCTCGCGATAATGTGAGCCAGGTCGGTTACCGTCTCGACGTTTCCCTGTTGCCGGGCACGCCGGTTGGTAATTTGCGGAAGCAGATGACGCTGGTCACCGACGACGCGACGGGCGGCGAGATTCCTGTGATCGTGCAGGCTCGGGTCGAGGGCGACGTGACCATCACGCCTTCGATCGTGCAGCTCGGGACGGTCGGTCCGGGCAGCGATACGACGAAGACGGTGCTGCTGCGAAGCAACAAGCCGTTCGTGATCGAGAAAGTGGAATGCGACTCGAACCGCCAGGCGTTCCGCATGCCCGCCTTGGGCAAGGAAGCCAAACCTGTGCACGTGCTCTCGCTGGCGTTCACCGCGCCGACGCAGATCGGCCCGTTCACCGAGAAATTCATCGTGACGATCGCCGGCCGCCCAGAGCCGCTGTACTTCACCGCCCAGGGCACGATCGAAGGTGCACCCGCGGCACAAGCTGCGAGACCGTAAGGTAAGACAGCGGATGCCGCAAGTCGTCGGAACGTCGATCGATTCGGGCTTCGGACCGCATCTCGAGATTCTGCAAGCGGCGGGGATTCACTTCAGCGAGGTTTCGCGGACGCGAGACCTTCGCCGCAACGAGCAGCTGATCGAGGCGCTGGCCGGAGTCGAGGCGGTCATCGCGGGTTCCGAGCCTTACCCGCCAAAAGTCATCGAAGCGCTGCCCACCCTGCGGGTGATCGCACGCACGGGCGTCGGGTTTGACGCGATCGACGTGGAAGCGTGCGACCGCGCGGGAATCGCCGTCTGCACGACTCCCGGCGTCAACCATCACTCGGTGGCCGAGCACACCTTCGCCCTGTTGTTCGGCGTCGCCCG
The DNA here is from genome assembly GCA_035687365.1 of Planctomycetaceae bacterium. GTDB lineage: Bacteria > Planctomycetota > Planctomycetia > Planctomycetales > Planctomycetaceae > DASPSM01. The sequence goes on along the minus strand of DASRXU010000378.1, from coordinate 1,400 downwards.
CGGCTTTCCGATGACCGATCGCCGCGTGCGCGAAGGCAAATGGAAACGGGTGACGGGCCCGCGCGTGATGGGTTCGACGCTCGGCATCGTTGGCTTGGGTCGCATCGGGCAAGCGGTGGCGACCCGTGCGATCGGCGTCGGCATGAAGGTTCTCGCCTTCGAGCCCTATCCCAACGCAGACTTCCTGGCAAAATGGCCAGTCGAAGTCGTGTCGCTCGATGAGTTGTTGAGCCGCTCTGACTACGTCTCGATCCATTCGCCGCTTACGCCACAGACACGGCACTTGATCAACGCGAAAACGCTGGCCCGCATGAAGCCGGGGTCCGTGCTGATCAACACGGCCCGCGGCGCCCTCGTCGACGAAGTGGCGCTTTGCGAAGCGCTGCGCTCAGGACATCTCCGCGCAGCGGCTCTCGACGTGTTCGAGGTCGAGCCGCTGCCCGTCGATAGCCCGCTGTTGCAGTTCGAGAACGTGCTCCTAGCCGGGCATGTCGCCGGCATGGACAACGAATCGCGTCACGACACATTCAAGATGTGCGCCGAGACCATCGTTTCGCTCCACCGCGGCGGCTGGCCGGCCGAGTGCATTGTGAACCTCCGCGGCGTGAGTAACTGGCGCTGGACGCGGGGCTGAGCGTCCTCGTGCCGTGCCCTCTGTGTGCCACTGCTGAGCTGAGCTGAGCTGAGCAGTGGCACACGGCGCCGGATCTCCAGCCAGGAAACACTGGTTAAGTCTTCTGCGTCTCAGCGGGCGATTCCGTGGTGAAGACCAGGCTATTACGCACGACGTCGACGTGGATTGTCGAGCCCTCCGCGATGTTGCCGGCCAGGATTTCGTTCGCGAGCGCGTTTTGCAGCCGTTGCTGAATCACGCGCTTGAGCGGTCGAGCCCCGTAGACCGGGTCATAACCCTCCTCGGCGAGCAGGTCCTTCACACCCTGCGTGACGTCGATCGAATAACCCTCTTCTTCCAGTTGGTGCTGCAATCGGACGATCTGCAGATCGACGATCTGGCGGATCTCCTGCCGTCCCAGCGGATGGAAGAAGATCACCTCGTCGATCCGGTTGAGGAACTCGGGCAAGAACTCGCGCTGCATCACCTCCATCACCCGCTCGTGCAGCTCGCGCTCGCGGGCCTTTTCATCGCGGTTGGCGTGCTCACCGTCTTCGCGAGCAAACTCCATGATGATTTGACTGCCGATATTGGACGTCATCACGATGATGGTGTTCGAGAAATCGACCGTGCGCCCTTGGCCGTCGGTCAGCCGCCCGTCGTCAAGGACTTGCAGCAGGACGTTAAAGACGTCGCGATGCGCCTTTTCGATCTCATCCAAGAGGAGGACGCTGTAAGGCTGACGTCGGACAGCCTCGGTGAGCCGGCCGCCTTCCTCGTAGCCGAC
>DASRXU010000377.1:0-27889 GCA_035687365.1 Planctomycetaceae bacterium | reverse complement strand
GACCCGTTTTGCAACGCGGGCCTTTCGTCGGCCAGTCGAGCCGGCTGAGATCAAGCCGTACGTCGACCTGGCAATTGCGTCGGCGCCCGATGGTCCGCTCGACCGCGCCATTCAGACCGGCATCACGGCGGTCCTGGTGTCGCCGCACTTTCTGTTTCGCGTCGAACAACCGGGCGCTGCGACCGAGGGGAACGACCCGACGCCGATCGGTGCCTTCGAGCTGGCTTCGCGGCTGTCGTACTTCCTCTGGAGCAGCATGCCGGACGAAGAGTTGTTTCGTTTGGCGGGCGACGGAACGCTCAAGCGGACCGACGTGTTGGCGGCCCAAGTCCGTCGCATGTTGAAAGACGCAAGGTCGCAGGCGCTGGTTGCCAACTTCGCAGCTCAATGGCTGAACCTCGGGCTTTTGGATTTGGCGAGTCCCAACACGCGCGTGTTCAAGACGTTCGACAACGACTTGCGCAAGGACATGCGCCGCGAGACCGAGCTGTTTTTTCAGAGCCTCGTCCGCGACGATCGTCACGTGCTCGATTTGCTCAACGGGAAGTACACGTTTCTCAATGAGCGGTTGGCTGATTTCTACAACATCAAAGGGATCACGGGCGACCAGTTTCGCGAGGTTTCCTTGGAAGGTTCGCCTCGGGCCGGTGTGCTGACGCAGGCGAGCATTCTCACCCTGACTTCACAGCGGACGCGAACTTCCCCGGTCAAACGCGGCAAGTGGATCCTCGACACTTTTTTAGGGGAGGCTCCCCCTCCGCCGCCGGCCAATGTGCCTGAACTCTCCGAGACGCAGAAGTCGAACCCCCGCGCCTCTTTGCGGGATCAATTGGCCCTGCATCGCAAGAGCGCCTCGTGCGCGATTTGCCACAAAATCATGGATCCCCTGGGACTCGGACTGGAGAATTTCGACGGAATCGGTCGATGGCGCGAGAAGGAAAAGAATCACCCGATCGACGCCAGCGGCAGCCTTCCCGGTGGACAGTCGTTTCGGGGACCGGTCGAACTGATTGGCGTCTTGTCGAAACGGCAGGATGCGTTCCGCCGGCACTTTGCTGAGACGCTGTTGGCGTATGCGTTGGGGCGCGGAGTGGAGTATTATGATCGCTGCGCACTCGAGCGAATCGTGGAGGGCGCGCGTCGCGGCGACGACCGTTTTTCGGCCCTAGTTACCGAGATTGTGCGAAGCGATCCCTTTCTCTTGCGGCGCGGAGGCTCGAACCGAAATGACCAATAGCAGTTCACAGGCCGCCGGATTCGGGCCGTTGGGATCGCTAGCCAAGGGCCCGTTGCCTCGCCGCACGTTCTTGCGCGGGGCCGGCGCGACGCTGGCGTTGCCCTGGCTCGAGGCCATGTTGCCTCGCTCGGTCGCCGGCGCGGCCGCCGCTGCGGGCAAGCCGCCCGTGCGAATGGCCTTCTTGTTCACCGCGAACGGAGTGATTCCCTCGGCCTGGGAGCCAAAAGGCGTGGGCGCAAACTACACGCTCTCTCCCACGCTGGAGCCGCTGGCCGCAGTCAAGAACGAAGTGCTCGTGCTGAGCGGCCTGTCGCAGCACCGTGCCGAAGCTCTGGGCGACGGGGCAGGGGATCACGCCCGCTCGGCCTCTGCCTTCCTCACCGGCGCTCATCCTTATAAGACGTCCGGAGCCAACATTCGGGTTGGAGTTTCCGTCGACCAGATCGCTGCGGCGAAGATCGGCCGCCGCACGCCGCTGCCGTCTTTGGAGCTGGGGATCGAGCACGGCGCGACCGCGGGGAATTGCGATTCGGGCTATAGCTGCGCGTACTCGTCGTGTATCTCCTGGAGAACGCCGACAACGCCGATGGCCAAGGAGATCAATCCCAAGCTGGTCTTCGAGCGGATGTTTGGCAGCGGTCACGTCGCGCCGCAAGAGCGCGAGCGGCGCAACTTGCTGCGCAAGAGCATTCTCGACGTCGTCCGCGATGACTCCGACCGGTTGAACAAGAAATTGGGTCTCGCCGATCGCCGCAAGATGGACGAGTACACCAGCGGCATTCGCGAACTCGAAACGCGGATCGAACTGGCCGGGCAAGCCGCAGCGCGGCGGCCGGCGGGCGCGACCGAGCCGATCGGCATCCCGGATGACTTCGCCAAGCACGTCGGGCTGATGTTCGATCTGCTGGCGGTCGCTTTCCAGACCGACATGACGCGCGTCGCCACGTTCATGTTCGCCAACGAAGGGAGCAACCGTGGCTACTCCATGGTGGGCGCCAAAGATGGTCACCATGCGTTGTCGCATCATCGCGACAACCCGGAACTGATCGCCCAGATCAAGAAGATCGACCGCTACCTGGTCGGACACTACGCGGCCTTTGTCTCCAAGCTGCGCTCGATTCGCGAAGGGGACGGCACGCTGTTGAATAACTCGATGGTGCTCTACGGCAGCGGCATCAAAGACGGCAACGCGCACTCGCATCACGACCTGCCGATTTTGCTCGCCGGGCGCGCGGGCGGCAGCATCCTTCCCGGACGTCACTTAAAAGCGCCGAAGGAAACGCCGCTCAACAATTTGTTCGTGGCGATGCTCGATCGCATGGGTGCGGCGACGCCCCAAATTGGCGACAGCACGGGCATGCTCAAAGGCCTCGACGGGTAGCCGCAAGCGCAGGTGCCGATCGCGTTCTGTCCGCTTTGTGGCAGTGCGGACAAAGTCTTTGCGTCGGCGAAAAATCGCCGATATGATGAAGCCGCTGCCGCTCGGCCCGCCCGCTCGGCATCAGCGATGGAAGCGCCTTCATCCGCTATTTTCACGCCGCGATCGTTCGTATCCGTGGCGATTATTTGACGGCGTCTTGTCACGAAGGAGTTCTTTCGATCATGGCCACCAGATCACGTGCAGAGCTTGCGCGGCGGAAGCCGGACGGCAAGCGACCGGGTTCAACGAGTTTTATGCAGACCGTCGTTGCGACTTTGGTTGCTGCGGCGCTGTTCGGGCTTGTCGGATGTGAGAAGCCGCCGAAATTCAGCGAACTAATCAGCGGCAAAAAAGAGGCTCCGCCAGCGCCGGCGCAGCCGGTCGCCAAGCCAGCCGCGGCTCCCGTGACTCCGCAAGCCGCCCCGAAGGTGGTCGAGGCGCCGAAAAAGACCGCTCAGGAAGCACTCGCCCAATTCAACGGCACTCCCGTTTTCCGGCGGACCAACGCACAGCTGACGGAATTGGCCGAACTGCCCGAAGCCCGCGACCAGATCACCGTCTTGGAACTGCAGGGAAGCACGGTCGACGACGCCGGGCTGGCCGTGCTGCCCAAGTTTGACCACGTCGAAAAGCTCAACATCAACACACTCAATTACTCGAGCGCGGGTCTGGCCAACGTGGCGAAAATGAAGAACGTGACGGCCCTCTGGATGTGGCGCGGCGCTCAAAAAGACAAGAACAGCGATGCGGCCATTGCCAATCTGACGCAAATGAAACAACTGATCGAGCTGCATGTCGATCAGACGAAGTTCTCGCCGGCAGGTATCGCCGAAATAGCCAAGATGACCCAGCTCGAAACTTTGTCGTTGGCCATGGTTTCGCAATTCACGAACGAGCAGCTGGAGACACTGGCGCCGCTGGTGAATTTGAAGAGCCTGGACCTGACCGCCAGCCACGTGGGCGACGACGGGCTGAAGTATCTCAAGCCCTTTACGGAGCTGGAGTATTTGGGAATGTCGAAGATGCTGGGGGTGCGCGGTCGGGGACTGAAGGAACTGATCATGCACGAGAAGGGCCTGCAGAAGCTTCGCCAATTGTCCCTTTACGACAACCCGTATATGGGGATCGAGGCCTACGAAGGGATCTCACATCTGAAATCGCTCGTGGTGCTCGACGTGGGGAAGGCCAACGTCACCAATGAGGTCTTCGAAAACGCGATGCCGCCGCTCAAGAACCTCGAAGCCCTTTCCGTGCATGAAAACGACGCGCTCAGCGACGATGCGATGGCGGCCATCCCCAGAGTCAGGAAGCTCAAGCAGCTTTACTTCCAAAATAACAAGCTGATCAGCGACCGGTCCTTGCCATACTTCGCCAAATTGAAGTCGCTCGAAGCGCTCACGCTCTCGCAAACTTCCGTCACCGAAGCGGGTGCTCGGAAGCTCAAGAGCAAGCTCAAGAACTGCAAGATCAATTTCAACGGCCAGTGGCTGTAGGCCACAGATGCGTTAAGGCGCTGCTCCGCCGCAGAATTACCAATCTCGACTGAAAAGCGATCGTGTAGGCTGATGAGGCGCGCGATCGCCTTTTTTTGCGCGAGTGAGACTGCGGCTCATCCGACCTTGGCTTAGGGAAGATCGGTCGAGCCCATCAGGAAGCGATCGCATTCGCGCGCCGCGCCGCGACCCTCATTGATGGCCCAGACGATCAGGCTCTGGCCGCGGCGGCAGTCTCCGGCGGCAAACACCTGTTCCACGTTCGTGCGAAACTTGCCGTAGAGGGCTTTGTAATTGGCCCGCTCGTCGAGCACGACTCCCAGTTGCTCCGAGGCAGCCGTCTCGGGGCCCAAGAAGCCGAGTGCCAACAGCACCAGGTCGCATTCAAAGAACTCTTCGGAGCCCTCGACCAGGCTGAAGGGAGCCTTGCCGGCAGGCTTGGACCAGTCGACGCGCACCGCCTTTAGCGCGTGGACGTTGCCCGCGCCGTCTGACTGAAACTCCACCGTCGAAATCGCAAACTCGCGCGGATCGCGGCCGAACCTGGCGGCCGCCTCGGCATGTCCGTAGTCGACGCGGAAAATTCGCGGCCACTGCGGCCAGGGATTGTTTGCGGCCCGCGCTTCGGGCGGCATCGGCACGATCTCGAAGTTGACCAGGTTGCGGCAACCGTGCCGCATCGACGTGCCGATGCAATCGGTGCCGGTGTCGCCGCCGCCGATCACGATCACGCGTTTGTCTTTGGCGCTGAGCGCGTGCCCGTCGCGAAGGCCCGAATCGAGCAGGCTCTTGGTATTGCGGTGGAGAAACTCCATCGCGAAATGGATGCCCTTCAGCTCGCGCCCGGGAATCTGCAAATCGCGTGGCCGCGTCGCTCCCGTGCACAGGACGACCGCGTCAAAGGCCGCCAGCAGTTGTTCGCCCGTCGGATCGCGACCGACCTCCTTGCCTGCCAGAAACTCGATCCCCTCTTCGGACAAGAGCTTCACGCGGCGCTCGACGATCGATTTGTCGAGCTTCATGTTCGGGATGCCGTACATCAGCAGTCCGCCGATGCGGTCGGCCCGCTCGAAAACTGTCACTTTGTGGCCGGCACTGTTGAGTTGGGCGGCGGCTGCCAATCCCGCCGGCCCGGAGCCGACGACGGCGACCGTTTTTCCCGTTCGCGTCTGGGGTGGTTGCGCTGTGACCCAGCCTTCCTCAAATCCGCGGTCGATGATCGCGCACTCGATCGATTTGATCGTCACGGGCGGCTCGATGATGCCGAGCACGCAGGAACCTTCGCACGGAGCGGGACAAACGCGCCCGGTGAACTCGGGGAAGTTGTTGGTTTTGTGCAGCCGGTCGAGCGCCTCTCGCCAGTGATCGCGATAAACCAGATCGTTCCACTCGGGGATCAGGTTGTTGACGGGGCAACCGGCCGCCATGTTGGCCATCAAGTCGCCCGTGTGGCAAAACGGGACGCCGCAATCCATGCAGCGCGCACCCTGATCGCGCAACTCGCCCGGGCTGAGGTGTTCGTGGAACTCGTTCCAATCGAGAACGCGCAGCGCAGGATCGCGATCCTGCGGCAGCTGGCGCGAGAATTCGGTGAAGCCGGTCGGCTTTCCCATCCGTACGGTGCTCGGTTCTGTGCTTAAAGTTGATCTTGGTCGGTAATGCTCTAGCGAGGGGTCGGTGCTCGGGGGACCGTGTGTCGGCTCTAAACCTGCGTCGGCTCTAAACCTGCGCCTGTGACGCCGCCACGGCGGCGGGGTGCTGAGAATTGGACGATGCGCCGTTCTCGTCGGCATGCGCCCCGGCACGCCCCTCGGCGAGGCCTTGCAGGGCGTGCTTGTAGTCGATCGGCATGACTTTCTTGAACAGGGCGAGGCAGCTTTCCCAGTCGGCAAGCAGCCGGGTGGCGACTTCGGAGCCGGTGTATTCGCGGTGATTGTCGATCAGGCGCTGGAGCTCCTCGACATCCTTCGGCTCACAGACCGGCTCGAGTTCCACCATCTCCATGTTGCAATTGAGCAGCAGCTCATTGTCGGGGTCGTAGACATACGCGATTCCGCCCGACATTCCCGCGGCGAAATTCCGTCCGGTCGGTCCCAGGATTACAGCGCAACCGCCGGTCATATATTCGCAACCATGGTCGCCGACTCCTTCGACGACCGCCAGCGCTCCCGAATTTCGCACGCAGAACCGCTCGGCGGCCTGACCGCGGAAATAGGCTTCGCCATGAATCGCGCCGTACAGCGCGACGTTGCCGATGACGATGTTTTCCTCGGCACAGAAGGTGGCCGACTTGGGCGGATAGACGATAATGCGTCCTCCCGACAATCCCTTGCCGACGTAGTCGTTGGCGTCTCCTTCCAGCTCGATTGTGACGCCGTGCGCCAGCCACGCGCCCAGACTTTGGCCAGCCGAACCCGTGGCCTTGATGTGGATCGTGCCGTCCGGCAGACCGTCAGGTCCCCAATTCCTGGAGACGCGGTTGCTCAACATGGTGCCGAAGGCGCGATCGATGTTTTCGATTCGCATCTCGACGCGGTTGGGGATCCCCTCGGTGACCGAGGCCCAAAAACGTTCGATGAGTTCGTTGTCGAGCACCTCTTCGAGGCCGTGGTTCTGCGACTTGGTGCAGTAAACCTGGGTGTCGGGTCGCGGCTTCGTGGCCGGCGTCAGCACGGGCGTCAGATCGAGGCCGCGGGCCTTCCAGTGATCGATGGCGTCGTCCATTTCGAGCCGGTCAGAACGGCCGACCATTTCCACGATCGAGCGGAAGCCCAGTTCGGCCATCAGCCGCCGGCACTCTTCCGCTACCAGGAAGAAATAGTTGACGACATGTTCGGGCTGGCCCGTGAATTTCTTCCGCAGCTCGGGGTCTTGTGTCGCAATGCCAACCGGGCAGGTGTTGAGGTGGCACTTGCGCATCATGATGCAGCCCAGCGCAATCAGCGGGGCGGTCGAAAATCCGAACTCTTCGGCCCCCAGCATGCAGGCCATGACCACGTCGCGACCGGTCTTCAACTGGCCGTCGGTCTGTAGCCGCACCCGGCTGCGCAGGTCGTTCAGCACCAGCGTCTGGTGCGTCTCGGCGATTCCCAATTCCCACGGAAGTCCCGCGTGCTTGATGCTCGTGAGTGGCGAGGCGCCCGTTCCTCCACTGTCGCCAGAAATGAGAATGTTGTCCGCGTGGCCCTTAGCGACGCCCGCTGCAATCGTCCCGACGCCCACTTCAGACACCAGCTTGACGCTGATGCGTGCCGACGGGTTGGCGTTCTTGAGGTCGAAAATCAGTTGGGCCAGGTCCTCGATCGAATAAATATCGTGATGCGGCGGCGGACTGATCAGCCCCACGCCGGGCGTCGAATGCCGCACGGCGGCGATCACTCGGTCGACCTTTTTGCCGGGCAGCTCGCCCCCTTCGCCAGGCTTGGCACCCTGAGAGATCTTGATCTGCAGCTCGTCGGCGTTGGTGAGATACCAGCTCGTCACACCGAAACGGCCGGACGCCACCTGCTTGATGGCCGAGCGTTTCGAGTCTCCGTTGGACAGTTGCTTGAAGCGCGCGTAATCCTCGCCGCCTTCGCCCGTGTTGCTCTTCCCGCCGAGTCGATTCATGGCCACCGCGATCGTCTCGTGCGCTTCGGCCGAGATTGAGCCGAAGCTCATCGCGCCGGTGCAGAATCGCCGCACGATCGAGGCCGCCGGTTCGACCTCTTCGAGCGGCACGGGCGTCGCAGGTTTAAACCGCAACAATCCGCGAAGATGACATTCGCGGGTCGTGGTCTCGTTGATCAGTCGCGAGTAGCGGTCGTACGCGGTCTGGTCGCCCGCGCGGGCCGCTTGCTGGATTTCGGCGATCGTATGCGGGTTCCAAGCGTGCTTCTCACCGCTCTTGCGCCATTGGTACAGCCCCGGATTGGGAAGCACGTTGAGCCGCACCTGGTCGCGCGTGGGGTAACCGAGTTCGTGGCGACGGATCGTTTCGTCGGCCAGAATCGCGAAGTTGACGCCGCGAATTCGGCTGGCGGTGCCCGAGAAGCACCGCTCGATCACGTCTTCATCCACGCCGACGGCCTCGAAGATTTGGGCCCCCTTGTAACTCTGGTGAGTGGAAATGCCCATCTTGCCCATCACTTTGAGCAAACCCTTGGCAACTCCCTTTCGGTAGGAGGAGACGATCACTTCGTCGGTGTATTCGGGTTCGAGGGTTCCGTCCTCTCGCGCTTGATAGAGCGCTTCGAACGCCAGGTAGGGATTGATCGCGTCGGCGCCGTAGCCCGCGAGCAGGCAGTGGTGGTGTACCTCGCGGGCTTCGCCGGTCTCCAACACCAGGCCGATCTGCGTCCGCTCCTCGTTGCGGACGAGATGATGATGCACGGCTCCGCATGCGAGCAGACTGCTCACGGGAACGCGGTCTTTGGAACAGTTCCGATCGGAAAGAACAATCAGACTGTACGAGTCGGCGATTGCCTGTGACGCCTCCTGGCAGATCCGATCAAGCGCCGGCTCGAGCCCCGCGGTTCCTTCGCTTCGCGGATAGGTGATGTCGATCGTCTTGGTCTTCCACCCCCGGTGATTGAGCTGCCGCAGACTGGCCAGCTCTTCGTTCGTCAGGACCGGGTGGGGCACGAGCAGGCGATGGCACTGGCGCTCGGTCGTCTCGAGCAAGTTGCCTTCCGGACCGATGTAACACTCCAGCGACATGATGATTTCTTCACGGATCGAGTCGATCGCCGGATTGGTGACCTGCGCGAAGAGTTGTTTGAAGTAGTCGTAGAGCATCCGCGGCTGATCGCTCAGACACTCGAGCGCCGCGTCGTTGCCCATCGAACCGATCGGATCCTTCTTTTCGTGGAGCAGGGGAATGAGCATAAAGCTCATCGTTTCCGTCGTGTAGCCGAAGGCCTGCATCCGCGCCAGCAGCTCTGCGGGCGAGTAGTGCGCGGGGACGGGCGCCGGGGCCAGGTCGTCGAGCACTACGCGCTGGCGACGCAGCCATTCGCCGTATGGCCGACGCGTCGCGACTTCGAGTTTCAGTTCTTCGTCGTCGACGATCCGGCCCTTCTCGAAATCGACGAGGAACATGCGGCCGGGCTGCAGCCGGCCCTTGAACTTCACGTCGCTGGGATCGATATCGAGCACGCCGACTTCGCTGGCCATCACCACTTTGTCGTCTTTGGTGATGTAATAGCGGCTGGGACGCAGGCCGTTGCGGTCGAGGACGGCGCCGATGTAGCGACCGTCGGTAAACGAGATCGACGCCGGCCCATCCCAGGGCTCTTGCAGGGCCGAGTGAAACTCGTAAAAAGCACGCTTTTCCTCGGGCATGGTCGGATGGTTTTGCCACGCCTCGGGGACCATCATCATCACGGCTTCCGGCAGGCTGCGGCCGGCGTGCAGCAACAGCTCGAGCGCGTTGTCGAAATTGCCCGAGTCGGAGCTGTGCGGCTCACTGACGGGGAACACTTTTTCCAGATCGGCCCCGAATAGCGGGCTGCTCATCATGCCTTGCCTCGCAAACATCCAATTCCGGTTGCCGCGCAGCGTGTTGATCTCGCCGTTGTGGGCCATGTAGCGGTTGGGATGGGCTCGGTCCCAACTGGGGAAGGTGTTGGTCGAAAACCGCGAGTGGACCATCGCCAAGTGACTGCGATAGTCGGCCTCCTGCAGGTCGGGATAGTAAGGAACGAGCTGCCGAGCGGTGAGCATCCCTTTGTAGACGATGACATTCGAAGAAAGGCTGCAGATGAAAAACATCAACGCCTGTTCGAGGTCGCTCGTCCGCAGGATGCGACTGGCTCGCTTGCGGATCACGAACAACTGGCGATCAAACGCCTGTGGGTCGAGGCCCGGCGCAGCACCGATGTAAAGTTGCTCCATCACCGGTTCGGCCGCACGAGCCGACGGACCGATGTCGGCGCCGTCAGCCCGGGTCGGTAACGGCCGCCAGCCCAAGAGTTGTTGCCCTTGTTCGGCGATCAGGCGGTTGACCGTTTCTTTACACGTCCGACGTTCGCGGCTGCTTCGGGGCAGAAAGACGTTTCCGACTCCGTAGTACCCAGGTTCGGGCAGCTCGACGCCCAGATCCGAGTTGGCCAGCTTGCGCAAGAGTTCGTGCGGCAGGCCGGTGAGCATTCCGGCTCCGTCGCCCGTGTTCGCCTCACAGCCCGTGGCTCCGCGATGGATCAAATGCCTCAGAATTCGATCGGCGTCGTCGATGATTTGGCGGGAGCGAACGCCCTTGATGTTCGCCACGAACCCGACGCCGCAACTGTCATGTTCATACTGCGGGTCGTAGAGGCCCTGCTTGGGGGGCATCCCGTAGAGCGGGCGCGCGGTGACACTTTGCGGCGCGCAATCCGGCCTTCGGCTGGAGAGATCACTCCTGGGACGCGAAGAGGAATCATTTTCGGGGACGGGATTAGCCGAGCGCTCGGCGTGGGACTTCATGCTCTCACACTTCCGTGACTGACGATCAGCGCAGGACTTTCCCGGAGCAGCTCGACGAGCTTGCGTGCCGGGTTCGTCAAAGTCCGGTTGCGCCGATGAATAATTCCCAACGGTCGGTGCCATGGGGCACCGTCAATATGGACAGCGAACAGCGATCCGGTTTCCGCTTCGCGACGCACAGTCGGCGCCGGCAGCAGGGCAACTCCGGAACCAATCTCGACGGCCCGCTTGATGTTTTCGACGTTGTCGAAAAGGTGGACGAAGTCGACCGATATCGCCGCGTGTTTGAACCAGCGATCGATCTGCCGACGAATCGTCAGCTCCGAGGTGAAGCCGACAAAGGATTCGCCGTCCAAATCGGCGACCGCTACCGACTTCCGCGCCGCGTGCCGATGCCCGCGCGGCACAACCAACACCATCTCTTGGTTCTGCCAGGGAATGGAGGCGATCTCGTTCCCCGCCCGAGGGAACGACACGATCCCCAAATCCGATTCGTCATTGAGCACGCGAGAATAAACCTTGTCCGGATGCAGATAGTCGAGCTGCAGCACGACATCGGGAAACTGCGTCTTGTAACGCTTCGCGTACGTATCCATCTGCAGCAGTCCGACCGAATAGATGGCCGCCATCCGCACTCGCCCAATGACTTTGTTTCGCATCTGTTGGACGCGATCTTCGACGTGTCGAAACGATTCCAGAATCTTGCGGCACCCGTCGTAGTAAATCTGCCCGGCGGCGGTCAGTTCGAAAGGCCGCTTCGAGCGGTCAATCAGTCGGCACCCGAGTCGCTTCTCGAGCATGTGCACCGCCTGACTCGCGGAAGATTGAGACACTTCGTTCTCAATCGCGGCCTTCGAAAAACTGCCGTGCGTCACGACGTCGCAGAAGATTTCCACGTTGCGTAAGTGCATAGCTGGATACGACTATTAAAAAAATTAATACCGTTAAGGATTTGTATCAAAAAATGCGAATTTGCAGTCTAAAGTGACCGGACTGGGGCGTCAAGAAGCCTTGTGCTTAGAAAGCTTTGCCGCCAGGAATTTGTGTCAGCGGCTGTGCCTTCGATCCCGAGACGAAGGAGCCGCAGCGGTGCGGTTTTTTGCACACAAAAACAACGACACAGAGGAAAACGTGACGCCGTCTGGCTAATATGGCGCCCGTTCGTTGCGGTGCTTCACCCTGGCGGCAACGGCCGAAAGGCCCCTTCCTGGTCCTTCGCGGGTTCTTCCGCGAGCGAGGTCGGTCTGTTTGCCAGGCGCATCGGGCTCGACCCTCCCATCTTGGAGTGACCGAAATGTCTCGCTTTCCGCGCTGGATGTGTTTGTTCTCGGTGGTGATCGTTGGTTTGGCCCAGGGCTGTTCGACCGAATCAGCGGCGCCGACAGCGACTCCTGAGGCAGCCGCCGTCGCGCCGGCCGCTCCCACGCTCAAGCCCGACGTCCCGCAAACGCCGGACGCAGCGGTCAAGGTGATCGTCGACGGACTCAAAGCGTCGAAGCCGCTCGCCGCGTGGGACGCGATTCCCGAGTCGGGACAACGCAGCGTCAACTCGTCCATCAGCGGTTCGGCCGCTGAAGTCGACCCGGAGGTTTGGCAACACACGGTCGCAAATCTCAAGAAGCTCGCCACGTTGCTGGAAACGAAGAAGGAATTCATCCTCGCGAGCCCGCTCTGGAAATCGGGGAAACAACTCCCCAAGCTCGACCAGGTTCAGGCGAGTTACGACCCCTTGGCCAAGTTGCTCAGAACAGTGGTCGATAGCGAGCTGGTCGATCAGAACAAGATGAAGGAATTCAAGGGCCATGCGTTTTTCGAGGGGACGGGCGCCAAGGTGTTGGCCGAAGTCCGGGCCCTCACCAAAACATTTAAGCCCGATCCGCTGGCCATGATCGACACGCTCAAGGTGTCGGTCGAAAAGGAATCCGACACGGCGGCAAAGGTGATGATCGCGCGGCCCGATCCGAAAGCCAAACCAATTTCGTTGAGCCTGGCGATCATCGACGGACGCTGGACGAGCCCGCAGCTCGAGATGGGCGCCGGTTTCGCCGGCGGGCTGTTGATGGCCTATACGCAGCCGTTTCGGCCCTACCAGTTGGTCGAATGGAAGGCGAACTACTTGAAGGACATGGCCCGCCTCGGCAAGATCCTCGACAACCTGCAGGCCGCCAAGACATCCGCCGACTTCCAAGAAGTGATGGGCGGACAATTCTTGCCCTTCGCGCTCCAAAAGGGTGGACAGCTCCGCGCCAAGCCGCGTACACGAACGGCCACTCAGATGATGTCGTTGGAGCGCAAAGCGAACACGGCGATGGTCATTGTCAAAGGTTTGCACTCCTTCGACGAACCGACCTACGCCGAGCTGACCAAGAGCATGCGCACGCTTTCGCCGGCCACCTTCCGCGGGCCGCTCGAACTCGAAGGAGCAACCCTGTTCTTTATCGGGCCGGCGGACTCGATTTTCGACCGCACGGTGAAGGCAATCCAAGTCGGCAAAATCGTCGAGCAGGACAAGCCGAAAGACACCGTGACGGTCGAGCTGCCAACCTCGCTCAAGGAGGAGTCTTCGACCGCCGAGGCGGCCGCGAAGACCAAGTAACGGCGCGCGGCAGCGGTTCTACGTCAGGCCGACAGGATCGAGTCGATCGGCGTGAAGGGAAGGCCGAACGTGTCGGCGACGGGGCGATTCGTCACGCGACCCTCGTGCGCGTTGACGGCCTCCGCCAGGCCCGGGTCGGCGGCGCACGCTTCGCGCAAGCCGCGATTGGCGATCCGCAGAGCATAGGGAAACGTAACGTTGCACAGTGCGTAGGTGCTGGTGCGGCCCACCGCGCCGGGCATATTCGTGACGCAGTAGTGCACGATCCCGTCGACGATGTAGGTCGGCTTGGAGTGCGTCGTGGGGCGTGACGTCTCCAGGCAACCCCCTTGATCGATGGCCACGTCGATAATCACCGCCCCCGGCTTCATGACGGTCAGATCCTCGCGCCGCACCAGCTTGGGAGCGCGGGCCCCAGGAATCAGTACGGCGCCGATCACGAGATCGGCGAGGCGCAGCTCTTCGCGGATGTTGTGCCGATCGCTGTAGAGCGTGTTCACGTTCCCCGGCATGATGTCTTCGAGGTAACGCAGGCGGTCGACATTGATATCCAAGATGTTGACGTCGGCCGCGAAACCTGCCGCGATCTGGGCCGCATTCTTGCCGACGACGCCGCCTCCCAGCACGGTGATGTGCGCGGGCAAGACCCCCGGAACGCCGCCCAACAGAATTCCGCGTCCCTCCTGGGGTCGCTCGAGGAATTTTGCCCCCTCTTGAATGCTCATACGGCCGGCCACTTCACTCATGGGGGTGAGGCAGGGCAGGTCGCCGTGCTTACCCTTGAGCGTTTCGTACGCGACGGCCGTGACGCCCGAGTCGAGCACGCCACGAGTCAGTGCCTCGTCGGCCGCGAAGTGGAAGTAGGTAAAAAGAATTTGGCCTTTCCGCAGCAGCCGCAGCTCCTCGGACTGTGGTTCTTTGACTTTGATTACGAGTTGGGCGCTGCCGAAGATCTCGGCCGCCGAACCAACGATCTCAGCCCCGTTGGCCCGATAGAGCTCATCGGAGATGCCGCTTCCCATTCCGGCTCCCCGCTCGAGCAGCACCTTATGCCCAGCCCGTGTCAGCTCTTCGGCACCGACCGGAAGCAGAGAGACGCGGTACTCGTCCTGTTTGATTTCTTTCGGCACGCCGATGATCATCTGCGTTTTCCTCTCGGGCGTCGCTCGGTTGAACCGAGGCGGGCGAATTGTCTGATGAGCGGGTCGAGTTGGCAGCGACATTTCAACAGAGGCCGCCGACGCGTGCAAGACGGTGCCTTGATCCGATTTCAGACGCGATCGGCGTCGGTTTCGGCAGGCCGATGAGTTTTCGCTATGATCGCCATCGATTGAACAATGCGCAAGCAAGGGAAGAACGTTGGCACTCGCACTGACTGTCGAAGAGCAGCAATCCGCCGAGCGGCTCGTGGCGCTGGCGCTGGCTGAAGATCTTGGGGCCGCCGGCGACATCACCAGCCGCGCGCTGATTGACGAGTCTCGACAAGGTGTGGTCAACCTGGTGGTTCGACGGGACGGCGTCCTGGCGGGACTGCCGGTGGCGGAGATCGTCCTGCGGCAGCTCGATCGCGCAGCACGCGTGAAGACGCTCGTTTCCGACGGTGAGAGAGTCGGACCAGGCAAAGTTGTCGCCGAAGTTCACGGTTCCTGGCGGTCGCTGTTGGCAGCCGAACGCACGGTCCTGAATTTCCTGATGCACTTGAGCGGCATCGCCACGCGGACCCGGCAATTCGTCGACGCGATCGCGGGCACGAAGGCCGTGATTCTAGACACCCGCAAGACGTTGCCTGGATGGCGGCTGCTCGAAAAATATGCCGTCCGAGCCGGCGGGGGCACCAATCTTCGCATCGGCCTGTTCGACGGCTGTTTGATCAAAGACAACCATCTGGCCGCTTGGCAAGAAGACCATCCACGAGAGTCGATCGCAGCCGCGATTGCCGCGGCGCGGAATGCCGTGCCAGCCGGAATTCCGATCGAGGTGGAGGTCGACACGCTGAGCCAATTGCGAGAGGCGCTGACCGCTCGGCCGGACATCGTGCTTTTGGACAACATGGAGCCGGCGACCATCGCGCAAGCCGTCGAAATTCGCGATCAACAGGCTCCGCACGTCTTGCTCGAAGCCTCCGGAGGTGTCACGCTGGAAACGGTGAGGTCGATCGCCTCGGCCGGCGTCGATCGCATCAGCGTGGGGGCAATCACTCATTCCGCGTCGGCCCTCGACATGGCTTTCGATTGGCCGGAAACGACCACCAAACCGCAATGAACGGCCCGCAATGAAGCCGAGCGACGGACACGGAATGGATCGGACACACAGCCTCGCGCTGCTCGAGGTCGCCAATCTCACGCCGGCGTTGCTCGTTGCCGACCGCTGTCTGAAAGCGGCTGGCGTGCGGCTGTTGGGGATTGAGAGCACCGATAGCGCCGACCAATGCATCAAGCTCGTTGGTGAGACGGGCGCAGTGATGGCTGCGGGGGAAGCGGGCGTCGAATTAGCCCGCCAGATGGGGAGCCGCGCGACGCTTTCGATTTTGCCCGCGCCGGTTGAAGCAACGCGGATCTTGGCCCATCCGACGCCCGTTTACAGTCCTATGCTCGACCTTTATGATTACCGCATCCCGAAAGACACTGAAATGAGCCCGTCTGACGCCGTCGGATTGTTGGAAACACAAGGTCTGGTCGCCGCTCTGCACGCGACCGACGACATGCTCAAATCGTCCAACGTGACGCTCGTCGGGAAGGAAAAAATCGGCGCTGCCTACGTGACGATCGTTGTGCGCGGCGACGTGGCCGCCGTCCAAACGGCCATCGCCACCGGCAAACAGACGGTCGAACGGCTTGGGGGCAAGTTGATCCTCGCCGACGTCATCGCCCGTCCTCATCCCGAGCTGGCCGCGCTGTTGCCGAAATCGCTGTGAGCCGGCCAAGTCTTCCTGGGCGCAAGCTGTGAGCGCCAAACGATCCAAACCGGCAGTGCGCCCGCGGCAAGCGGAAACGCGGCCCGTTGAGCCGGTTGAAGTTGGCGTGACCGATGCCGCCGCGCGCCCCTCGTACTGGCTGATCGGATTGGGCGCGGTCTGGCTGATCGGCTTCTGCATTTTCTTTTCGTGCTTCGACTTCCCCAATAACCAGTGGCTGACGCGGAGAGCCGTCTGGCTCGATCTGCCGGACCTGATCTCGGTCTCCCAGATCTTCTCTGCTCGTTGGAGCAATCTGGGACAGCGCGCCGAAATCTTCGGGCCGGCCGCTTTTGTGTTGGCGAGCGCCTGGTGCTGCGGCCAACTCCTGCTGCGGTGGCTCCGTCCCTCCGTCGGCCGTCACTCGGCGGAGGGGACCGTCTTCGCATTCGCACTGGGACTCACGTTTCTTTCCTTGGCGACGTTGGTCGTCGGGCTCGCGGGGCTACTCAATCGGGCGCTGTTCTCTGCGCTCTGCGCCGCTCCATTCCTTTTGGAGACCGGGCTCGTGCTCGTCAAAGGGCGGAAGGGACCAATCACTGACCAGTCGCCAGCAGAAGTCCGCAACGCCAAGTCGCCGTGGTTCTGGCTCCTGATCGCTGCGATGGTGCCCTTCGTCTGCGTGATGTGCCTGGGATCGATGTCGCCGGAACGAGACTTCGACGTCCTGGCCTATCACTTCGAGGGGCCGAAGGAATATTTCGAGGCGGGCCGCGTCACCTTCTTGCCACACAACGTCTACACCAATTTTCCCTTCTTCGCCGAGATGCTCGTGCTGCTGGGAATGGTCTTGCGCGGCGACTGGTATTGGGGCGCGCTCGTCGGCAAGTGTGTGTTGTTCGCCTGCGCACCACTGACGGCTTTTACCCTGTACGCAGCCGGGCGACGCTATTTCAGCCGTGAAGCCGGTTTGCTCGCCGCGCTTGTATTTCTGTCAACGCCTTGGATCGATCGCATCACGATCATCGCTTATGTCGAAGGGGCGCTAACGTTCTTTCTGGCTGCGTCGCTGTTGGCGGCGTTGATTGCCATCGAGCGCTTCCGCGCGAATTTGCCCGCGACGCGTGATGTGCTGTTGGTTGGACTGTTGGCCGGCACGGGCATGGCATGCAAATACACCGGCCTCTTGCAGGTCGTCGTGCCGATAGGGCTGGCGATCGTTGGCGGCGCGTGGTTGGCGCCACGCGGCACTGCGAATCGAAACTCACGCGTGATCAAGGCGCTCGTGGCCTTCTCGCTGGGCGTCGCTATCACCATCGGTCCCTGGCTCCTGAAAAATCTATACGAGACGGGCAACCCGGTTTATCCGCTAGCGTACAACTTATTCGGCGGCCGCGGTTGGAGCCCGGAACTCAACGCGCGGTTTGTCCCCGCGCACAGTCCGCACAAATTCGGCTTGGGCGATTTGGGCCAAAACGTGCTCGACGTGATTGCGGACAACGATTGGTCGAGCCCGTTGCTATTCGGATTGGCACCCCTGACGCTGTTGGTTCGGCGCATACGGGAACTGACGCTCGGCCTGTGGCTGCTCGTCGGCTATTTGTTCTTCGCCTGGTGGGGCTTCACGCACCGCATTGATCGATTCTGGGTGCCGATCATTCCGGTCGTCGCGCTGTTGGCGGGGGTCGGTGCCACGTGGACGAGCGCGAGGGCCTGGCGGTGGATCGCGGGCCTCGTGATCACACTCATGCTCTGGTTCAACTTGGCGCTGATTGCCGGCGACGGGACTTTCTTCGGCACAACCATGGAGGCTTGGGAGATCAGCGGCTACAACGCCTGGCTCTCGGACCTGAGGCAATCGCGTGAAAACGCGGCCTACCCGTATTTCTCGTTCATGAATCGCCAATTGCCCACGGGGGCCAAGGTGCTCGACGTGGGGGACGGGCAAGTCTTCAACGCCCAGTTCCCCGTCGTTTACAACACGGTGTTCAACGATTCGATACTCAAGAAATGGCTGGCCGCCCCAGCTCCCGCACCCGGAGTGAAGGAGGCCGACCTGCCGCTGAAGCCGGCCAAAGAGATTCTGCAAAAACTGCACGACGAGGGAATCACGCACGTCTACGTTTGCTGGGAATGGATTCGCCGCTACCGCGAGCCGGGCAACTACGGCTACACCGAGTTCGCGAACCCCGCTTTGTTCGAGCGACTGATGAAAGAGGGCGTGCTCGGCGAGCCGGTGACGTTTGGCGTGTTGAGCAAGCACGGGATGTCGTCCGATGCTGTCAGCAAGCTGCAAGCCCGCATCGGTCTGGGTCAGGCGCTGCGCTCGAAGAACAACCAGACGATCTTTGTCACCGATCTCGTTCCAAGCATTTCGGACAGCGACCGTCAGGCCTTGAAGGGCTGGAGCAGTCCCTTATTAACGGAGGCTGAGGATCACGATGTGGTGATCAACGCCCAAATTTTTCCGGTCCGTTGAGCGAGTCTAATCGACGGGCCGGTCCGCTTACTCAGCCAGCCACGGCTGTCGCAACACTTCGCGCTCGGTCGCCTGGGCACGGGGCGTGCGATCAATGCGGACGTCCGCCAAGTCACTGACGTCGGAGGCGTCCAATCGCGGCTGGGCCACGAGGCGCCGATCCTGCTCGTCGTGCGATCGCACGGTGATGTCGATGTGCGGGTCGGAAGGTTGGCTCTGCACGGGCAGTCCTTACCAGACAGGGCGGGAGGGGGAAGCAGTTGGAGGCCTAAGCGATTCTAACGCGCCGAATTTTCGATGCGAGAATAAAATCGCGTGCCGGTTCGCGTTAGCGGGCGGGCGAACTCTCTCGCTCGGCGGGCTCGGGCGCCAAACGTTCCTCGACAACTGGCGGCAAGACGCGAGGTTTCGTCGTTTGGCGAACGCTGTAGGTGTCGCTCTCTTTGCCGGTGTAAGCCACGAGCAATTCCGCGAGCAAACCGAGCGAAAGGGCCTGGGCACCAAGTAGCGCGGCCGCGATCGAGTAGGGTAGCAGGGGCCGTGTGCCGATCGGGCCGAATTCGGCGCCCGCCAGATTCGTCAGGCACCAGATGATGGCTAAATACAACAGGCCGCAAAATCCGAGTCCCAGAAAGCAGAGCCCGAATCCGCCCAGAATGTGCTGCGGTCGCTGGCCGAAGCCGGTCAAAAACGTGACCGTGAGCAAGTCCAAAAACCCACGAGCAAATCGGCGCACGCCGTACTTCGAGCTGCCGAATCTTCGCGGTCGATGGTGCACGGGGAGTTCGGCCACGCGGAAGCCCCGCGCATGGGCGAGAACGGGAATGAATCGGTGCAGCTCGCCATAGAGACGGATTTCGGCGGCGACCTCGGAGCGAAACAGTTTCAGTCCGCAGTTGTGATCGTGCAGCTTGAGCCCCGAGAGACGGCTGACGATCCAGTTGAAGACGCGACTCGGGTAAACCTTGTGCCACGGATCGAGCCGCCGCTCCTTCCAGCCGTTCACGACGTCGTAACCCTCTCCCAGTTTGCCCAGCATCGTCGGGATTTCCGCCGGGTCGTCCTGGAGGTCGGCGTCGATCATCAGCAGCAGGTCGCCCCGGGCCCCTCGCATACCGGCTGTCAGCGCCGCCGCCTTGCCGAAGTTGCGACGGAAGCGAATCCCCGAGACCGATTCATCGCGGTCGGACAACGTCTGGATCACGTTCCAAGACGCGTCGCTGGAGCCGTCGTCGACGAAGAGAATTTCGACCGGCTGGCCCAAGCCGCGGGTCGCTTCACCGATCTCTCGGTACAGCGTCTCGAGGCTTTCGGCTTCGTTCAGCACGGGCACGATGATGGACAGCATGACTTCATCTTAGCTGCCGGAAGGAGGCCCGGGAGAATCCAAACGGCCTCGGATTGTCGGATAGCATAGGGCCGCGACCAAAACGTCCGAAAAAAACGACACAAATCGGGACAGGACGGTGACGGCGACCGCGGCGTGGGCGTCGACGCCCGCCTGGGTCAGGATGCCCAACAGAATTCCCTCCCGCACTCCGAGCCCCGCCGGGGCAAAAAGCACCGCAAACCCCAAGGACGTGGAGAGCGCCATCGCGCCCGACCACAGGGGCCAGTCGTGCCAGCGCAGCGGTTCGCCCACAGCACACAGCGTCATCCCCAGGCTCAGACCTTGGATGGCCCAGCTCACAAGAAAGGCGGCACATCCGGCTCCGACGAGCCAGGTGGGAATCGCCAGCCGGCTCTCGGCCGACGGATTCTCGCTCTCTGAAACCCGGTTCAGTTCCACCAAATCGGGAGGCGACATTTTGATCACGGCCCAACCCAGCAGCCGCGCGATGACGGGTAAGGCCACCAGCACGGCCAGCACGACGACTGGCACGAGCCACGACTGATTGCGCGCGGGCACCCAGTCGGGCAGGGGCGCCAGGAGCAGTCCAACCAGCAGGCCGGTTCCCATCATCGTCAACGTTTCGTAGGCCGCGGTGATGGCCGCAGTCCGTCCCGCGCAGCCGCGGCTGTTCATCAACGATCCGCGCAGCACGAGGACCATTGCCTTACCGGGGACGTATTTTCCCAGGCTGCCGCAGTAGTAAGCGCGGGCCGCGTCGGCAAAGTTGGGCCGACCGCCCAAAGCGCGCATCAACTCCCGCCAAAACCAAACGGAAGGCAGCCACGAGACCGCGTACAGAACGGCCGAAAGCAGCAGCCACAGAGCGCTCTCGGCCGTGAGCGGGGTGCGGACGTCGCTTTGCTGCCAAAGCCGGTAACCGTGACGGCCGACATAGGCCAGCACCACGGCGAACAACGTCCACTTCAGCAGCGTGCGGAGCCGACTCAATAATTCTCGTCGTATTCGAGCAGATCGTTCTCGGTGATGATCCGGTGACCTTTATCGGTCAGGATCTTCAACCCCATCTCGACGTCGTCGACGTGCAGCGCGATCGCGCCGCGTCCCTTGCCGCGATAGAGCAAGGGATACGTGTAATGGATATTCAACTCGGCCTGCAGCAGGCTGATGCAAATTTGGACGTAGGGCTGCGGATCGTTGCTCAGCTCGACGCCGATCAAATCGGTCTCGAAGAACTTGAAGTCGGAGAGCTTGAACAGTTCCTGCGCCCGTTCATAGTTGCTCAGGATCACGCGCGCAATGGAGTAGTCGATCGAGTCGACAACCGTGAGGGCCATCACCCGCAGATCGTGACGTTCGATGTGCCGCAGTAACTCGTGCAGCGTGCCGACCCGATTCTCCATGAAGATGCCGAACTGCCGGAGAGTGGGCCAATCGCGGCCGCGGGCGGTCGCATCCGCGGTCCGCTCTTTCCCGCCGTAACTCATCGACGGTCTCCCCGGCCATTCACAGGCTGAATCCAATTCGAGAGGCTGACGGTGTCAGTCGTAGAGGGCTGGCTCATTAGGGGCGGATCATTACGGCGCTGTCATAATCGTGCCGGCAGTTCGGCGAGAAGAAGCCGATCAGGATCGGTCTTTCCCCTTACGAATCGCCGAAAAACTGATCCGCTTGGCACGAGCAAGTCGTTATGCTACGTCACTTTAAGAATCAATCGCGGTGTGCTACGCCACTGTATGAGGACGGGGCGGCACCGTCAATCGAGGAATCGGAATGCCCGTGCGAACACCGTCAATTCGGACACTGCTGATCGACTTGGGAAATGTGCTCGTCTTCTTCTCGCACGAGCAGATGTGCGCGCAGATTGCCGAAGTCTGCGGGGCGCCGGTGGCCGACTTGGAGCGCCTCCTACTCGAGCAACATCTCCAACGGCGCTTCGAGCGAGGCGAAATCTCCGAACACGAGTTTCGATCCGCGTTGGAAGCCGAGTTCGGACGGTCGCTCGATCCCGGAGCCCTCAAACGGGCGGCGGCCGATATCTTCACGCTCAACGAACCGATGGTGCCGCTCTTGGATCGTTGGAAACGCGACGGATATCGGCTGGTTTTGCTGTCCAATACGTGCGTCACGCATTACGAATGGGTCCGAGAGCAGTTCGACCTCCTCGACCGGTTCGACCATTGCGTGCTCTCGTATGAGGTGGGAGCTGTGAAGCCCGAGGACGCCATTTTCCAAGCCGCTCTGGCGACCATCGACTGTTCGCCAGACGAGTGCTTCTACACCGACGACATCGCAGACTATGTCGCCCGGGGACGGTCGTTCGGCCTGCGAGCGGAAATCTTTCGCGACGTTCCGACGCTGACGGCCCAGCTCGAACAGCTAGGCGTGAATTGCGCCCGATGAGGCCGCCTTCTGAGCGTGGGGTAGCGACCTTCGCGAATGCCGATTATCCGGACCCTATCGCTAGTCCCAATGCCGGCCGATTGCACGGATCGATAATCGTTGATATCCTCGAATTAGACGAATCGGCGGCTGAGATTCGCGCAACCTCAAGCAGCTGGCCGTCGTAGCACGCCTGACCAGCTAGCCTTGTGACCTCCTGCCAGTGACAGCCTTGTGCGTCGCGGTTCACGTCCGCGACCCGAGACTCAGCCTAAACCTGCCAAACCGCGGCTTGCCTCGTTTTTAAAGACTTCGAGACCCGACGCTCCAAGAGAGGGAATGCATGACCCGTCGTGCGTCTGCCCAGTTCTTGCTCGTTCTCGCTGCGCTGGCGTGTCTGGAAACAG
This sequence comes from Planctomycetaceae bacterium, assembly GCA_035687365.1. Classification (GTDB taxonomy): domain Bacteria; phylum Planctomycetota; class Planctomycetia; order Planctomycetales; family Planctomycetaceae; genus DASPSM01. The sequence continues at coordinate 5,187 of DASRXU010000377.1, read as the reverse complement.
GCCCACCGCTCCTCGCGGCGAATGCCATCAAAGGACTCGGGGATCCGGGTGACCTGAAAGCGCTAAATGTGGAGCAGGCCGCCGCCGGCGCATCAGTCGTGCTGCGCGGTAGCGACGCCCGGCAACAACTGTGCGTCACCGGCGTCTATTCGACGGGCCAGCTTCGCGATCTGACTCGTAGCGTCCATTATTCGGCTGATCCCGCCGGCATCGTCGAGATCGATGCGGTCGGCCTGGTCACGCCGCTCCGAGACGGTGCTGCTCACATTCGAGTTTCGGGTCCGGCACACGCGTCGGCTGAATTCCCCGTCCGCGTCGAGCGATTTGCCCATCCGCTGCCGATCAACTTCAAAAACCAAATCGTGCCGATCTTCACGAAATTAGGCTGCAACAGCGGCGGGTGTCACGGCAAAGCGAGCGGGCAGAACGGCTTCAAACTCTCGTTGTTGGGTTTCTATCCCGAGGACGACTACGAGTTCCTCGTCAAGGAGAGCCGCGGACGCCGGTTGTTCCCGACGTCGCCCAGCGAAAGCCTGCTCCTGCTGAAGCCCAGCGGCCGATCGCCGCACGGCGGGGGCAAGCGGATGGACGTCGGCAGCTACGAATACCGCATGCTGTCGCGATGGATCGAGCAGGGGATGCCTTACGGCAGCGAGACCGATCCGGCCGTTGTCAAAATCGAGTGTCAGCCGGCCGGCCGCGTGATGGAGCGGGGCAGCAAGCAGCAAATCACCGTGATCGCCCACTACAGCGACGGCACGATCGAAGACGTCACCCGGATGGCCCTGTTCGAGGCCAACGAAACCGAAATGGCCGAAGCCAGCTCGACCGGCTTGGTGAAAACGCTCGACCTGGCCGGGCAAGTCGCCATTATGGCCCGCTATCAGGGTCAGGTCGCGACCTTCCGCTCGACGATTCCCCTGGGTGCGGCAGTCGCCAAGCTGCCGAGCGAGCGGAACGCCGTCGATCGTGCGGTCTTCAGCAAGTTGAAGGTGCTCGGAATTCCGCCGTCGCCCTTGTCGGACGACGCGACGTTCCTGCGGCGCGTTTCGATCGACATCGCTGGCACGACGCCGACCGAGCGCGAGGTGACCGCATTCCTCGCCGACCGCGATCCGGCCAAGCGGGACAAACTGATCGACCGCCTGCTCGACAGTCCCGCGTATGCCGACAATTTCGCCAACAAGTGGAATCTCATCCTGCGCAACAAGAAGCGCACGCCGACCGATACCGAGGGCACCTACGAGTTCTACGAATGGATCTGGAACAGCCTGTACGAGAACAAGCCGTTCGATCATTTCGTCCGCGACCTGCTGACGGCCGCCGGCGACCCGCGCGTCTCTCCGGCTGCCATCTGGTATCGCGAGGTCGATGAGATCAACGAGCAAGTCGAGGACACGGCCCAACTGTTCCTCGGACTGCGGATGCAATGTGCGCGCTGCCACCATCACCCCTTCGAGAAGTGGAGCCAGGACGACTATTACGGGTTCTCCGCCTTCTTCAGCCGGGTTGCGCGCAAGCCGCTGATGGACGATCTGAGCGTGCGGATGCGTGAACGACGGCTGTACCACAACGAGGGCATTGCCGAGGTCATCAATCCCCGCACGGGCAAGGCGCTACGGCCGACGACGCTGGGCGGGAAGCCGCTCTCGATCCCCGCTGATCGCGATCCGCGCGTACAACTGGCCGACTGGATGTCGACACCGACGAACCCGTTCTTCGCGCGTTCGCTCGTCAACCGCTACTGGAAGCATTTCTTCAGCCGTGGCATCGTCGAGCCTGAGGACGACATGCGGGAAACCAATCCGCCGTCGAATCCCGAACTGCTCGACGCGCTGTCTGCGAACTTCGTCAAGAGTGGCTTCGATCTGAAGGAGTTGGTGCGGACGATTTGCCGGTCAAGCACTTATCAACTGAGCGCGGTTCCGAACGACTTCAATACCAAGGATCGGCAGAACTTCTCCCGCTACTATCCCCGGCGATTGGGGGCCGAAAGTCTGTACGACGCGTTTCACCGAGTGACTGCGACGACGCAGCCCTACGCGGGTCTGCCCGCGGGGACGCACGCGATGCAGCTTCCCGATCCGGCCGTGGGGCCCTATTTCTTGAAGGTCTTCGGACAGCCACAGGGAGACACGGCTTGCGAATGCGAACGCTCGCAAGATGCGAACCTCGCGCAGAGCCTGCATCTGCTTAACAGCAGTGAAGTGCAGGACAAAATTGCCAGCCCCACGGGGCGTGCCGCCCAATTGGCCGTCGACAAGCGGCCGATCGAGGTCCGCATCCGAGAGTTGTACCGCTGGGTCTATTCGCGAGAGCCGAACGCAGACGAACTGCACATTGCCGAGGCTCACCTGGCCAAACACACCAAAGACGCCAAGTCGGCCTACGAAGACATCGTCTGGGCGCTGATCAACACGAAAGAGTTTTTGTTCAACCATTGATCCGCCCGCGTTCGGAATTGAGGCTCCCCGGGAGTTTTGATTGTGTGCCACTGCTGAGACGCTTCGGCTCAGCAGTGCGAATCAAGTAGCCGCGCGCCCATTCCGAGTTCGGTCCGAGAAGTTAAGAGCACTGCTGAGCAAGCTCAGCAGTGGCACACAGACCCGAGCTAGTGGAGTGCTTCTTCGCTCCCGCTTTTTGCGACCCGGAACACCCGCGGGCACTTCCCCAGTGCCGCCCCGCGCAGTTACGATAGAGAAACCGCCCAAGTTGCCCGCCTCATACATCCGGACCGCTCGCCCGCGACGGTCGGATCACTTGCCCGGTGTCATACCCGTATGGTTCGTCCCCTGCCTCAGGTTTCCAGCCTGCGCCTCCACCGTTGCTGCGCGGCAGTCGCTGCCCTCTTGTTCCTCTGCGGACCATCGGCCGCCTTCGCGCAACTGCCCCAGGCGCGGCTGTATGCCATCTTTCCTTGTGGCGGCAAAGCCGGCACGACGTTCGACCTCGAGCTGACACAGTCGGCCGATCTCGATGAGGCCGATCGTCTCGTTTTCAATCATCCGGGCATCACCGCCATTCCAAAAACGCGCGACGTCGGCGGCAAAAAAGAGCCCCTTCCGAACACCTTCTCCGTAACCATCGGCGCCAAGGTGCCGAGCGGCGTCTACGAGCTGTACGCGGGGGGCCTGTTCGGCCTGTCGAATCCGCGAACGTTCGTGGTCGGATCCCAATCAGAGGCGCGCGAGGTCGAACCGAATAACGACCTCGATCGCGCCAACCCTCTACCCCTCAACAGCGTCGTCAACGGGACGATGAACGGCGAGACGGATGTCGACGTCTTCCGTTTCGCTGGAAAGAAGGGGCAGCGGTTCGTCGCCTGTTGCCGCGCGGTCGACCTCGACTCGCGCTTGTCGCCTGTGCTCGAGCTGACCGACGAGGCGGGCCGCCGGTTGGGCTACGCGCGGCAAGAAGTCCGTCACGATCCGGTGGTCGACGCAGTGTTGCCCGCGGACGGCACGTACTTTTTGAAAGTGCGCGACTTCCTATATCGCGGCGGAGCGGAGTACGGATATCGTCTCTCAGCCGGCTCGATTCCGCACATCGATTTCATCCTCCCGCCGGCGGGCGTCGCGGGCTCGACCGCCAAATACACTCTGTTTGGTCGCAACCTGCCGGGTGGCGAGCCGTCGTCCGTCAAAGTCGACGGCCACCGTCTCGAAAAGTGCGAAGTCGAAATCACGCTCCCCGCCACCGCGCCGCTCGCGCCCGCGCACACGACGCTGCGGTCGCTCGACGCGGGAATGGGTGTCGTCTCGTACGTCGCGAAGACGACGTTCGGCGAATCGAACCCCGTGTTGATCGCTCTCACGCGATCGGCCCCGATCTTGGAACGCGAGCCGAACGACACGCCACAAACGGCGCAGGAAATGCCCGCTCCCGGCGAGTTCGTCGGCCAGTTTCAGGCTCCCGGCGACACCGATTTCGTAAAGTTCCACGCTCGCGAGGGGCAGGTCTTTTACATCGACGTCTTCGCCGACCGCATCGGTTCACAGGCCGATCCGTATCTCGTGGTCGAACAAGTCGAGCGGAACGCCAAAGGTCAGGAATCGGTCACGCGGATGACGGCCGTCGATGACGACAACAGCAACATCGCGCCGGCCGTCTTTGACACGCGCACCGATGATCCGAGCTATCGATTCCGCGCGCCTGCCGACGGAACGTATCGCATCATGCTGCGCGATCGCACGTTCGAGAGCCGTGGCGATCCGCGCCTTGTCTATCGGCTGTCGATTCGGCCGGAAGAGCCCGACTTTCAACTCGTTGTCCTGCCGCAATATCCCAAGCGGGGAACCGTGCAGGCCGTTTCGACCTGGGCGGTGGGCCTTCGCAAGGGAGACAGCCGCGACGTCCAGATTTTGGTGCTGCACAAAGACGGTTTCCGCGAACCGATCGAGGTGCGGGCCGAGGGATTGCCCAAGGGCGTGACCTGCGGTGGCTCGGCACTGGCGGCCAATGCGAAGACCGGCGAACTGATTTTCACCGCGGCGGATGACGCCCCCGAGTCGTCGGCTTTGATCCACGTTTTTGGGATCGCGAAAGTCACCGATTCCGCGAAGGTCGCCGCTCTGACCGACGCAGAGAGCGTGCTCGCGAAAGCAGCCGACGCGTCCTTGAAAGCCGCCGCCGCAGTTGCCGCCGGGAAGGAGGCCGTGCAAAAGGCGACCGAGCTGATTGCTCTCAACCGCGCACTGGCCGAGGCCGATCCGAAGAATGCGACGTTCGCTAAAGCCGTTGCTGATGCGGAATCGGCACGCGCGTCGGGATCGAACTTGGTCGCACTGCTGAAGCGGTCTGAGAGCAAGGCCGACGGGCAGCGAGCCCAAGCGCAAGCTCAGCGCGATGCGGCGGCCAAAGCGGCGGCTCCCCGCGAGGTCGTTCGCGAAGCGGTGGCCGGTTCGATCGTGTGGAGTGCCGAAGCCACGGTGCCCGCCGTATCGCGGTTGGGCCAATCGCTGGCCCTGTCCGTGATGAGGGAGTCGGCCCCGTTTCATATGTCGACGGAGGTGTCGCGGCTGGAAGTCAATCAGGGACGGCAGATTCTGTTGCCGCTGAAGCTCGCGCGACGCAACGGATTCGACGCTGACGTCGCCATGACGCTCGCGGGGCTCGCCCCGGGGAACTTGAACATTCAGAACACGCCGTTCCCGAAGGGCAAGTCGGACGAACTGCTGCGACTTTTCG
>DASRXU010000376.1:0-2448 GCA_035687365.1 Planctomycetaceae bacterium | reverse complement strand
AGCGGCCTACGAGGGTCCGGTCTACGTCGTCGATTCGGTGACGAACAATCCCGGCGCAGCGGGCGGCGCTCTCACCACGCTCGACGGGCGGCTGGTCGGCATGCTGGGCCGTGAGCTGCTCAATTCAGAAAGCAACACCTGGGTCAACTACGCGGTGCCGATGAGCCAGTTGCGCAGCACCATCGAAGACATCATGGCGGGCCGCGCGCTGCCCCCGCCCAAAACACCCGACGCCAACCAGCCGCACTTCGCCGCGATCGACTTCGGCCTGGTCCTGGTGCCCGACGTCGTGTATCGCACGCCGGCTTTTGTCGAGACGGTCGTTGTCGGCTCGTCGTCTGACAAGGCGGGCATTCGTCCAGAAGATCTGATCGTGTTCGTCAACGATGAGCTGGTGCAATCGAACCGGGCCCTAAAAACAATTCTCGGCCGCTTGGAACCGGGCGACCTGATTCACGTGGTGGTCCGCCGCAAGGACCAGCTTTTGCCTCTGGAGCTGCGCGTGCCCGATCGCGCGGGAAAACAGGATCGCTGAATGCACGCTTTCTCGAAGGGCCTGTTTTCCAAACGGCTGACGCTCCGCGTCGCTCTCGTTGTGACGGCCCTCGCGACGTCTGCCCCCGCTTGGGGCTTTGGGGACGGCCCGCTCGATGCCCAGGAGGAAGCCGCCTTCCGGCAAGCTGTCCGCGCCCTGGCTCCGTCGCTGGTTCGCATTCAAACAGTGGGTGGCGTCGATCGGGTTGCCGGCCGGCTGGCAGCCACTGCGGCGACGACCGGCGTCGTCGTTTCCGACGACGGCTGGATCGTGTCGAGCGCCTTCAACTTCGTCTCGAAACCCAGTTCGATCCTCGTGCAGTCGGACAAAGCCCGTTATTCGGCGCGGGTCGTCGCCACCGATCGCCTGCGCATGTTGACGCTACTCAAAGTCGACGCCGCCAGCCTCACGCCGCTGCGGTCCGACGTTCGTCAGCCCGTGCGCGTCGGGCAGTGGGCGATCGCGGTCGGCCGCACTTACGACAGTCCCGAGCCGAGCGTCTCCGTCGGCATTGTAAGCGCGCTCAAGCGAGTGTGGGGCAAAGCCATTCAGACCGACGCGCATGTTTCGCCCGTGAATTATGGCGGCTTGCTGATCGACCTGGCCGGCAACGCGCTGGGGCTGATCGTGCCGCTGTCGCCTTCGGGAAAGGAAGAGACGGCGGGCGTCGAGTGGTACGACTCGGGCATCGGCTTCGCCATTCCTTACGCCGACGTTTTGGATTCGGTGGAGCGCCTCAAAAAGGGCAAGGACCTCTATCCCGGCCTGTTGGGCGTCACCGTCAAAGAGGGGGGCGTTGAAAAGCAGCCGACGATCGAAGTCGTGCGGTTCGACTCACCGGCAGAAAAGGCGGCCTTCAAATCGGGCGACATCATCTCGGAAGTCGACGGGCAACCTGTGCGGCGGCACGACGAACTCAAGCAGGCGCTGGGACATCGCTACGCGGGCGAGAAAGTCCACGTCGTCGTCCTGCGAGGTCAGGAAAAGGTCGCCGCCGATCTGGTCCTCGTCGACAAGCTGCTGCCTTACGATCCACCCCTTTTGGGGATTCTGCCCTTGCGGCAGGCCGCTGGCGCACGCGGCGTAGGTGTGCGGTATGTCTTTCTAAAGTCGGCAGCAGCCAAGGCCGGGATCGCCGCTGGCGATCAGATTCGCAAATGGAACGAGACTGAGATCACCAGTGCCGACCAGTTGGCCGGACTCGTGCGGCGCGGTCGGCCGGGAACCACCGTGAAACTCGGCGTACTCCACGACAAGGCCGAAAAGACCGTGCCAGTGACGTTGACGGCCGACGTCGAGGAGATCCCTCACGACCTGCCCGCTCTGGCGGCTGTCGGCTTGAAAGCCCTCGCCCAAGATCTTGTGGCGAAAACCGCCCCGAAAGAACCTGCCGCCAAAGAGGCGCCCGCGCCCACTAAAGAAACACCCGCAAGAGAAGCGGCTGCCAAGGATCCGACCGAGAAAAATCCCGTCGCCGCGGACCAAACGACCAAGAAGTCCGAGGGTCCGAAGATCGGACATTTTCGCGATACGCTCGCCGGCGAAACAAAAGCCAACTATTGGGCCTACGTGCCAGAGTCCTACTCCGCGAAAGAGACTTGGGGACTGATCGTCTGGATCGCCCCGGGCCGCGACTCAATGGAAGCGGCCCTGTTGCACCGCTGGCAAAACGTGTGTGCCGAGCGGCGGCTGTTGATCGTCGCCCCGCTGCCCGACGGTCCCGACTTCACGGCGACCGATCTCGTGGGAGCGTGGCGCGTCGTCGAAAACGCGCTGAAGGAGTACCACATCGATCCCAATCGGATCGTCGTTCACAGCTACGCGCGCGGGGCTCCGTTCGCATCGGTGCTGGCCTTCGAGCATCATGAGCAATTTCGCGGCCTGGCCCTCGCCGCCAGCTTATTGCAAGTCCC
>DASRXU010000375.1:0-1606 GCA_035687365.1 Planctomycetaceae bacterium | reverse complement strand
GGCGGATTTGTATTTGAGCTTGGCGTAAACGTCGGGACTTTCGGCGATCGCCTGTTCGAGAAGGCTCCAGTCGATCGCGTCCTTGCCCGGCTTCTTTTTGATGTAGCCCATCGCCATGACGGAATCGACGCGGTTCAATATGAAGTCCGTTTGAGCCCGCTGGTCGACCTTCGCCGGCTGAGCCTTGCCGCCAATCCGGGCGTTCTCTAACGAGGTCTTGTAATAGGTGCCGACGAGTTCGCCGAGCAGCGTCTCACGATCCTGCTCCCAGAGAAGCTGCGCCTTCAGCATCGCCTTGATGAGAGCCTTGACGCTCTTCGGGTCCTTCTCAATGAGGTTGGAGCTAGCGGCGAGGATGCAGTCCGTATAGTCCGGCCCGTAGATGTCGATCCCGTCGGACAGGAGCACAGACCCTTTCACGTCGCTGAGAAGCGACGAACCATATGGCTCTATAACCGAAGCAATGTCGATCGAGCCTGCCTTGAACGCAGCGACCATGTCGCCCATGGAGTCCATGTAACGAACGGTAACGTCCTTGTAGGAGACCCCGTTCTTCTTCAGCCAGTCGTAGGGCAACACCTCCAGCGTATCGTTCTGGAAGGTCCCGAGTGTCTTGCCCTTGAGCTTGTCTGGTGTGTCGAGCCCCGGCTGAGCGATAACTGAGACGCCTTGCACGCCGCCGCCGGCGACGATCTTGACGGGCGCGCCCGCGTCGTAGAGCGCCATGAAATTGGTGTACGGCATGACGGACACGTCGACCTGTCCGGTGCCGATGAACGTGACCTGATCGGCGAACGATGGGGTATTGACGAATTCAAGCGTCAGGCCGTCGTCCTTGGCTAGCTGCCGCGCGTGGGTGATGAAGAAGGCGACGTTGCAGAAACCGTTGCCGTGAGTTCCCTTGATGGTCGCGGCGGCGCGGGCAGAACCGGGCAGCCCCATCATGCCGGCCGGCACCGCCATCACGATCGTTCCGAGGGCGCTTGCCTTTAAGAACGTCCGACGGTTCAACGCGCTCTTGGTCAGACCGGCGAAATCTAGGCCGCCATGACGATCACACATCGTGCCTCTCCTCTCGTGTTCCGACCACGACTCGCGGTGGAGCAGCCGGATCCGATGCAACGCGCAGGCGCAACGCAGCGGACTACCTGAAAATGATAAGCAAGCGACGTGCCAGCGCTGACCGGCAACGCGGAGCCATTGACCTGTCGGCGAAGGCGCTCGTTACGGCGGCGCAACTCTTGATTTCAGGCTCACGGCCGATTGATGCGCCTGGCCGCGTGTTTTTCCTCAACCACCTCGCGCCGGGCCCAAAAATTTGAGCCACGCGTCGGCCAATTCACGATCGCACAGCTGCACGAGCCTGACGCAGCGCGTAATCGAAACCGGCGTCGCTCGGCCTAGATTTGAAAAGGGACGGGTGGAATCGCCGCTCAGGGACCACCTCGAACCGAAAGTGGCGCCGCTCTGTTCGTCACCGGTGGCGCCGCTGGCATGTATAGGAATTGGTCAGTTGCGTAGAATTCGTACGCTTGGAAAACGATCCGCCGATCTCACGTGGATAGTGCGGAGGCCCTGAAAGCTTTTGGATGATGCGCCGGCACGA
>DASRXU010000374.1:0-9935 GCA_035687365.1 Planctomycetaceae bacterium | reverse complement strand
AGGCGGTCGAAATCGTCGTGCCGAGGTTTACTCCTCGGATTCGCGAAGCGCTGCAACTCTTGGCAGACGCCGCCGCCTGCGCTCAGGACGTCGGTGCCGACACTTGGCAATTCTCAGTCGAACTATCGGCTCTCCGCCGGGCGGGGTTGACCACGAACGAATGTCGCTGGCTGGTTGCCAAAGGACTCGCCCGACACGCCCGCGAAGTCACCGCGCCGGACGCCGATCGCCGCGTCTTTCAACACTATACGAATTTGGCGCTTTCCAAACGGACCTGCTTCGTGATCGCCGAGCGAGGCATCACCTATGCCAATGCGCTGCTAAAGTCGCAGCCCCGCCGCCGCGCGAGCGATGCCCGCGATTCGAACGCCGTGAACCGCAGGCGGCCCGCTCCGGAATCAAACGGCCAGACTGGCACTTTGACGCCGACATGGGATTCCGACCGGCAGCAGTTGCGGGTCGGTCGCGTGATCGTCAAGGAATTCAAGGTTCCGGCCGCCAATCAAGAAGCAATTCTGGCCGCCTTCCAAGAAGAGAACTGGGTCCCCCGGATCGACGATCCGCTGGCTCCGCAATTGAACCAGGATTCCAAACGCCGCTTGCACGATACGATCAACTCGCTGAATCGCAATCAAAAGCACTCCCTCGTTCGCTTTTTGGGCGATGGGAAGGGCGAAGGCATCCGCTGGGAATTCTCGAACGACCCGCCCACGGCCTAGTGAGCCTTGCGGCGCGTGCCGCGAACTTGGAGTCGTGCCCCGGGGCGGTTTAGATCCAGAGACCGCGGCCACCAGGACAACGGTATGACCCCGGTGCTGGCTCGCTACTACGAGTTTGACCCAGCCGTTCGGACCGCAGCGACGGTCGTCGTCGCGGCGACCGTGGCACTGGTGCTCGGCGTTGGTCTGTGGCTCAGTTCCCGCAATGGCAGGAAGTAATCAGCTAAGCGGGCATGTCCTGTTGCATGCCGATGCCAAGCGGTGAGACCTTCCGGAAATTCGAAGCCAGACAGACCGAATTCCCGGACAGCGTCACGCCGAGCCGTGGGCATGGCACCCAGTCAAGTCGATGCGGGAATTGGTCCCGCTCGGCCGGGGCGACAAGGACACTTTGCCTCCGTGCGTAACCCTGTGGCCGACCGTAGCCCCCAACTAATTGTGGAAATCGGATTTTCGGCCACAAAATCGGCGATTTATTTGACATCCGTCTTGACGCTAACTAGGTTTCGTCTCTCCGAAGTGAATCGATGGATCGATTCGCTGCTCTCGACAAGACGAAGGGATTCGTTGTGCTCAAGCGGGCGGCCTGTGCTTTCGGCACCGCATTTTCTGACCGCACACGAAATCTCCTCGCGCAACGCCTGCACGATGCAAGTATCCGTTGCACCGCTTCTGTGACTGGGCTCCGCATTGCCAGCGGCCTGCCCGTCAATCTCGTGACCCGCGCGGTGTGTGCGTGGTCGACCCACTGTTAGTTCAGGATGAAGTCGTTTCCAAGGAGGGATTCGCATGTCGTTCAAACCCGTCATCGGAATCAATGGAGAATTTCGGGCCGCGAAAAAAGAGGTAGTGCCCCTGAGCTGGTACAACACTGGCTACTACGATTCAGTGACCGCCGCCGGCGGACTTCCCGCGCTCATACCTCCCTTGGCCGAGGATCGCGACCTCAAGCAGTACTTGAAGATGCTCGACGGCCTGGTCCTCTGCGGCTGCCCGCTCGACTTGGATCCGATTCGTTTGGGAATGGAACGGCACCCGGCCACGCGCTCGATGCCCTTGCGACGCGAGGATTTCGACCGCCGCCTCTGCAAGCTGGCTTACGAGATGCGAATTCCCGTGTTGGCGATCGGCCTGGGCATGCAGGAACTCAACGTTGTCTGCGGTGGCACGCTGCACCAACACATTCCGGAAGAATTCCAGAAGCCGCTGCATCACCGTGACCCGGTCGAGTCGACTCTGCGGCACATCATCGAAATCGTTCCGGGAACTCGGATGGACTCCATCTATGGCCCCGGCGAAATTCGCGTGAACAGTCAGCATCACATGTGCGTCGACCAGGTGGCTGAGCCGTTCCGCGTCTGCGCGACTTCTCCGGATGGGGTGGTCGAGGCCTACGAAACCGTCGACGAAGAATGGTGGGCCGTCGGCGTGCAGTGGCATCCGGAAAATGAATCGGCCTCTGCGCTCGACATGCAAGTCTTCGAGCAGTTCGTGGACGCGTGTCGCAAGGTGCCGGCCGTCATCGAAATGAGCCGAGCCGCCTAACGGCATAGCTATGTCCAGGCGAGCGGCGGGTGTCAGCCCGCCGGTTCTTAAGTCTGTTGCTTCAAGGGCAGGCTGTTGAGAACCGGCCGGCTGACACCGGCCGCTCGCCTTTTTTTGCGGTGACTCGCGGCCTTCCGTTGCGCGCGGCATTTGCTATTCTTTCGACTGCGTGCTCAAGAGTGACGGTTTCGCGCGACCTTAGGCCGCAGCTAGCGGCGTTAGTTCACCATCGTGGCCCTGATCGTTCAGAAATTTGGCGGAACGAGCGTCGCGGACGCCGCAAAGATTCGAGCCGCAGCCGCGCGGGCCGTCGCCACCAAGCGGGCCGGCAATCAAGTCGTGATGGTGGTGAGCGCTCGCGGTCACAAGACCGATGAACTGATCGCGCTGGCCAATGACGTCAGCGCAACTCCCTCCGCCCGCGAACTGGACATGCTGTTGGCGACCGGCGAACAAGAGTCGGTGGCCCTCGTCGCAATGGCCATTCAGGATCTTGGCGAGCCGGCGGTCAGTTTGACTGGGGGCCAGATCGGCATCGTCACTGACTGCACGCACACCAAGGCCCGTATCCAAAAAATCGACACGCATCGTATTCGCCGAGAACTTGATGCCGGCAAGATCGTCGTCGCGGCCGGCTTTCAGGGGATCGACGGCGACTTGGATATCACGACGCTCGGCCGCGGCGGCAGTGACACGACGGCGACGGCCCTGGCCGCCGTCCTGCGCGCCGACGAGTGCGAGATTTACACCGACGTCGAAGGCGTGTTCACCACCGATCCCCGGCTGCTGAAGTCCGCTCGCAAGGTTGATCGCATTTCTTACGATGAGATGCTCGAGTTGGCGAGTCTCGGCGCGGGGGTGATGCACTCGCGATCGATCGAGTTCGCCAAGAAGTATCGCGTGCCGCTGCGGGTGCGACCGGCGTACTCGCAAAGCGCCGGCAGTCTCATCGCTCCCCCGGACGACTCCAACGTGCCCGTCGTGACCGGTGTGGCCCTGCTTCGGAATGAGTCGCGCGTCAGCCTGTGTGATATTCCCGACCGGCCCGGCGTGATGAGTCTGATCTTCGCCAAGATGGCCCGTCTGAAAATTCCGATCGACATGGTGGTTCAGGACGTGGCCCAGGCGGGGCGTGCCGAAGTTTCCTTCACGGTGCCCCAGGACGATTTGGCGGATACGTTGACCGCGGCCGAGCAGGCTGTCGGCGAGCTGGGCGCGGGACGCGTGCAGCACGGAACGAACGTGTCGAAAATCTCCGTCGTCGGCCTGGGCATGCGAACCCACACCGGCGTGGCGGCCCAGATGTTCCAATCGCTGGCCGATGCCGGCGTCAACATCGGAATGATCACCACGAGCGAAATCAAGATTTCGATTTTGGTCAGCCGTGATCAATGTGATCGAGCGGCCGAGGCAGTGCATTCCGGCTTTCGGCTGCATGAGGGACACGCCACGGCCCCCTCGGTCGGCGTCAGCCAACCCCCGCGCCCGCCGGGCGATGGGCACGCCAACTCCGATCTCGAGCGCGAAGTCGTGGCGCAGCTTGCGTCGATGGAAGATATCGTCGTCAGCGACGTATGCCTCGACACGGCCCAGGCTCGCGTCACCATCCGTCAGGTGAAAGACATTCCGGGCGTTGCTGCCGAGGTCTTTGCCGCGGTCGCCGAAGGTGGCGTGATGGTCGATATGATCGTGCAAAACGTCAGCCACAGCGGCCGGGCCAGCTTGTCGTTCACCGTTCCGCGTCCCGACCTCGAGCCGTGCTTGCTTCTGGTTCGCGAGGTGCTGGAACAGTGGCCGGGCGCCGAGTTGAGCTTTGACCAGGACATGGCCAAGCTCTCCGTGGTCGGAATTGGCCTGCGAACGCATACGGGCGTCGGCGAGAAGATGTTCCGCGCTCTGGCCGAAGCCGCGATCAATGTTCAGCTCATCAATACCAGCGAAATCCGCATCTGCGCCGTCGTCGCAGGCGACGCTGGGCCGGCCGCACTCGCCTGCTTAAATCGTGAATTCGGGCGTTAAAGAGCCGCGCACGCAGTAAGCGGTTGTTTGTCTTAGAAGACGACCGACATCCAGTGCTCGCGCCTACTTTGCCTCGTTCCACCCTCTCTTGGCACGTCCAGTACATTTAGGAAAGGCCGGGAGTCTCTTTTTGCAGCCTAAGCACTCTGGCTACGAACACAAATGCGCTATCAGAAGTGGATTCGCGGATTCATCGGCGCCCTGATCCTCACGGCTTTGTGCGTCATCGCCGCGGCACGGATCATCGAGTGGCAGGATCGCCCGCAGCCCATTCGTGGTCGCTGGCCACACATGAACGCGTCGGCAATGGTCGCAGTCCTAGCGCCGGCCGCGGTCTTCTGGTTTGTGTACTTCGCCTACTATTGGCGAGGGCGTGCGCTAGCTGTGCAATGTCGTCGACTAGTCGCGAAGTGTGGGCGATCAGTCGTCACACATCCTGTTAAGTCATTCCTGTGGCTCGTTATCGTCGTTGAGCTAAGCTTCTTCTTCCTAGTCGCGATCAGCAGTCCAGCGGTCCACTGACTCCTTGACCGATGGGACCGCACTCAGAAGCGTTCCGAGTTGTTTCTACTCGCGTAGAAACTCGGGATCCGCGCTCGACGCTGTTGCCGGTACGCTGGACTTAGGGGCCGTGCGGCCGAGGCGATCGCGGTGCGCGCCGGGCGGTTCAGCGGATCTGTGACGGGGTGGGAACGACCCCTTTGAGAGGAGCCAAGCGTTTCTTCCCGCCGCCTCGGCTCGAACGCCGGACAGGATTTGTTAGCAAAGTCGGGTCCGGACACTCACTTTGAGTAGGGGACCCGGTTCGACGGGCTGCCTGGCCGCTGGCCTGAGTGAGCCAACACAGACCGCAACGTGCGACCGAGTCGAGAGTTGTCCGCGGCGGGTAAACTTTACCCGGCGGGTTCGACTGATATGCTTTGAGCGTCCAAATCCTCAAGATTGGACGCGGAAAACAAAACGGGACTGACGGCGACTGTGAATCGCTGTCAGCCCCTCACACAACCCCGTAATGAAGGTACGCGGTCATGCTGGCCCCAATTCTCTGCGCTCCCGGTCCCGGTGTCGAGCGCTTGCGCTCGTCCCAATTCTGCCGAGTCCAGACCGCAGCCCGATTGCTTGGCGTGTCGGTCCAAACGATCCGCAACTACGCTGACAACCCCGTGAACGGCGTTGAGGTGAGACGAACGCCGGGCAATCACCGATTGGTGGACTTGGTAGCCATCGCTGAGTGCTTCGGTGTGGACTTGGGTACGGATGGCGGCGATGAATCGCCGAAAGACGTGGCGCAGGGAAAAATCAGTGTCTGCTACAGCCGGGTCAGTACACGGTCGCAGTGCATCGACAAAAACCTGGAGCGGCAAGCCGCTCGTCTGAAGGAATATGTGGCGGCGAACCACGCGGACGAAGAGTGCGTGGAAATCTCAGAACAGGCTTCGGGCATCAACTCCGAACGGCGCGGGCTGACCAAAATCATTGACCTTGCCTTGTCCGGTCGGTTGAAAACCCTGTTCATTGAACACGAAGAGCGATTGTCGAGAGGGTCTTACGCGCTGATCGCTCGACTGCTGGCCAAGTGCGGGGTTGAGATTGTGGTGACGCGAACCGGTGAGCGTGAGAGCACAGCGAAGGACGCGGAGAGTGAGATTTTTGCGGATGCTATGGCGATGATTTACGTGGGACAGAGCCGGCTCTACGGCAAGCGGGCATCCATCGGGAAACGGTTCATCGCGAGCCAGTCCCTACGGGACCGCATCGCGGGACTGTATGGGCAGGGAATCCCAGCCGGTCAAATCTTCAAGGTGGTGGCCCGTGAGGGTCACACCTGTGTGGCGAGCGGCAAACCGGTCACCCCCAAGAGCGTGTTGATAATCACCCGAGATATCGACCGCGCGAACCACGGCAAAACCGTGCCCGACGCAGTTCGGCGATTCGTCCGCGAAGCCTGCACCGTCGTGCCGACCGGCACGGTGTTGACCCGCGACGTGTGGGCGGCATTCTGTCGATTCTGTGATGCGGCGAACCTGCCCCGAGTGAGTCGCAACAAGCTTCCGGCGTTCTTGCGGGCGGCGGTCCCCACTGTCAAAACTCGACTGGCTAGCCATCACTCCAACGGTCTGGAAATGGTAGGGCTGACCCTACGGGCCAGCGTCTAGCTGTAAATCCCCTGCCACGGCATTCGCCGGGTGGACTTATTCCATCCGGCTTTTTTTACGTCCATTGCCAAGCGGCACGCTTGAGGATTTTTAGGTTGATCGCACCGGGTAAACGAACTCGTACCCGGCGAGGCGGGTAAGGATTTCTTGATATAGGGGAAGCTTACCCGCGGAACGTTACCCCAACTCCGACGAGCGGAGGTCAGGGTCGGAGCAATTTTGAGGCTGAGGTCCCCAATTCCAACTATCTGGACCAGTCTGGGCATCGAGAACGGAGCGGCTTCAACCCTTTCTGTGCTAGTTGCTTGCGACGAAAGCTGAATCAGGTCCGGACGATTTCGCGGAACAGATCCGGACACGGCTGACCCGATCGGTCCGGACCGTCTCGCCGGGAGAAGGGAATCGTGCCCAAAGCCGAAGTCGGTTGTGGGAACCGCTTACTGCGTGCGCGGCTCTTTGAGTTGGAATTCGGTCCGCCGGCCGCTAAACTCCGTGGTTCGTTCTTGGTTCCCTAAGATCAAAATCAGAAGCTGACACGAGCATGCCCAATTCAGCCAGCGCCCGGAAGTCGATGCGTAAAGCGGCCGTTCGACGGGAACGCAATCGTTCCTCCCGTTCGGCCCTGCGAACCGTGATGAAGAAGGCCCGTGCCGCCGCTGCTGCCGCCGGGACCGACGCCGCCGCGGCTACGGAAGCGGTCCGACTCGCTTCGAAGAAGCTGGATCAGTCGGCCGCCAGCCACTTGATTCACAAGAACGCCGCCTCGCGGCTGAAATCGCGGCTGTCGCGCCTGCTCAAAAAGTCTGCGGCTGCGAAGACCGAGCCGACGAAGACTGCCTCGAAGAGCACCGCCGCAAAGTAAAGCCGACGGACTGCGGCTCGGCTTCGTGCTCGCACTCCTTCTATGCGATCTGTCGGGTGCCATGCCCACAGCTTTGGGCATGTCCTGCAATGCCTGCCCACGCCGAGCCGTGGGCTTGGCATCCGTTCCTGACGCTTAGCGGCAGGCGGACCTAGAAGTCGCCGAGGCGCGCCGAATCGGCCGCATTATTGGGGAAAGTGCCGCCTTCGTTGCGGAACCAGTCTTCCATTTCCGCTTCGTCGCTGGGCGAGGGAACTGGTACGGCGGTGCGACGGCTCCGGCGCAAGCGGAGCCATGCGGCCCAGAATCCAATCGCGACGAACGGAACGGCCAGCAGCCAAACCCAATTCCAGTCGGACGGGGCGATCAGCGGAGCGGGCGCTGCCGACTCGACGCGATGCATGCGGCCCACGAGCAGCGGGGCCGCGCGATTCTTGTTGAACGCCTGGAACCCGAGATCCTTAAGGAAGTATCCGACGAACACTCCCTCCTGGTGCTGGTTTTCGCCAAGCTTCATTCCCTCCGGCAACTCGCTGAAGACCGTGACATAGAGCGCGTTGGATTGATCGGTCCAGCCCCACGCTTCGTAGACGTGTTTGACGCCGGCCGAGTTTTCGTGAGCGTCCCAATCGAGAATTCGCAGGATGTGGAGACGCAGTCGCACGAGCCGCCCGCGGTACTTGTCCGGCTGTTCGAAGAAACGCGTATAGGCGACATCACGGGCGGCGCGCTTGTCCATTTCCGCAAACGTCTGGGCGCGAGCCCATTTCATGCAGCGCCAGTAGGCGGACATTTCTTCGGGGGCCAACACCGTTTTGTCCGACAGAGCCTCAAACAACTTCGCGGATTTGTCCCACTCGGCTTTGTCGAGATCGGTGGCCGCGGGAACAACGGTGTCGGTGCCGGACCCTGCGGCGCCCTTTGTGGTCGCCGTGTCGTTGATCGGTTTGTCGCTGCTCGTCTTGTCAGTTGTGGCCTGGGTGAGCGCGTTCGCAAGGTTATCGTTTGCGGAAGCGTCCGAAGTTCCTGACTCGCGTTCCAACCAGCGCCAGGACTGGGGTTTGCTGGCCCATGAATAGATCAGTCCGAGGACGATCAGCAACGTGCCCATCCGCAGCAGGGCCGACACTGGGTTCGAAGCAAACGAACCGTAGACTCTGGTTCGACCGCGTCGCCGGCGCATCGGGGGGGCTCACTTGGCCTGATCGGTTCCGGACATTTCGACAAAGCTGATTTTGTGCAGCATCTGCCCGTCGGCCGTTTTCTGCCGAGTGCAGACGTCGATCACCTTCATCAACTCTTCGTACCGCAAATTCGGCGCAACACGGATCACGATCTGCTCGAACGGACTTCCCTCGGTGGCAAATGCCTCGTGCAGCCTTTGATCGAGCTTGTGCAGGTTGGTCGCGTCGGCCGGGCCGGAAAAGGCGCCGCGCAGCCCGACCTGAGCACTCGAGACGGCGCCCGTGTTGTCCGCGAACACGCTCACCTCGAGTGTCTTGGCGGTGGTGCTGCCCGCCTCCGCCGCTTCGGACGCATCGGGTCGCTCGGCCGCAACGTTTGTGAGGGGAACCGCCGGCGGCAAGTGCAGCGAAAGCTGACCCTCGATCGGCGACGGCCGAAAAGTGAGGATGAAAAACGCCAGGAGCTGAAACGCCATATCGAGCATGGACGCCAGGTTCAGCTCGACATCGCCCTGCGATGGCGACAAGCGGCGGCGGCGACGGGACATGTCAGGGTCCCTCTCGTCGATTCATGGCCTTGAGCGCAAACTTCCGATAGTTGTGCTTCTGGCACGTCTTGATGATGTCGTTGAGCAGTTTGAAGGGCGTTGTCCGGTCAGCCCGGATTACCACCATCGTCGGCAATTCTTCGCCTGCCTTTAGCGGCGTATTCTTGGCTTTGAGCCGGGCCTCTTCCTGCCGGGCTTCGTCGGCGATATAGGTCTGAACTTCGCGAGGCACTCCGTAGACCTTGAGCCGTCCTTCGGCATCAATATTCAGGACGAGCAGGTCTTCCTGCCCCTTGGTGTCGAGCGGTCGGGCCGAGCCAAGCACGGGAAGCTGCAGCGATTGGTCGAGGGCCGCATCCTTGAAATTGATCACCAGCATGAAAAACGTGATCAGCTGAAAGACCATGTCCAACAGCGGCGTCAGGTTCGGCTGGGACGTCACGTCGGCAGAAGATTGAGCCATACTCGAGCTTCCGAGCGAAGGGCGGAGCCGTTCGAGGCCGAACGGCGCGGCGTCTCGTCTTGCTGAACGTCCTTAGCCAGGTGACGAACCAATGGGACCGGTCGTGGGCTTGCTGCGCAAGAGCGTGTTCGTGCGGCGGATGAACTCGTCGGCCGCCAGCATGGTCGCGGTGCTGATCGAAGAAACCCGGTTCCGGAAGAGGGCAAAGAAGAAGATCGCAGGTACGGCCAGTCCGACCCCTTCGAAGGTCAAAACCAGGGCTTCGGAAATTCCGCCGGCCACCTGGCTGGCCTTCAATTGTGTGTCCGACATGGCGATGGCGCTAAAGCTGGCGATCATCCCTTTGAGCGTGCCCAAGAGGCCGATCATCGGCCCCAACGTGCCGACGACCGCCAGCATGCTGATCTTCGTCTCCATTTCGACAATGAGCGTCTCTCCG
>DASRXU010000373.1:0-5716 GCA_035687365.1 Planctomycetaceae bacterium | reverse complement strand
ACCTTGCAGGTCGGGCTGACCGTCGCCGTCACGCTGATGTTGCTGGGCGGAGTCTTGGCCGTCACGAGGCAGCCGGTGAAGTTCCCGCGTGACTCCGGCATGTTCTCGCGCGCGATGCTGGGCGACAGCTCTGCGATTCTCAACCTGGGCCTGCTCGTCCTGATGCTGACGCCCGTGGCTCGGGTGTTCGTCCTGGCGATCGGTTGGTTGATGAACCGCGATTGGACGTTTAGCGTGGTCGCGTTTTGCGTCCTGGCGATGCTCGTTTTGAGCGTCCTGCTGGGGACGGGTTAGCCGCAGACCACCGCGAAATCTTTCAGTTGTAACGCCCCGCCGCCTGCCCTATGATTCTGACCTTAATGCGGGGCTTCCCGCAGGCGGACAGGTAGCTCAGTTGGTAGAGCACAGGACTGAAAATCCTGGTGTCGGCGGTTCAATTCCGCCCCTGTCCATTTTGGAGTTCCGAGAGGGATCGCGAGCGGTCGCCCACGCCGTCTCTAGCCATCACGTGGCACTCTCATCGCACCGGTCCTGGCGTCGGATCAAGAGCGCCCCAGCTTCGCGATTCCGCTTCTGGTTTAAGCGCCGTGCCGCGGGTGGATGGCCCCACTGTGCCCGGCTCAAGTGCCGAAGTGCGGCAACCGGTCGCTCTTAACACGTGATGCTCTGCTCGCCCGACTGCGGTAGATTTCGCCGTCCTTCGTATCGTGCAAGACCAGTGCTCCCGCGCCGATAAGATTGCGGCGGCCCAGCGACACGAACGACGCGATCGTCGCATTGAGCCCGACAAATGAGTAGTCGCCTACCGTCACCGATTCCCCGAACAGCGCTGAAGTGATCCAACAGTGATCGCCAATGCAACTGTGGAAGCCAATTCGGCTTGTGCTCCAAATGACGGAATTTTTCCCGATGCGCGCAAACGGCTGGATCACCGCGCGCTCCATGATCATGGTGTTGGGATGGACTTTGAGATCGGCTGCGACGTCAGCCTTCGAGCTAACGAAGCTGGCTAGTTCATACTGCTTGGCCTCGGCCCGCGCTGCAGTCTCTGCCCGCAGTTGATTCATTTTGTGAAACCCGACCGCGACAAACATCCCGTGTTCGTCCGGAGGGAACGCTCGCTCAACCTCCTCGAATGCGACCACGGGCAAGCCCTTGTACATCGGCTCCTTCAAGTACGCCGCGTCGACCGTAAACGCGGCCACCGTATGGGGACTGTCGTGAGTGAAGTAATAGTGGGCAATTTCGGCAAAAGCCTTGGTGCCAAAAATCACGATGTTTCCCATGCGTTGATCACCAGTGCGCTCAGTTAGGACAAATCCAAGCTCAATTGGCTCGCTGGCGGCCTGTCTTGCCACTATCGATCTGTTTGCGTGACCAGCAGCTCGACAACCTCTTCAGGCGCGGGCGACTTTGCGAATCTTAGCCGCGCCTCTTCGAGCCGGCGATCTTGTTCAACCGTGGCAAGTGCCACATGCTCCGCCGTGAGTGGCTCGTCCGCTTGCAAGCGATGGGGCTCGACTCCTGCGTAGAAGTGTTCGACGCCGACCTTGAGGAAGGATGGCATGGCATGGACGAGATGGCCGTAGTCGAAAAACAGGACCGGCAAGTGGTTCATCACTCGAGCGATGATCGAATGCGAGAACAAATTCCAATAGAAGCAGCACTCGGCCTCGTAGAGCAGCGACAAAAAAGTGCTGTGGTCGCAAAAGTCGACAAACTGGGCATTGGTGGGTGTCGACACAAATCGACCGACCGCGCCGATGCAGGCGGCAGGAGCGATCAAAACGGGCTGCCTGCCGACTTGTGCCGTCTCTGCGATCTTTCGGCCCAAGAGCTCATCGAAAGCAACCTTTCCCCTGCGCGCGACGCCGACCGCGTAGTCCTCGGCGGACAAGATGAACAGCCAACGCTTAAGCTCCTCGTTCAACCCAAATGCGTTAATCGCTTTGTCGCTCCACTGAGTCAGTTCGGCTTTGTCCAATACAACCCGGCTGTTGTAAAAGGAAAGCGATCCCGCAGTCGCGCCGACTCGTGGCGCGACACGGTACAGGTGCGTCACGTTATCGAGCAGCGGGACAAGCTGTGCGAAGTGCTCGATCAGCTCGCGCTTCGCGGGATGG
The DNA here is from genome assembly GCA_035687365.1 of Planctomycetaceae bacterium. GTDB lineage: Bacteria > Planctomycetota > Planctomycetia > Planctomycetales > Planctomycetaceae > DASPSM01. The sequence continues at coordinate 3,593 of DASRXU010000373.1, read as the reverse complement.
TCGAAGGTCGAATCCTCGAGGCGGAAGAGCTGTCCCAAGAAGGGATCGCTCGTCACGACCGCGGACATTCCCGACTGTAACCCTGTGACGAGCTGTCGCAGCGCGTTCAGGCTGAAAAGACCGTTGATTACAAACAGATAGCCTGAGAATAGAAAGACGACATCGGGAGACTGAGCGGCCGCGAGGGCGAGGATGTCGGCGACCGAGTGGTAAGCTCGCCAGGCGGACCGGAGGTTTAGGCGGTTCGCGCGATACAGCCGATCGGGAATCAGAATCTGCGCGTCGAACCGCTGCCCGGCGAGAAAATCAAGTGCCGTCGACAATTCCCCGTAGTCGTTGGAAACGACGAACAAGAGTTTGCGTTCACCGCGAGCGCTGGACATCGGTCTTTTTCTCAAGCTCCTCTGCAATGATTGAGCAGGCCCGAGCCAGTTCGCCCAAGTCGATGGTTGCCGCCGGGAGAATCCGAATGAAGCGGCCCGTAAATCCGGCAACGACCCCTCGTTCGCAAAGGGTGAGCACCACACGCTCGACGTCGATCGTGTTGGGCAGTTCCAAGATCCAAAGCGCGCCCCGACCGCGCAGAGCGATCCCGCGTTCGCGAAGCGGAGCGAGGTGCTCGACGATGATTGCCTCGATCGAGCGCACGCGTTCTGGCAAGTTGCAGGAACGCATTTGACGCAGTGTGGCGGTCACCGCGGCCGCCGCCAGTGCATTTCCCGAGAATGTACTTCCTGCCAGCATCGGGGGGGTAATCGAATAGCGGCGGTTGACGAGCACGCCCGAAACCGGGAACCCATTGCCAAGCGATTTTCCCACCAAGATGATGTCCGGCACAAACCGGAAATCTGAAACGAAAAACGGCGGTCCGGTGCGATGAAATCCAGTCAGGAGCTCGTCAAAGATCAAGAGGGTGCCCTGGTCGGAACAGAGACGGGCCAGCTCTGGATAGAAATACTTGCTGGCGGCGTGGCCGCCGCCCGATGCTTGCAACGGCTCGATGAAAACTGCCGAAATCGCCCGCCTCGTCAACACGTCGGCCAACCGGCGCAAGATGAGTTCTTCGGAGCAGCTTTGAACGAAAGGGAGTCGCACGAAATCGGGAAGGCTTGGTCCCCCGTAGTTGCCCCACCCCAGATACGCCGTCGCCAGCGACTTGCCGTGCATACTTTGTTCAAAGCCGACGGCCCCGTTCCTGCCGGTCACCGCGCGCGCCACGCGCAGCGAGAATTCCGCCGCTTCCATCCCTGTCGAGCAAAAGCCGGCCAAGAAGTGTGACGGCGGAAACCACGCCTCGACGGACTGTTTTGCTTCATCATGCACCGCAGTCGGCAGACCACCGGTGATCCAGACGTTTTGGAGCTGCTTTGCCAACGCGGCGGCGATGTGCGGATTAGCGTGGCCGAGCCAGGTGGTTCCGTGGCCGGAAAAAAGATCCAGAAAGGACCGGCCCCGATCATCGAAGAGTCGGTCGTTGTCGGCTCTGGCGACCGAGAAGGGAGCGATGCTCATCGACATTTTCGAGTTCGCAATGCCAGGCAGCGCCAGCCGCATTCACCGAGCTAAGGAGACTCGGCCAAAGTTCACCGTGCTGGCGGCTGCCGGAGTTTTTCCCAATGTACTTCAATCAGGTCGGCAGCGGCCACTACCCCTTTTTCCGCCTTTCGCAGCTTTTGCCAGGCCCTAGCGGACTGTTGTAATCGTTCGTCCTCATGAACTCGCCGCAGAGCGCTGGCGAGACGATCGGCGTCTACGGTTTCGACATCGAGCGCGTCTGCCGCCAGATTCTCACGAATCAGGATTTCTCCAAAAGTCTCCTGGCAGGCCAGTTGCGGTAGCAAAATCGACGGCCTGCCAGCCCTCAGGACCGCTGCCAGTGTGCCCGTTCCGCCGTGGTGGATCACGCAGGAGGTCTTCTCGAACAGCCAGCCGTACGGAACCTCTTTGGCGATATGCAACCGGTCTTGGAAAGCGTCGACGCGAGGAAAGTTCGACCAACCTTCTACCACGACCGCGCGACTGCCGACGCGTCCGAGGGCCTCAAAAAGCGTCGAGGCCAACCGCTTGGCGTCGAAGGTGACCATCGAACCCATCGTCAGAACCACCGGCGGTGGCTCCGCTTCCACGAAGCGAACGAGATCGGCCGGCGGTTCCCAACCCGCGAACGAGGGTTCGTCCCAGAACCCCGTAAAGTGATATTTTGGGTCCCAGACGCCATTCGGATCCAGAAGCGCCTTAGGCAGGGCGACAATTTCAATGAGACGCTCGGCATGCTCGGATGCGCGGCGTCTCCGTAACTCTTCCAGAGAATCAGGTGGATCGTAGGTGACGGCCGCTCCCGGAAGAATGCGGCCGCGACGCCGCAGCCCCAGCTTCATATTGCAGATAAAAAAATCAATCTCGCCCGGAAACCGTTCGATCTGCTGGACGGCGAGTGGAACCTGCGGAGCGATCCACTGCTCGTAAAAGCGGCCCGGTCGCTGTTCCTTTGGTACCGACGAAAGCGAACGCAGCACTGCCTGGGCCTGTTCGAGCGTGCCGGCGCCGAGCGAGACGGGGAACAATCCAGCTTCGCGAATCCGGGGCTCGTAAAGCTCAGCGGCAACGAAATAGACCCGATGCCCTCGCCGGACAAGCTCGCATCCCAGAGTCAAGAACAACTCAATATCGCCGCGCGTGCCGAGCGCCAGAATGAATGCCTGCATCGCGCGCGATACCACAGGGCTCAGTTGGAACTGGGCAGCTTGAACTCGCCAAAAAAAAGGCTCTAGGGCGAATTGCCCTTTTCGATGAGCACTATCAACGACTGCAGGGCTCCTACGGCATCCGAGTTAAAGCCCGGCCTCGCCCCAGTCTGCGAAAACGGCGCTGTGGTAAATCGATTCAACACAGTGAGCACCTGCGTTTGATACCAAAGCGCGCCTCCCGGGGGTGGTGCGTCGTTTGCTGGCAGTGGATTCCCCGCAGAGGCAACTTGCGGTTGGCCTTTCCAAAGTGCTTTGAGCGCTTGCCACATTTTTTTAGTGTCGTCCGAACGGGTATGGCTGTTGGCCAATTTCTCGCCCGCTTCTTTTATTGGCCCCGTAATGAGATCACCTTTGTTATGAACGAGGACGCCTTTGTCACCGACGAAGTAAGTGTGCATTCCTTCAACTTCGAGGTTAAAAACGTCTTCGGTGACACCGCGAGTCGTCTTCGCGATCACATGCGTCTGATTGCCGGAAGCCGTCCGCAGAGTTTCTCCGACTCGAAGCTCACCGGCCGGAACGAACGCGTGCCGATCCTCACTCCAAAAGGGGTGATTGTCGGTCGTCCCCAACGGCCTTTTCTCGACGTCAACGACTAAATCGATGGTCGCGGCGGACGGGTGCCGAAACCATCCCGTCACGACGCGCCCCGGGCCTGCTTCGATGGGCGGACAAGGTCTTAGTGCCACGATCGTTGCCGGGCCGGGCGGCCCCAATGCAGGTACGTCGAGGTTGAATGTGCGTCCAATCAGCGTGGAGTCGACAATTGGCAGCGAGGTTTTATCGGGGGCCAGCGCGACTCCGACCGCTAGCGTGAGATGGGCCACGTTCGTCACATTGCGGCCC
>DASRXU010000372.1:0-20213 GCA_035687365.1 Planctomycetaceae bacterium | reverse complement strand
AATCGTCCGATCGACGTCGAAGAGTACTGCGCCCAAATCGGATATGAAGAGCCCTTGTTTCGGGGTGCGACGCTGGAAGTCTATGAAGATGCAACTTGGAAGGGCTCGGGCCACCTGACAACCTGGGTGCCCGAGCCGAAGCGACCCCAATCGGGGAATGTGGTCCGCCAACAGATTCTGATGGACCCGATTGGAACGTCGCTGCTGTTCGCCATTCACCCGGTTGAGGCAGTCGCGCTGCCCAACCCGCAGGATGTGGTGCAGACCATCCCTGCGTCGCGGCAAATGTTCCGCCCCGATACCGTCGCGTCCGACAAGCCGCTGGCCTATGTCGTCTTCTCTCCACCCAGAGAAGAGGCGGCCGAAATGTTGGGTAAGACTCGACGCCATGTCGATATCAACCCGTTAGACCTCAATGACCCGCGCCTTTCCTATTTGAAATTTCCCGACGGCTTGAAGAAGCTCAAGGAGCTAACGCTGAAAGTGACCGGCGGCGAACAGATCACCGGCGATCCGACCAACCCAGGCTCGGCGGCGAAAGCGCGCCGGCTGGTCGATCTGCTGTGCGCGCATCTGAGAGACAGTGGCGAATACGTCTATTCGCTCGACGCCTCAACGAGGGACCCGAAAGTCGATCCCGTTGAAGACTTCTTGATCAATCGCAAGGCCGGGCATTGCGAATACTTTGCGTCGGCCCTAACCCTCATGCTGCGGGCCGTCAACGTGCCGTCGCGGATGGTTTCCGGTTTCAAGGGGGGCACGATCAACACGATCTCAGGCGCCTTCGAGGTCGAGCAACGACACGCCCACGTTTGGGTGGAGGCGCTCTTGGGTGGCGATCGCTGGGTGACCCTCGATCCTACGCCCGCGGCCCGGGATGTCAGCGTTGCCAGTTTCGCCGCACCCGTGAAATCGGTCCACGAACTGGCTTCGGTCGTCGACTCGACCTGGTCTCAGCTGATGAATATGAACATCAATCAGCAGCAGACTGCGTTCTATGTCCCAATCCAAGATGCCATTCTGAACTGGTGGAACCCTCGTAGTGGCGATCGCCCAGTTCTCGCGAACGTGTATTACGGGGTCATCGATTTTGCCACCGATCCGACTCAGTGGTTTACCGTGAAGGGGATCATTGCGGCCACGGTGACCGGGAGCTTCTTCACCGCGCTGGCGTTGCTGATTCGGCTGCGAAAACGGATGTGGAACCGCCTGGTCGGACTGTGGAAGCGTCAGAGTTCGGCCCGCCAAATCCGCATCGCTTTTTATGAGCGGTTTGAAGCACTTTGCCGTCAGCTGGGCCTGGTCCGTTCCAGCCACCAAACGCAGCGAGAATTTGCGGGATCGGTCGGCGCTCGGATTCGCGAAGTCGTGGTGAGTGCTGACGGATTGCCCGACCTGCCGCCGCGGCTCGTCGACTTTTTCTATCGGGTGCGATTCGGCGACGAGGATCTGTCGCCGGCGGTCGTCGAGGCGCTGAACCGCGACCTGACCTCGCTGGAGGGCGCGCTGCGCGGTCCACGTCGATCCGGATCGGGAGATCGCCCAGATGGCCCGCGCGCTTAGCCTGCTCGAATCGATCAGCCGTGCCCGCGACTACACGCTTCACTTGCTCTCTGGCACTTCGCCGACTGACTGGTTTTGGATGCCGCGCGAGGGAGTCACTCATATTGCCTGGCAGGTCGGCCATCTCGCATTCGCCCAGTACCGCCTGGCCCTCGAGCGCATGCGGGGAGAGCGCGCTGACGACGAACGGCTGCTCCCAATGGCGTTTCGGGAGAAGTTCGGTCGCGGCTCTGTGCCGGTCGGCGACCCGATAGCCTATCCGACGGTGACGGAAATTCGTCACGTATTCGATGCCGTACATCGACAGGTCTTGGAAGAGATTCCAACGCTTGAGGACCCCTTTCTCGACCAGCCGACGACCACGCCGCATTCCCGCTTTTCGACCAAGGGCGGCTCGTTGGCCTGGTGCGCGGAGCACGAGATGATTCACGCCGGCCAGATCGGACTCTTGCGCCGCTTGCAGGGCCGCCAACCACTTTGGTGAAGCATTCTGGGCCCGCTCGCAACGGGGTCGTTCAGTCCGGAGAGGATTTCGCACCGCGCAATTGCGAGGCGGCCAGGCGATGCTCTTGGCGGCGCAGGATGCTCTCCAAGGTCGCTTCGGGGATGGCTGCGATCAGTCGGCGCGTGTATTCGTCCTGCGGATGGGCATAGACGTCGTCCGACGGGCCGAACTCGACGATCCGGCCCTCGTTCATGACGGCCATCATGTCCGACATGAATTTCACCACGCTCAGATCGTGGCTGATGAAGATGTAGGTGAGATGGCGTTCGCGCTGCAGGTCTTTGAGCAAGTTGAGCACCTGCGCTTGAACTGAGACATCGAGTGCCGAAACCGATTCGTCGCAAATGAGGAATTCCGGCTCGGCGGCCAGTGCCCGGGCGATTCCAAGCCGCTGCCGCTGACCGCCGGAAAACTCGTGCGGGTAGCGCCGCAAATGTGTCGACTCGAGCCCGACGTCCTCGAGTAGTGCGACGACTTTGTCGAGGCGTTCGCGACGCGACCGCGCCAAGCGTTGCGCTCGCATCGGCTCGGCAAGCATCGCTTCGACCGTCATCCGCGGATTCAGCGAGCTGTACGGATCCTGAAAGATGATCTGGATCCGCCGGCGCATTCGTCGCAGTGAGGTTCCCTTCAGGTCTGAAAAGGCCACCCCATCGAAGCGGACGACGCCCGACGTGGGCTCGACGAGTCGCAAGATGGCGCGGCCCGTGGTCGTCTTGCCGCAACCGGATTCGCCCACGAGTCCCAACGTCTGGCCGCGGTAGACGTCGAACGTGATCCCGTCGACAGCCTTCACAAATCTGGTCGTTCCGCGGAAGAGGCCCTCGCGAATTGGAAAATGGACTTTGAGATCGGCCACTTCCAAAATTGACCGGGTCCCCGGCGGCACGAACCGCGTGCCACCCGATGATGCCGTCTCATCGGGTAGACGATTCAGTTGCTCCAGAAAAGCGCGTGGGTGCAGCAGCCGTCCGTGCTCGTCAGCGTCGATCTCGGCCGCGTTGCTGAGTGTTCGCTCGATGATGCGGATCGCGCCGTCGGGAAGCGATTGCACCTCCATATAGTCGCTCACCGTGCGCAGCCGACGCACGTTTGAGCCGAGTTTAGGGCGGCAAGCCAGCAGGCCCTTCGTGTACGGATGTCGCGGATTCTCGAACAGTTCGGCGACCGGCGCGTTCTCGACGATCTTGCCGCGGTACATCACGGCCACGCGGTCGGCGATCTCGCCGATCACGCCCAGGTCGTGCGAGATGAACAAAATCGACATACCCCGTTCATCGCGCAGTCGGCGGAGTAGCTCTAGTATTTGAGCTTGAATCGTGACATCGAGTGCCGTCGTCGGCTCGTCGGCGATCAGTAGCCGCGGATTGCACGAGAGGGCCATCGCGATCATGACCCGCTGTTTCTGACCGCCCGACATCTCGTGCGGAAAGCTGTCGAGTCGGCGCGCGGGGTCGGGGATGCCGACCTCTTCAAACAATTTCAGCGCCCGGTTTCTGGCAACTTCACGCGAGACGTTCTGGTGGATGCGGATCGCTTCCATCACTTGGCGACCCACACGGAACACAGGGTTGAGTGACGTTCCGGGCTCTTGAAAGATCATGCCGATCTGCCCGCCGCGGATGCTCTGTATCTGTCGATCCGGCAACTTGACGAGATCCTGGCCCAAGAGAGCGATCCGCCCAGCCTCGATCCGCGCATTGCCCTCCGGCAAGAGCCGCAGGATTGAAAGGGAAGTCACCGACTTGCCGGAACCCGATTCGCCCACGAGCCCCAGCGTCTGGCCTTCTTCAATCACCAGCTCGATTCCGTCGACCGCGCGCACGAGATGCGGCGCTGTCCTGAACGTCGTCTTCAGTCCGTCGATTTGAAGCAGAGGTGTGGATGCCACGACGGTCAGGCCTCACTCTGACGCAAGCGAGGATCAGTGGCGTGCTGCAGGCCTTCGCCGACCAAGTTGTAGGCGAGCACCACTAGAAAGATCGCTGTGCCGGGAAAGAAGATCAGCCACCACAGGTCGCGATCCTCGCGCCCCGCGTTGAGCAGCGTTCCCCAGCTCGGGTTCGGCGGCGGCGTTCCAAACCCCAGGAAACTTAAGCTGGCCTCGATCAGAATCGCCGAGGCGACTCCGAAGGCGATCGGCACGAGCACGGGCGTCAAAGCGTTGGGCAAGATGTGGCGAAAGACAATGCGAAAACCGCTCAGCCCCAAAGCCCGCGCGGCGGCGACGAAATCCATCTGCTTCAGACGCAAGAACTCCGCGCGGGTCAGCCGCGCGATGCTCGTCCAACTGGTGCAGCCGATCACAATCATCATGTGCCAGATGCTCGGACGCTCGACGACAGCCAACAGCGCGAGGATCAACACTAGCGTCGGAATGCACAGCACGACTTCGGTCAGCCGGCTGATCAGCATGTCGACCACTCCGCCGGCAAAACCGCCGAGCGCTCCGAGAGTGATCCCCAAGGCTGCGGCGATTCCCATCGAGACGAACCCAACTAAGAGCGCGATCGTGGTGCCGTGAACCATCTGGGCAAAGACGTCGATGCCGTTCTCGTCGGTGCCGAATAAATTGAAGCGATTGGGCCTTCCGTCTTCGTGTGTCGGATTGGCGGGTTGGCCGGGCCATTCGTCGGCCCGCACGCGGCGATAGGGGTCTTGGTAAACGAGGGGCCAAACTTGCCAACTCTGGGGATCCTTGGCGTGAAATCGCTTGGGAGTAAATTCCCTGCGAAATCCGTCGCGCTGAAAGATCGGATTCTCCCACTCGGATCGGAAGTATCCCAAGCAGGGAAAGTAGAGGTGTCCCTTGTAGCGGCAAACGATCGGCTTCGTGCCCGCGATAGCCGGAGCGAAAATCGCCACTAGTCCGAGAAAGACTATGTAGACGAGCGCGGCCGAAGCCAGCCATTGCCGTCGAAACCGCGTCCACGTCTCGCGCCAGAATCCAGGCGACTTGGGAACGCGCGTGGCTCGTGCAGAGAGGACCGCGCTCATCGACGCATTCCTCGCCTTACGGAATTGTCTTGGCGTCGGTCTTTCACGAAAGTCTCACCCGCGGATCCACGAGGGCGTACAAGATGTCAGCCAGCAGCTGGCCGGCCAGCGTCAGGATCGAAAACATTAACACCAGGCCCATGATGACTGGGTAATCGCGCTCGGTGATCGAGTTGAAAAAGAGCTGCCCCATCCCGGGCCAGGCAAAGATTCGCTCGATGATGATCGCGCCACTCAAGAGCGCGGGTAGCGTAAGTCCCAGCATCGTGACCAGCGGGATGAGCGTATTGCGGAAGGCGTGGCGGACGAGTACGCCGACCGGACCTACGCCTTTGGCCCGCGCCGTGCGGATGTAGTCCTGGCGAATCACCTCGTCCAAGTTGGCGTGCACAAACCGCGTGTAATAGGCGAGCACGCCGTACGTTTCGCACACGATCGGCAGCACCGAATGCCAGAGAATGTCTTTCACACGCTCGAAGGTGCGCAGGCTCTCGTAAATCTCGGTCGACCGCATACCGTAGATCGGCACCCACCGGAGTTGGACCGCAAACCAATACTGCAGAAACACAGCCGCGACGACGACTGGCAGCGAGTAGAGCAAGTACAGTCCACCACTGAGGAATCGCTCATCGATCTTCCCGTTGCGGGCCGCCGAAAAGAGACCCAACCCGATCGAAACGACGTAGCTGATCGAAATCGACGTGATTGACAGCACGAGCGTCGCCGGCATGCGATCGACGATCACCCGCAGCACGGGCTGTTTGAAGGTGAACGACGAGCCGAAATCGAGCCGGAAGACGTTGCCGAGCCAGTAGGCGTAGGCGGTCATCCACGGCTTGTCCAAGCCGTAGGCCTTATTCAAACGATCGAGATCTTCCTGCGAGAGGCGCTTGCTGGGATCGATCTCCGCCAGGTTCACCGTCAGCGGCGTGCCCGGCATTTTGCGGATCAGTCCATAGATAATGAACGTGATCAACAGCAGCGTGACCGCGCCGATCAGGATCCGGCGTACGAGAAATGCGAGCATCGTGAGGATCGCGGAGAGGAGTGAAGTGCCAAGCGAGGGAAAATGGGGGAGCGACTGTCGCTAAGACTTAATCCCCTGTTCGCTCAGTGCACCGGCTTCCAGATGTTGTCCATCCCCGGAGAATAGTTAAAGGGACCGCGGGGGCTGAAGACGTAACCGCGCACTCTTTTGCCAAACGCATAGAGGGAGTTGCGGTAGTAGAGCCAAGTGTAGGGCTGGTCTTCCCACAAGAGGCGCTGGATCTGTCTGTAGATTTCCGCCCGCTTCTCACGGTCGAACTCCGTTTTACCCTTCCGATAGAGCGCGTCGACGTCGGGGTTCGAATACGACCCGAAGTTGCGGCCCCGCGTCGCCCCCTGGGTGGTGTAGATGTATTCCGTGGTGTCGGGATCGGCCCCTGTTCCCCAGCGGCCGAGACTCGCTTGGAATTTGTGGTCGAGCTCTTTCTGCGTCAGGACCGTGAACTCCAACGGCCGCACGGTGCAAGCAATACCCAGTCGATCGAGATTCTCTTTGAGTAACGTGCAGATACGGATACCGTCTGGATCGGAACTCGCGCAGGCCAGGTCAAAGTCAAATTTGACAGTCTTGCCTTCAATGACTTTATCGCGAATTCCGTCGCCGTCGTGATCCTCCCACCCCGCTTCCTTCAGCAGGGCCTCGGCCTTGTCGAGATCCTGCTTGAACGGCTGCGGCGCGGGCCGTGCGGCCATCCAGGCGTCCGGGTGAAACAGCCCGGAACAGGGAGACGCCAAACCGCCAAGGACGGTATTGAGCATCTCGTCGTAATCCATCGCGTACGACATCGCATTGCGCACCCGCTTGTCGGAAAAAAACGGCGTCTGGCAATTCCAAATAAATTGGATTGTCGTCCACTCGACTCCCTGCGCCTTGGTATTCAACTTGTAGAAATCGTTCCCCACCGTCTGTGTCCGCCAGAGCGAGAGCGGAGACAATTGCATCTCCTCAATGTCGCCGTTCTGCAGGGCGAGCAGTGCCGTATTCTGGTCGGGAATGACGCGGAGACGGATCGTTTTCAGAAACGGCTTGGGGCGAACTTGTTTGCCGCGATACATGAAGTAGTTCTCGCGACGCTCGAGCACGATCTCTTCGTTTCGCCGTCTCTCCTTAACCGCGTACGGGCCGCCCACCACCGGCTCGTTCTCGTATTTCACGAACCGTTCGCTGTTTTGCAGCGTCACGTCGTCGCCGTAGTTGTCGTAGATGTGCCGGGGCAGGATCGGAAAATTGAGATTCCAAACGTTGGTGGGGGCGGCCTGTTTGTGGAAATAAACCAGGGTATGGTCGTCGTACGCCTCGATCCAGCGGATCTGGTCGACGCCCGAGCGAACCGCGGGAATCGGCACCCGCGGGTCTAAAATCAGTTTGAATGAGAAGACCACATCGTGTGCCGTGACGGGTTGGCCGTCCGACCACGTGATGTCATCCCGCAGGACCAGTTTGTCGTAGAGATGGTCTTTGCTGGTTTGCCAGCTCTTGATCGTCCCCTTGTAGACGAACGGCTGAAGCCTCCAGTCGAAATTGAAGAGTGCCAGGCCCGTCAGATTGGTCAGCTCGAACTCGTAGATCGAACTGATCAACACGGGATTGGTCGATTTGACGTCTGCCGCGATGCTGCGGATGAATGAGCCGTTCCAATCGACGTCCGAATCCTTGGCGGGCAGGCGGCCCATAGCGCTGTTGATCTTGGCATTGGCCTCTGCATTCGTATTCTGCAGGGAGAGCGCCTCGTCGACAGTGGCCAGCGGCTTTTCGAGTGCTTGCCGCTCGCGCATCAGTTCCAGTCCGTCGAGGATCGGCTGGGCTTGCCACTCAGCCTTCGCATCGAGTTCCTTCAACGACGGGGCTTTGAACGGCTCGAGTGTGGCCGTTTCCGCCGCAGCCGACGATTCATTCTTTGCCACGGCCGTGGGCGTTTTCGACGCACCCGCATTGCCAATCGATGCGACTTGCCGCTCGGCTTTGGACGAGGGCTTGGCAGAGTTCTCCGGTTTATCGGACGACGAATCCGATTGGGACTCGGTCTGCGATTTCGGACTTTCAGCGGGTGTGAAGCAACCGCTGACCGTCCACCCGATCAGCAGCGCCAGCGCGAGTTCGCCTCGTCTTCGAAGCCTCATCGGAATCGTTCCTTGGATCAGGCGGCCTGCGTGCGGCTGCCCAATCTTGTTGGGATATTCCGAGAATGCGGCTCGCGCCAACCGCGGGACCTGCCAGCGTCGGCAGCTCGGACCAAGCGTCGGCCGCATCGCCGGCCCCGCAAGGCGATTTGATTTTCGCCAAGCTCGATGACGGCAGCAACCGTGGGCCGCAGCCGGACGAACGGCGATACGGCCGATCATATCCACCCCGAGCCGGCGTGGTGCTCAGGCGGCGGGTGCTTGTGCCGGCAATGCGACCACGTTCTTCAGCCGCAGTTTCGAGTACCGTTTGCCGCAAGCGTCGTAGAGGTAAATCAGGTTGTGGTCGGCCACCCAGACGGCGGCCAGCCGAACGCTTCGCGGTCCGCGGAGGCAGAACTGCAACCCGCACATCTGATCACCACGGATCAATCGGAACTCGGCGGTGCGGTACTGGTCGTCGAGCAAATTCTCTTTTTGGCACAGAGTCCGGTGGATGAAACGTCGCAAATCGTCCAACGTCCGGACGTCGTCAACGGTCGCGTGCATTGGAGGGGTGTTCGTCTTAGAAGCAACACTGTTGCCGTCCCTGGAATCTCGTCGTCAGCCTTGTTGTCGGGCAGAAGGGTATCGACCAATCGGGACCGGGGACTCGCCGCTTGCCGCAGTGTGCCGTTCGACCGCTACCTTTTGGCCGACACGCACAACCCGAGCAAAGCGATTTTTCGCGTGCGGACTGGCGCGAGATTGCCGGCGGCGCGACGCCCGAGATCTCCAGCCAAAACCAGTCGGCGCACGCGAATTATTTCGACCGTGGGGCGGGCTCTAATGGGTCTTGGGATCTTCGGCAGCCGCGGCGGAGGTTTCCGGCGGCTCGCCTCCTTCCGCCACCGGCAAGGGCGACGGATTACGTTCCTTGTCGACGTATTCGTCCAAGGCAAAAATCTCGACCCGCGCGCTGGGAACTTGCTTCTTTTCGCCGGTGTAAAGCGTGTCAGGCTCGAGCGCTCCATCCTGACTCATGCGCAGCCGCTCGGCCGAGATGCCGTGGTCGCTGAGATATTTCATCGTAGCCAACGCGCGCTCGCGGGCGAGCTGCCACGATTCGCCGAACGCGCTCCCCTTGGGGAGCGCCTGGCGGGGCGCATAGACCCGCACTTCGATCTTGTTGGGCTTGCCCATGATCAAGGGCAGCAGAGTGTCGAGCCGCTCCTTGGCTGCAGTGTCGAGTGAGGCTGCCGTTTCCTGAGGGAACACAATGACCGTGCCAACGCTGTAGGTCCGGTTGAAATGCCGGAAAATGACAACGTGCGGAGGCTTCCGGGCTGAGACGCCGGCCATACTGCGGCGACCGACGACTTTATTCTGAGCCATCGCCAATCCGCGAGCGGGACCCAGTCCGCTCTCGAATGCGCCGATGGTCGTCGAATCTTCGGGCCCTTGTAGCGAGGTCGAGCGGGAGCCCTTGTCCATTCCGAGGGGATCCTCGAAATACTGGGCAACCGCCTGTTTGACCGGCTTGTCCTGGCCGACGATCCACATCACCAGGAAGAACGCCATCATCGCGGTGACAAAGTCCGCGTAAGCGACCTTCCAGGCGCCGCCCCCTTTGCCCGCCATCGACCCCGTTCCCTCTCCGAGTTACCTCAGGGCGGTCGCGCCGCCTACGTCGCGTCGACTTCCTTGAACAGTTCTTCCATCTCGGTTCGAGTCGGGCGGAACTCCGTACCGATGCCGCGGCGGGCCTGCTCGATCACCACCTTCGGGCTCTGGCTTTGGGCAGCTCCCATCACGATCGAAGAGATCGCCCGAAAGAACCCCAACTCGACGGCTCCCATAAATTCCAGCCGCGAAGCGAGGGGGCCGAAACAGCCGTACGAGAGCAAAATCCCCAGGAACGTTCCGACGAGAGCCGCACCGACCTTGTGGCCGACTTCCTGCACCGGTCCATCGATGGCACCCATCGTGATCACGATTCCCAAAACGGCCGCGACAATTCCGAATCCCGGGAGCGCATCGGCCGTCTTGGAAAGCACGTTGATCGGAGCATGATGCTCCTCTTCAAGGATCCGCATCTCGGCTTGCAACAGCCCCGACACTTGCTCGGGGGTCGCACCGTCGACCAGAGGCGACAGACCGTTGCAAATAAACTCCATCACGTGATGGTTGCCCGCGATCCTTGGATAGCGATTGATGACCTCGCTGTGATGCGGATCGCTCACATGCCGCTCGAGCATCAACAGACCGTCGCGCCGCGCGATTCGCAGCAGGTCATACATCAGCTTGAAGAGTTCGCGATAACTGGCCTTGTCGTAAGGACTGCCCTTGAGCATCGTCAACAGGGCCTTCGCCAGATCTTTGAGCACCTTGATCGGTGACATCATGATCATCGCGCCCAGTGCCGCTCCGCCGATCGTGACAAGCTCGGACGGGTGCATGAGCGCTCCGATGTGGCCGCCGGACATCGTGAATCCGGCCAGCACACAACCGAGCACAACGGCAATTCCAGCGACGACAACCATGAAGGTGGGCGCTAATTGGGTGACGAAAACGGAATTCTAACGGCAACAAACCGGCCGACCATGGGACGGACTGGTTCCGTCGAGGGAGCGAACGAGCACTCGCCGCCAACATCTTCGGCGTATCGGTTTTGAGCGCTGTAGCAAATCGGCCGGGAAGGCGCATGATGCCGATTCGCATCGGGAGCGCGACCGCATCTCCGCTACGCGCGTCTAAGGCTCGCTCGGCACTTCCGCTACGAGTCCGATTGCTTGCCGACGCGGCAAAGTCACACGTCGCGCACTCACTTCACACGATGGTGGGCAACGAGCGGACCGCTCGTGAGTAGGCGATCGCCCGCCGCACCACCTCGGCAACCGGTTCTTTGACGATCACGCGCTCGTTCGAGAGCAACGTGACGTAGGTATCCGGTCGCCCCTCGACAAAGCGGATCAAGTCGGCGTTGACGACAAACTCTTCACCGTTGAGTCGCGTCAGCTTGATCATGGGAGCATCCTCGACCGGGATCAGGTCGTCTGCTGCGCCAATTGCAGCAAGTCGTTGACGAGCTGATCGACGACACTGATCACTCGGGCGTTGCCTTGATAGTTGGTCGACACGGTGATCAGGCTGACAAGGCTGGTGCCAATGTCTGTATTCGAGAGCTCAATGGCTCCCGATTGCAACGAACCGGCGCCGAACGTGTTGGGTTTAGTCAAGTTCGCCGGTCCCGCGCCGACCCCGTCGACAAATGTGCTATTGCCGGACTGGACCAGTCCTTGCTCGTTCGCGAAAGTGGCCAGCATAATTTGGCCCAGCGTTCGCGTATCGCCGTTATCGAAAACTCCGTTGATCACGCCGTTCTGATCAATGACAAAACTGGTGAGAGTTCCCGGTGCCGATCCATTCTGCGACTGGAGCGACAGCGTGCTTCCGGCGGCGGTGGAAGAGATTCCGGAGATGTTAGCCAAGTTGACGTTCACCACGAGAGGGCTCACGGCCGCGGTTTGGCTGCGATTGATCGAGAAACTGCCCTGGCCACCCGACGTTACGACACCGCTACTGTTGAAGACGAGGGTGCTGGATCCCAGCGCCGTGCTCGAACCATCATTGTTGTTGCTGTTGAAGAAATAGCGGTATGTCGTCGCGTCCGGCGCGGTCGATTGGAGCACGGCCGTCATCGTCACCGTCAGCGGCGTGCCCAACGAATCGTACACCACAAAATTCGTCGTCGCGCTTTCCCCGTTGGCCGTTTCGTTCTTGTTGAAGTCGATCGGCAGCGACGTCCCATTGTCGGTCAGATCGCCAACGGCCACCGCGATGTCGTTGTCCTTACCCATGTTGCCCGTGATTTCGATCTGGCCATTGACGACGTCAACGCCGGGTTGCCCGGGTCCGCCAACCTTGTTCGGGTCATTGGGAATGCCGTTCCCCGATTGAATGCCTAACGACCCGTTCATCAGAGAAGTCAGGTCGCCGAGAGTGCTCGTCGCGGTGACCGTCAAGCTCTCGGAGGGGAGCGACGTGCCGCCTACCTGTGGCGTGAAATTGATCACGTCGCCGACATTGATGTTGGCGCTCGTCCCAGGGGGATCTTCGAGGTCCGTCAACAGCGTCGAGGCGGTGGCTGGCGCGCTGCTGTTGCCCCCATCCCCGAGCACGTCGCTGAGAATATGCGCGCCCTGAGTCGCGACCGTGCCGGTCGGCAGCAAGGCCCCATTCATCGAAACCTGAGACGTCTGTTGAGCGACGTTCAGATTCCCCAACGGGATCGAAATATTCTGGAGGTGCGAAGTGATCAGATTGAAATTGTTGTCGACGCCGAATCCCTGAACGGCAAAGCCCTGGGGATTGACCAACTGGCTGTTCGCACTGAGCGTGAAGTTGCCGTCGCGCGTGTAAACGTCCCCGGCCGGGCTGTTCAAGACAAAGAAGCCGTCGCCCTGAATCGCCAGGTCGGACGGACTGCTGGTGTTGGTAATGCTTCCTTGCGTGAAGTTCTTGGCGATGGTCGCGATGCTGGCACCCAGGCCAATTTGCTGAGGATTGGTACCTCCGTTTGTAGCAGTCGGGCCCGAGCCGACCGACAACGTCTGAGAGAGCTGCGTCGTAAACAACGTATTGGACGCCTTGAACCCGTTGGTGTCGGCGTTCGCAATGTTGTTACCGATGACGGCGATGGCCGTCTCGTTGAGCGATAGTCCGTTGACGGACGTATTGAGCGCCGATGTAAGACCCATCGGTGACCCCCCCCTGGCAAATGGCTTATCGAACGAGAGTGGGAATTCGCGGCCGAAGCGTCGGCTCCAATCAGCCTACGCAACGGCCTTCACGGTCCCTTGTTCCTTGGTTATCGGCCGGGCAGACGTTAAATCCGAAATCGGATGCGCGGTAAAATCTGCTTTACCGTCAAAGCTGTCCGCGACGGGTCGGTTTGGCATTTCGGCCCATGGCGCGCGAACATTCCGCGCCGGCGTATAGTCGACGCACTTCGCCGCATTCACCCGATCGATTCCGGCGAGCGGACAACCAGCCGCGGGACCTTGGCCTGACCTGGTACTCCGTCGATGGCGATTTGTTGGGTGCGATGTCCACAGCTTTGCACGGGCACGTCCGGCAAAGCTTGCCCACGCCGAGCCGTAGGCATGGCGCCCAACTCCGACGTTCAGCGACACACGGACTGTTAGCTGCTGGCCTGGGCGGGGGCGACCGCCGTAATGTTCGCCAGCGGCACGAGCGAGTTGCCGACGGCAACATAGGCGGCGCCGTTCTGCAATACGGCTTCCGAAGCAATTCCGGTAACCGGATTTTTGTTGCTATCCGTTCCCTGAATCGTTTTCCCGATGAACGCGGAAGCAGTCGAGAGTTGCTGAGTGTTGGTGTTGGTCTGCAGCGCCGTGTCTAGATCCTGCGTCGATTGCAATTGGCTCATCGTCGACAACTGGCTCAGAAGATCCTGGTTGCTCATCGGCTGCGTCGGATCTTGATTCTGCAATTCGGCGATCAGCATTTGCATGAAGTCAGCGGTGGTGAGGTTATTGAAACCACCTCCACTGGTCTGGGACGAGTGCGAATTGGCAGCCGCCGTCGCGGCTGAAGACGTTGCCGCGGAAGCGGCGCTGGCTGGATTGACACTCATTTTGGCCTCCTTGCCCCAAGCCTTGGGGAATCAGATGTCGATGTCGAGTTCGTTGATGGCGGCCGTACGCCACGGATTGGAATTTTGCTGTTGAGTTCCGCCACGGTTGTTCGATTGATCCTGCGAACTGGAGCCCGAGTCCTGCTGCTGCCCTCCCGAATGGGAATTGCGCGGGTCAGACCCCGTCGAGTCCTGATGTTGTTGGGGCACGACCTCAATGTCGATCCGACCGACGGTCGCGCCGGTTTGTCCGATCGCGTCGTGCAGCATCGAGATGTTGTCAAGCAGCGTCTGCCGAGCAGCTGGCGTCTGGACTTCGAGGCGGGCGGAGACGGCTCCGGCATCCGACTGAACTTCGATCTGCACTTTGCCCAGCGAGGGCGGCTCGAGTCGCACCCGCAGGTCGCCTCCGCTGTCGAAACCCGTCCGCAGTGCGTCGGCCACACGATCAGCCATCTCTTGAGCCGATTGCATGCTCTGAGCGCTCGGCCCGCCCGTCGCATGGGCCGCGGACGTCGACCCGGTACCCGGTCCCGTCGACGCAGCTGACGAGACGGTTAGGCCGGCCGACTCCGCGCGGTTGCTTCCAGACGCGGTCGAATCGGCGCCGTTAGTCTTGTCACTCGATTTTCCCAGAGGCGAGCCCGCAGTCGATCGCTGGGCGTCGGTGGACGATGCCTCGGACGGGACGCCGGCAGCCGTCGGATCGGCGACCGCCGCGCTGAGTCGTCCCTCGAGCGCGGCTGATTGCAGGGCCGATACCTGGTCCGCGGACGCATCGATCGCGTCGACACCGGTGACATTCAGGCCGCCTGCGAGACTTCCGGAGGCCGAACTTGCGCCATTCCTTTGCGGTTGAACACGCGGACCGGCAGCTGCCGCGGTCTGGACATCGGCCGCCAACACCGTCGCCGTTTCGGCTCCCGTCACGTTGAGCGCCGCGGTGGCGTTTGTGGCCGTGGCGTTCGTTGCTGTGGCTGCCGACTTGTTCGACTGCGTGCCGGTCCCGCTTCCTGGCTGATCGGAGGCAGTCGACTTGGCCGCAGCAGAATCCTGCAAATCTCTCGACGCTTTCGCCAACACGTCCACCAATCCAGTCGGCGGCACGACGGGTTGATTGGCGTCGGCTGCCGAAGGAGACTCTTTGGACTTCGCTGCGCTATCTGTCCCCGCTTGAAGGAGTTGAGCCAAAGCCGCCGGAGTGGTCGGGCTCGTCGTCGACGATACTGTCTGTGAGCGGTCGGCAGCGGCCGCGTTTTGTGCTGCAGTGGCATCTGCGGCTTGTGTCTGGGCGGCGTCCGCTTGAGCGGAGGCATCCGTTTTTCCACTTGGCGCAGTCGGGCTGTCTGATGAGGAAACGGAGGAAGAAGTCGGCGATTGATTCTGGGTTGGACTGTTTTGAGCCGCGTCATTTTGGCTCGACTGACTTCTTTTGCCGCGATTCGTCGGGGCCGCCGACTGGCCGTTGGATGTGGGGCCCGCGGCGGAAGAGTTGCCGTTTTGAGTACTGGGCGCAGTGCTCGATGGGCCGCTCGAGGTCGATCCCGCGGCGGGCGGGTTCGGGGGCGCCGCCGCAGAAGCAGCGGATGGCGAATTGGTGTTCCCGAACGATGCCCCGTTCGAGTTCGTATTGGCACTGAGGGATTGCAGGAAAGAGGTCGCGCCGCCCGACGAATCGGCCTGATCTTGCAGACCGGCCGCGACGTCCGAGGTGGCCGTGCTCGGCGGCAAGAGCGTCGCGAACGATGTGCCGATCTGTGTCATCTGCCGACCTCTAACCCATCTTCAAATCGGATGATTTCTTGACTGAAAACCTCAACGCGTTGTCGTAGCCGGAGTGTTGCTGGACGCCGTGGGCCGATCGGCCTCGCTTTGCTGCAGATTCGTGAGAGCTGATCGAATGATGTTGTTCCGCGGCTCTCCATTGTTGATGCTCTTGAAGATTTCCTGAGCGCGCTGCCGGCGCTCGGTGGTTGCCTGCGCATTTTTGGTAGCCGCTTCGCCTTCGGGAGTGGTGACAAATTCCTTCAGCAGCATCGCGATCTTGTTTTCGGGCATCTCGCGCAGCAGCAACACGTCTTCATTCACCGACAATTGCATGAGCCGTTCAACGGCTTCGCCCGGGGGCAGAGCCAGGAGCACGGCTCGCGCTTGTTCCCGGGCGGCGACAGCCGTCTCATCCGAGAGTTGTTGCAATTGCGACTTGAAGGCCGCTCTTTGCTGTTGGAAGGCCGCGTTCTGCGCGCTCAGGCTCGTCCGCTCGGTTTCGAGCATCGCCTTGAGCAAGCCCACTTCGGTCTCCAGCGAACTCAATGACAAGACCCGCAGACTGCGATCGCGCAACACATCTTGCGACGATGGCATGACCGGCTGCGCTTCGGCATCGAGCGCGACCACCTCTTTCTCTTGCGGCTCGAAGACTTCGCGAACTTCCCGCAGTCGCCGGGCGGTCAAAAAACCCCGCGACCAAAGGACGCCGGCGCCAGCCACCTCGGAAACGATCACGGCCACGCAACTCAGGCTGAGCACGATCCACAGCGTGCGAATCATCGGGCCGCCTCCTGGAGTCGACGGGCCATCCAGGCGTCCTCACGCTCAAACTGGTTGTGTCGCTCGGCGTGATACGCGAACTCCTGACGCTGTCGTTCTTCCAGCCGCTCCAGAACTTTGACCTCCATATCGGCCTTGATGAGTGCATCGCGGCAAAGCTGTAACTGCTGCCCGACCAGGCGGCGTTTTTCCTCGATCAGTCGCACTTGCAGCAGGATTTGTCCGCTGTGATACCGGCGAGAGATGGCCGCTTCGACCACGACTCGCCCGTGTCGACTCAATCCGCGAATCTCTTCAAATTGACGCTCACGCGAAGCCAGGGCGCTTTGCCTCTCTGCCAACAGATTCGCCTCGTCGGCCAGCACTTGGGCCAGGAGTTGGCGGCAGAGATCGCGGCGGTGCCGTCGAAATTCGAGCAGCGATCGCAGCGGGAAAACAAAACCGCTCACGATTTACCTCCCGACGCGGTCGCGGCTTGGACATTGGCCGGCTGCGTGGCCGGGCGGCTGACAACTCGGCGCTGCGCGTTCTTCGCAGCGGGAGGCGAGCGGTCTTCGGAAAGGGTTAGTCCAGCGCGCATCCGCGCCAGTCTCATCAAGTCCCCGACGGCCGCCTCGATCGTAACCCGCTCGGTTGAGGCCTGGCGCAGGAAGGCATCGATCGGGTCTCGCAGCTTGATCGCCTGGTCGACCAGTTGGTTCGACCCCATTTGATAGGCTCCGATCGTGATCAGATCTTCGGATTGCTGATAGGCGGCCAAGAGCTGTTTGATGCTGTCGGCGGCAGCCCGATGCTCGCGGCTGACGATGTCGTTCATCGATCGGCTGATGCTGGCCAGCGGATCGATGGCCGGCCAGTGGGCCTGATGCGCGAGCTTGCGAGAGAGCATGATGTGTCCGTCGAGAGTGCCGCGCACCGTATCTGAGATCGGCTCATTTGCGTCGTCAGCTTCAACCAGGACGTTGTAAAAACCTGTAATGCTTCCACTTACGGTTCGTCCGCTGCGTTCGAGCAGTTTCGGCAAGAGGGCGAAGACGCTGGGCGGATACCCGCGGGTCGCGGGGGGTTCACCGCTCGCCAAACCGATTTCGCGCTGGGCGAGGGCGACACGGGTGACACTATCCATCATCAACAGGACGTCGCGGCCCGTGTCGCGGAAGTATTCGGCGATTGCGGTACCTAGGAAGGCAGATTTGAGGCGAATCAGCGCGGGTTCGTCGCTGGTCGCGACCACCACGACCGATCGCCGCAGTCCCTCCACCCCTAGGTCGCGCTCCAGAAACTCGCGGACTTCGCGACCTCGCTCGCCCACCAGAATGATGACGTTGACGTCGGCGGAGCTGGTCTTTGCCATTTGCCCAAGCAGCGTGCTCTTTCCAACTCCGCTGCCTGAGAAGATTCCCAACCGCTGCCCCTTGCCACAGGTCAACAGGGAATCGATGACCCGGACGCCGGTCGCGAGAGGAACATCGATCCGTGGTCGATCCAAAGCCGGAGTCATTTGCCCAAATAGCGGAACCCGATGAGGTCGGGCGGGAGGTGGCAGTCGGTCGAGAAAACGCCCGCGGCCGTCGAGCACTCGTCCGAGCAATCGATCTCCAACGCGCGCCCCGGGCACCGATTGCAGGAGTGTGACGCGATTTCCGCGCCGTACTCCCTCCAATTCGCCGTAAGCCAAGAGGAGCGTTTCGTCGCCATGAAAACCGACGACGGATCCATCGATCGAGTGGCCCTGTTCCCGATGGATACGGCAGACCGCACCCAGTGGAGCTGGAAAGCCGGCGACAGAAACCGTGAGCCCGACGATTCGTGTGATCGTCCCGCTGAGACCGAATGGCAGCAGGTGTTTGACTTGCTCGACGACCGAAAGCATTACGAATTCCTGTTTGCGGCGAGGCCGTCTCTTCCAAACTGGACGAAGCGGTCTGATTGCGTCTGCGGCGCTACGAGTCCTGGCTCTCGAGCAGTTCGGCCACGATCCGGTCTAACAGCGTTTCAATTCGGGCATCGATTTGCCCGTGTTGAGTTTCGATGAGGCACCCACCTCGCGTCAGCGCGTTGTCGGCGACGATCTCTGCCTCGCCGCACGCCGCCATAGACCGGATGACTTCCGTCGCCTGTTTGCCCATAAGCTGCGCGTCGTCACTGTGGAGATGGACGCGGATTCGCGGAGCGCCGACGGCAAGTTGCAGCGCCTCTCGGATCATCTCTCGCGCTGACTCGGGTTTGAATTGCAACTCGCGACCAAGCAGCCGCTCGGCAATCGCCGCCGCGAGTCGGACGCCGGTTGCATCCCAGTCGCCGATCCAGCGGTCGCGCTCGACGGCGAGCGATTCCGCCACCAATTTCAAGGCGGGCAGTGCGGTGGCCAGCCCCTCGGCGGTCGTCTTCTCGGCAATTTGACGGGCTCGCTGTTCGATCGCTTCGCCGGCATTCCGCAAGCCGTCGCGCTGCCCCTCTTCGTAGCCCAGTTGATGTGCGCTTTTGCGAAGTGTACTGACCTCGGCCTCTGCGGTGGCGAGCATTTCGCCGACCTGCTGGCGGACCGATTCGACATAGGCGTCGCCGCGCTGCCGCAGGTCGTCGAAGTTGAACACGACCTTCGAACCCAAGCCGCGCACGTCGTTGGCTTTGAGCAAGCGGGTTTGTGCAGGAATTTCGGTCGGCTGCATTTCACGAGTGCTTCTGTCGTTGGGGACTGACCGGGGCAAATTGCGACCGCCGGCATCGTGCCGGTTTTAGGCGATGAATTCTTCCTGCTCGCCGCTGGCCACCGTGATCTGGCCGGAATCCTCGAGACGGCGGACGACCTCGACGATCTGGGCCTGCATGGCTTCAACGTCGCTGACCCGCTGGGGGCCTGCGTATTGCATTTCTTCTTTGAGCAGTTCGGCGGCCCGCTCGGAAAGGTTGCCCAAGACCTTTTGCTTGAGTTCGTCGGAGGCTCCCTTGAGGGCGATCGACCACTGGTTGTTGTCGACCTCCTTGAGCACGGCTTGAATTGCTTTGTCGTCGAGCTTCAACAGGTCGTCGAACACGAACATCAATCGTTTGATCTCATTGACGAGTTCGGAATCTTCCTGCTCGAGGTTGTCGAGCACGCCCTTGTTCGTCATGCGGTCGGTGACGTTGAGAATTTGCGCCACCAGACGCACGCCGCCGGCCTTCTCGAGCTGTTGGTTGAACATCGACTTCATGCGCCGCTCGAGGCTGGCTTCGACGTCCTTCACGACCTCGGGATTCGTCTGCTCCATATGGGCAACGCGGCGGATGACTTCGATCTGCTTGTTGGACGGCAGGCCCGAAAGGACCTCGGCCGCCATGCTCGTCGGCAAGTGCGACATGATCAGCGCGATGGTCTGCGGGTGCTCTTCGACGATGAACGTCAGAATGTTTTCGGCCCCCGTCTTGTGCAAAAACCCGAAGGGCACTGAATTCATCGAATTGCGGACGTTCTCCAAAATCTCGCCGGCACCTTCAGTGCCCAGCGACTGTTTCAAGAGGTCGTTGGCGAACTCGATTCCGCCCCGTTCGATCGGCACTCGCTCGCGGACCATGCCACGGAATTCGCGGAGTACGGCCTCGACCTGGTCCTTGGTAATGTCGTCGATCTTCGCGATTTCGAGCGTGACCGACTCCACCATTCCTTTGGGAAGCTGGCTCAGAACCTCAGCCGCGATTGGCTTTTCGAGTGATAGCAACAAGATGGCGGCCTTGCGAACGGCGTCCATGGATTACCGAGCCCCCTGCAGCCACTTGCCGATGATGGCGACGGCCATCTCTGGATTGTCG
>DASRXU010000371.1:0-9163 GCA_035687365.1 Planctomycetaceae bacterium | reverse complement strand
GATGCTGCCGTCGTCGGCGCAGCCGGCCACGTTGAAATAGCGCAGACCAATACACGCAAAATCGGGACGGGCAATCGCCTTGTCGATCAGCACCTGCTCAACAAATCGTTTGGACCAGCCGTAAGGATTGATCGGCTGCTGCGTGGTTGTCTCGAGAATCGGCAGCTCGGGTGGAATTCCATAAGTCGCAGCCGTCGAGCTGAAGACGAGCCGTTTGACGCCCACTTCATCCATTGCACGCAGCAGGCTGAGCGTTCCGGCCAAGTTGTTCTGGTAATACCAGAGGGGCTGCTGGACCGATTCGCCGACATAGGTGAGCGCGGCGAAATGCATCACGCCGGTGACGGCCTCCTCTTTGAGCAGCTGGATGAGCGGCTCAGTTTGCGCGAGGTCCAACTGAGCGAAGTGGACCTCAGGAGGGACGGCGGCCCGATGTCCCCGAAACAAGTTGTCCAGAACCACGACGCGGTGCCCGGCGGCTAGCAGCTGCCGCACGGCGTGCGAACCGATGTACCCGGCTCCGCCGGTCACGAGAATCGTGGGCTTCATTGTCGTCAGACCGGCTCCTGTTTTCGGGTCGCTGTTTCGCTGGGGCGTCGCGCGCGGTTCTTACGGCACGCTCCGTCGGATTCCCTTGAGCCACCCGCTCGGCTTCGATGGTAGCTGTCGTTCGTCGTTGCGACCACGCCAGATGTTATCGATCGCTGCTACGGTCAAAGAAAAGCGGTCAAAAGAAAAATCCGGCGGTCGAGGGACCGCCGGATTGCGTCACCAAACGAGATCAAACAGCGTCACGACAGGATCAAACGGGTCACGGCAGATCAACGGCGTAACACAGATCAACAGGATCACGAGTTTCCGAGAGCGCCCACGGAAGGCTGCGGGCCTTCGACCCACACTTCCTCTTCCTCATCGTTCCAATCGCAAGAGTCGTCGAAGGCGAGCATTTCTTTGGGCTCGCTTTGCAACAGGTAAGCTCCGTTCGATTCCGAATTGAAGAACTGGCGGAACCAGAGCATGTTGGCGACCCGTGCTTGCGGGGTATAGAGCCGAACGGAAACGCCCAGCTCGTGCCAGTCGAAGAGCATGCCAAAAAATCCGCTCGGAACGTACTTCACGCTCGACATGTCGACGCCCAGGCTTTTGCAGCCGTTACGTCCACACTTGCGGGCGAAGGTGTCTCGCAGAAGGGCGAGGTCGGCCCCATCCCAAATTTCGACTTGTCCAAGGTCGAGGATGGTGACACCGTTTTCCTCTCGGATTTTCATCCGCTCTTTGCGTGATCCCATCGAGATTGATTCCTGTGGTGCTCGTGCCGTGAAGCCGGCGGATTTGCTGGCGACTTGCCACAGGGGCTGGCCAGCGTTGTGATGAGACCACAGAACGCAAAGCGTGAGCCAAATGCCGGGAGTGCGGACGCGATTCGCGACGCTCTGCCACAAGCCCTTATGCGACGCGGGTTAAGCATGCCCGGTCAGAAATGCAGACAATTCGCGCAGCTTCGCCGGTGTTGCCAAACCGAAACAGCGCGCGTTGCGTGTTGACAATTGTCATCGCGCGCGATGCCGACGCGTTGCCGCTCAATCACTTTCAGGGCGGTACAGCAGACGCCCGCAGGTGCGGCAAAACAGGAATTTACCCGTGTTGAGCTCGACCAGGTAATTAGCCGTGAGGATCTCGAAGCAGGCCGTGCACGCGCTATTCTCGACCGTCGCGAGTGCCCCAGCCCCGTGCGCTTGTACCAAGCGGCGATAGGTGGCGATGGCATTCGCGGGAAGAATCTTCTCGGCCTCCGAGAGCGCCGTCTGCAATTCCGTGGCCTGACCTCGCAGCTTGGGAGCCACCGTCTCGACCTCTTGAGCGACACGGCGGACGTCGGCCGCAGTCTGGGCGGTATCGTCCTCGAGCTGCTTGATCTTTTGCTGGTGTTGATCGACCTTCTCGAGCACCTCGAGGATTTCATCTTCGAGAACGCTATTGGCCATCGTGTCGGCGTCGATTTGCGACTTGATGATGTCGAACTCGCGATTCGAAGTCGCCTGATTCAGTTTGGCCCGCAGTTGCTCGATCTTGCCTTCGTTGGTCTTGAGCTGCAGGTTCTTTTGGTCAGCCAACATCCGAGTCTGTTTCAACTCGGCCTTAACGGCGTCAACTTCCACCTGCTTCTTGTTCAAAATCTGCTGGCGGGCTTTGACCTGGCGCGGACCATGCTCCAGTTGTTTGTTGATGTCCTGCAATCGGATATGAAGTTCGTGCAAGCGCTTGAGGCCGGCCGTCGCCGCGCTCATCGTGGAGGCTCCGAGGGTTCAGTCGAGGGATCAAAATTTATTCTACACGCTGCTCCGCGGATTGCCGAGCCTCCCCACGACGCACGCACGTTGTCAGTCACCCCGACTTGCCTTCCGTAGATCGCAAAAATCGCTGGAAATAGCCCCAAAAGCCTGAGATTCCGCAGTTTCCTGGAGCATTCGTCTTAAACTGCACCTGCTCATCCCGCTCTTGGAAGACACTGTCAGCGCAACAAAAAAGCCGCCGGTCGGGCAACCGGCGGCTGGGGCGGAAATAGATGGCTCAATTCGCCGCGTTGGCGGCCAGCGAGTCCAAGAAGCCCTTGAGCTGCTTGCTGCGCACCGGGTGTTGCAGCTTGCGCACGGCTTTGGCTTCGATCTGTCGGACGCGTTCGCGGGTCACTTTGAAGATGCGGCCCACTTCTTCGAGGGTGTAGGTGTAGCCGTCACCCAGGCCGTACCGCAGCTTGATGATTTCGCGCTCGCGATAGGTAAGCGTCTTCAGGACGATGTCGATCTTGTCCTTCAGCATCTCCTGCGTGGCGGCGTTGACGGGGCTTTCGCTCCCCTCGTCCTCGATGAAGTCGCCGAAGTAACTATCCTCGCTCTCACCGACCGGCCGGTCGAGGCTGATCGGGTGCCGCGAGATCTTGAGCACGCGACGCGTCTCTTCCAGGCTGACGCCGGCGGCTTCCGCTGTTTCCTCGATCGTGGGCTCGCGTCCCTTCTCCTGCAGCAGCTTCTTGCTCACTTTGCGGAGCTTGGACATCGTCTCGATCATGTGGACCGGGATGCGGATCGTACGGGCCTGGTCGGCAATCGCCCGCGTGATCGCCTGGCGAATCCACCACGTCGCGTACGTCGAGAACTTGTAGCCACGGCGGTACTCGTACTTGTCGACCGCCCGCATCAGGCCCGTGTTCCCCTCTTGAATCAGGTCGAGGAAGCTGAGGCCGCGGTTGCGATACTTCTTGGCGATCGAGACGACAAGCCGCAGGTTGCCTCCCGACAGCTCGCGCATCGAATGCTCGTAGCTGCCGAAACGCTGCTCGATGCTCTCCAATCGTGCCCGCAGGCTGGCCGGAGTTTCGAGCGTCATCATCATCATGTCGTACAGCTCGCGCTGCAGATTGGCACGCTCGTCTTTGGCGGTCTTCAGCTTCTTGAGATGCTCGATTTGCTGCTCGAGTTCGGTCATGCGGAAGCCGATTTGGGCGAGCCGTTTCATGCACGGCTGCAACCGCTGCGTCCGCACGCTCATTTCTTCGATCAGCGTGACCATCTTGCGCCGACGCAGGGCGAGAGAATGCTGGGCCGCCTTGCGGTCTTTGTCCAGCGTTTCGGGATTAGCGATCTTCTCGAAGTCGGCGATGTTCTTGGCCCGCAGATATTCGAGCGTCTTCAAGTTCTGCGGCATCCGGCCGACGATCTGGCCTTTGTCGAGACCTTCCGTCACCGAAACTTTGATCGTCCGATCGAAGGGCAGCTCGCTGACATTCACCTTGGAGAGAATGTCCATGGCCGCCTTCATGGCATAATCGCACTCCAAGAATTGCCGGCGGAACCGCTTGCGGGTCACCTCGATTTTTTTGGCGAGCGAGATTTCCTGATCGCGGGTGAGGAGGGGAATCTCACCCATTTGGGTCAGGTACATCCGCACCGGATCATCGATGCGGCGTGACTTTTCTTCGCCTTCCTTCGCCTTGCGGCCGTTTTTGCCCTTCTTCTTTTCGGGCGGTTTGTACGGCAGCTTCGCGTCGGCGACGATCTCCATCCCGATTTCTTCGAGCGACATCAAAAGCGTGTCGAGCTTCTCGGGATTGACAGCTTCGTCGGGAAGGTAGTCGTTGACCTGACTGAACGTCAGCCAGCCGCCTTGCCCCTTGCCGATTGCGATCAGTTGGTTGAGTTTGTCGTCGAGCCGATGCACGGGCGATTCCTCCAGTTCAAGTCGTGGTGTTCGCTCTTGCGCGCTCGCCGTGAATTTCCATGGCGCGTCGCAGGTGATCGAGTTGGGCCGCGTCGAGCGCGCCGGGAGAATTGGTCTGAGCAGCCAGGCGTCCGATCGACGCCGCGTGGACGTCGACCCGCTGCTTCCAAAGCCGCAAGCTGTCTGAGAGTAGGGCCTGCTGCGCGGTGAGGACCGCTTGAGGCCCATCGAGCCGCCGAGTTTGCATTTTGGCTCGGGCCGTGGCCTCGAGCGTGACGAGCAGGCTCTTGAGGTCGGCCTCTTCGGTGGCCGCAATCACGTTTTCGTACAAAGGGGACGTGCCCGAATCTGCCAGGCCGTAACACAAGGCTAAGAGCCGTCGGTGGGCCTCGTCGCGAAACTCCTCGACCGCGACCACCTCCTGCAGGGCCGAAATGGCCAGGGGGTCTGAAATCGCGCATTCGAGCAGTTCGCGCTCGAGCTTGCCGACGGCGCTGGTCGGCACGGCATGAGTTGGGGATTTGCTGTCGGTGATTTTACCGCCCGAAATCTGACCTGAGGGGACGGCCGGTTTTTGGGTCGCCGACTTTCGCCTGTCGGATGCCAGCATTTCGCGAATTCGTGACTCCGCCAGTCCGACTCGGAAGGCCAGCCGGTTCAGAACGATGTTCTCACGGGCTGAACCGCCGAATCGCGGAGCCTGCCGGAAAAGTTCCAGCATCTCGGCCACGACCCGTTCCCGTGCGTCGACGGAAACCAAGC
Organism: Planctomycetaceae bacterium; assembly: GCA_035687365.1. Taxonomy (GTDB): domain Bacteria; phylum Planctomycetota; class Planctomycetia; order Planctomycetales; family Planctomycetaceae; genus DASPSM01. The sequence goes on along the minus strand of DASRXU010000371.1, from coordinate 4,183 downwards.
CATGACGTTCGATACTCAAGCGTAGCTTGTATTCCCATGCCTCGGGGGCCGAATCGAGCAGTTCGCCAAAGGCATCCGCGCCTTTTGCTGTCAAGAAATCAGCCGGATCCTTTTCTGTGGTCAGCGTCAGGATCCTCAAGTCGACCTCTTGCGAGAGGAAGCGAGGCAGCGACTTTTCAGCGGCGTCTCGGCCGGCCTGGTCTCCGTCGAAGACGAGCACCACCTTGCGGGTGAAGCGCTTCAGAACTCCGACGTGGTTTTCAGTCAAGGCCGTGCCCAATGTTGCGACCGCGTTCGAAATCCCGAACTGATGGGCCATGATGCAATCGGCATACCCTTCCATCACGACGCACGAGTCGCGCTGGGCGATGGCCGGCCGCGCCACGTCCAAAGCGAAGACTAGCTTGTTCTTTGCGAACAGCGGGCTATCCGCACTGTTGAGGTACTTGGGTGCGTCGGGAGAACCAACGCCAGGCAGCACACGTCCCCCAAACGCAACCGTGCGGGCCGACGCGTCGCGAATCGGAAACATCACGCGGCCGCGGAAATATTCGTAAAAGCCCTCACCTTCGGAACGTTGGGCAATCAGCCGCACCGCAGCGAGCTGGGCCGAATTGAAACGATCGCGCCCTCGCCGTTGTAAAAATTGCCCATCCAGAGGCGAGTAGCCGAGCCGAAATTTCTCAATCGTCTCGGGGCCGAAATTGCGCGACTTCAAATACTCGCGGGCGGCAGCCGCCTCCGACGATGTCTTCAGGCACGTGTAGAACTCGTTCTCAGCCCATTTGAGGACGTCGAACAATTCCTTCCGCGTCGGCTTGCCGTCGGCATTCAAGTAAGAGCTGCGTCGGGGCATCTCGAGCCCGGCCCGCGTGGCCAACAGCTCCAGCGCCTCGGGGAAGCCGACGTTTTCCATCTTCTGCACGAAGGTGTAGCAGTCGCCCCCTTCGCCGCACGACCAACACTTATAAGACTGTCGATCGGGGTCGACCCGCAGCGAGGGGTTGTGATCGTCGTGAAAGGGGCACAGGCCGATCAGCTCGCGGCCGCCGCGACGGGATTGCAAGGCGACGCGCTCGCCGACAAGTTGCGCGATGTCGGTGCGAGCGCGAACCAGCTCCTTGAAATCAGCCCCTACGCCAGACGACACACGCGACTCCTGATTGCCGAAGTTTCGTCGAACGAGGCCTGGAAAGGGCTGAAAGACCCTCTCGGGGCGCGATGGCAGTTGTCTCTGTTTGCTTGAAACTCTCGCACGAAATCTGTCAGCAGATTCATGCCCGATTGTCAGTTTCGTGCCGCGTGCTCAGTTCATGCTTGATGGTCAGTCGAGCTTCTCGTTAACCGACTGCCTTGAGAACACCGCGGTGTTCACAAACCCTGCTGTGTCCAGACCGTCTTCCTCACGCAAATCTGAAGGGTGAAACGCACGGGGCCGTTCCGTGAAGGGTGAATGCGGGAAGCCGGTCGTGTTCTTCTCCGGCCGAGTCAAAGGGACGGGCGCCGACGCGGTGCTCGTCCCCTTACGTGTGTTGTGATGCTTTCTACTTCAGGCCAAGCGCTGGCCCGTTTCTGCCATCAATTCCCGCGAAGCCAAGCGGCAAGCCAAACGTGGAGGCCGCACACAAATCGTAGGTGCCCGCCCCAGTTGGTGCCAGGATGCACTAGCCCGTGTTGGGATTCAGCTGCCTTGAGTGGATGTCGATCGGCGATTGCTCGCCGTTTTCAGGTTCGAGGTGATGACCCGCATCCAGGAGCGGGCAAGTCAACAGACGTTCAGTTTTGCCCTGCATCCATGCAGCGATCGAAAGCTGCGAAATTCTAGCCGCTGTGAGCGTTCGGTCAAGGAATGGCGAAGAAAGTTACTGAAGCTTGACTGGCCGCAACTTCAATTTCGGAAAAGCCTTAACAAAATCCGCAGCCACGCAACTCCCCACTGCCCGGCAGCGTCAGCCCAACCCTCCGCCGCGCCCCAACCCTTGACTATCAACAACGATAGGCGGGTGGTAGCGGTGTTAATGGACAGTTGGGTTCTGAGACTTTTAGCGCGAGCTTGGTGGTAGGTAGTGTCCTAATTTGAAATAGGCCCAAAATAGTTTGGGTCCGGGACGCTGCCCCCACTTAAGGGGCTGCAAAAGTGATTGCGGAGAAACACCTACCCAGCAAGACCTTCCGCCTTGCGCTGGCCCCGAGTATCGTCAATCCGCGAGTGAATCGCCTTTGGCTGATCCCGGCTGATCGAAGCGCTGACGGTCGCGTGGACCCGAATTTCCAAACCCTAACAGATCAACTTAGGACCCTCTACAAGGAGTCCAACAGTCAGGGTGCGGAACTCAGCATCTACGCGCTGATCCCGGAAGGGGTTCGGCACTATTCGACCGAATACATGTCGCCGCATCGGCTCGGCACGGGCGAGATCATGGCTGGCGACAAGCGCGTGGGAGTTACGTTCCAGCATGACGTGCGCAAGCCTTGGCAGCATGAGTTGCGATGCCTTTTGGCGGAATGCGGCGCAGCGCTCCCTAATCGAATTCGCGAGTCGTTAAACATTGCCGGTGGCAGCTCAACCGCTATTGCTTGGTGGATGTGCGCCGTCTGGAAGTATTCAAAGATTCCAGCCGGTGCAATCGGTGCTGGATACCTGGAGAAAATCGAAAAAGACCCGGTGAATCCAGACAATGACAAGCTTCACTGGCGCGACATGCAATTTCTCGGATGGCATTGGTCAGATCCGATCGGCTCTTCCCTTTCGGCGATCGAAGCAATGGGACTTTTGCAGCCCAGCTTGGACGATGTAAGACTGGCGGCCGGGAGCCATTCGCGATTCATGTCAAAGAGAGAGTTCGCGCAGCGTGTCAGGCAAGATCCGAACGCGCGTCCGAGACAAGTTGAGAGGCTGTTTAACCGCCTCGACAAACAACAAGAGGAAGGTTCTAGCAAGTGGTCATTCCGTCTCGACACGATTGAAGACGAATCGCTGCGCAAGAAGCTGGAAGGTCCGCCCCCCTTCTAGGCCAGAGTCGGCCACGATCCATCCATTTCTGACCATTACCGCCGCCGCCTGACCAAAGTCGACCACCACCTATTTAACGCGCTCTGCGCCCTCCGTATCGTCCGCAAGCATGTGGATGAAACAACGGAGGGCGGCCCGCAGATTGGCGCTGCAGCGGCTTTATAACCCGCCTGAGGGACCGGCTACACCCGGCAGGGTTCGATTCCCCCGCCCTCCGCTTATTTCTGTAACGCGCGCTTGGCTGCGCGCACGGCAACGGCGCGTATCCAAGCGGCGACGCCTATTCCTTCTGCCGCAGCGGCTTGCTGAAACATCTCCCATTCATCATCCGGGCAACGGAATTGATGCTGTGGAGTTTGCCCAGTCGCCGGCCGACCTGGACGGCGTTTTTCGGCTGTTTGAGCCTTCATGACCGGGATTGTAACTGGTTGACAGAATTTGTCAAATCGAGATTATTTATGGTTGACAGTAACTACGGGGCTGCTATCATGTATCTGTCAACCAAAAACAACGCCGTGTTATCAGCACGACGGGGCGACAAAACATCGAGGCGAACCCGAATGCCGTCTGACACCTGCATTCTAACACGGTTTGCCGCAGTCGAAAGTGGCGACCGTGGCCAACGTCCTGAAACGTGAAAAGCAGATTCAGATTTTGCGGCTCTTGTCGGAAGGTAACTCGATTCGGTCCACGGAGCGCCTGACAGGAATCCACCGCGACACCATCATGCGCGTCGTCGTTCGCTTCGGTAATCAGTGCCGCGATTTCTTGGACGACTCGCTGGCGAACCTCAGCGTGCGCAACATCGAATTGGACGAGATTTGGACCTATGTGGCTAAGAAGCAAAAGCGCTGCCGTGGCAACGATCTTCGCAACCAGACGATCGGAGATCAGTACCTTTACACAGCGTTGGACGCTGACAGCAAAATGCTAATCACGTTCGCGATCGGCAAGCGCACGTCCGAAGTGACCGCGGCATTCGTCGCGGACCTGGAGAAGCGGATTGTGCGTCAGCCTTCCGCCGAGGCCGACGACATCCCGCAAATCTCGACCGACGGTTGGGGACCCTACATGCCGTCGATTGCTCGATCGTTCGGTCGATCCGCTCGGCACGGCGTTCTGATAAAGCAGTACGTCGATCCCTCGGTTGGTCGTTACGCGCCTCCCGAT
>DASRXU010000370.1:0-27721 GCA_035687365.1 Planctomycetaceae bacterium | reverse complement strand
CGCCTTACCTCTTGTTTTATCGCGACGCAAACCGCGACGACGTGGCCGACGGCGATCCCGAGGTGTTGCTGACCGGTTTCGGCATGGAGGACGCGCACGCCTTTGCCAACTCCCTCACCTGGGGCCCCGACGGTTGGCTCTACGGCGCGCAGGGGAGCACAGTCACCGCCAACATTCGGGGCATCGAGTTCCAGCAGGGAATCTGGCGCTATCATCCGAAGACCAAGAAATTCGAGCTGTTCGCTGAAGGGGGCGGCAACACCTGGGGCATCGATTTCGACCGCTTTGGCAATCTCTTCGCCGGCGGTAACACGCTCGAGCCGCTCTGTCACCACGTGCAGGGAGCCTACTATGTCAAAGGGTTCGGCAAGCACGGGCCGCTGCACAATCCGTATTCGTTCGGCTACTTTCAGCCAGTCGAGCACAAGGGGCCGTTCGGCGGTGGCCTGACCGGCGGCAACGTCGTCTATCAGGGGGCCGCGCTTCCCGAGCGGTTCAACAACGTCAGCATCTGCCCGAACATTCGCCAGAACGCCGTTCGCTGGTACCCATTTGAAACCAAGGGAACTACGTTCGCCACGCGACAAGGGGGTGACTTCCTCGTCTCGAGCGACCCGTGGTTTCGCCCGGTCGATCTGACTGTCGGTCCGGACGGCGCGGTCTACGTCGCCGACTGGTACGACATCCACTTGAGCCACGCCAGCCCGGTGAACCGCAGCCAGTGGTACATGCCGAGCCGCGACGACGGACGCATTTGGCGGGTTGCAGTCAAAGGCTCGAAGCCGGACTTCAAGCAGCACCAGAAACTCGGCCAGCCGTTGGAAAAACAGTCATCAGCGGATTTGGTGAAGTTGCTGGACGATCCCAATGCGTCGCGGCGGCGCGAGCTGTGGCTCACGCTCGCCGAGCGTCACGATCGCAAGCTGATCCCGATTCTCGAGAAGCGATTTCTCGCGGCGACCGACGAGGTCAAAGCGTTGGAGGCCCTCTGGGCACTCTATGAGAGCGGCGGTTTCGATCACTCTTCTTTCGAAGACCCAACCTCCACCGATGCGTCGCGGGTCAACTTCTCGCTCTCGCATCCCGGCCAGTCGATCCGGGCTTGGACCGTCCGGCTGCTGGGCGACACGTGCCAGGTCTCCCCCGATGTCCTTGCCGAGTTCCGGCGAATGGCCGCCTCGGATCCGAGCCCCGTCGTTCGCAGCCAACTGGCTGCCACCGCCAAGCGCTTGAGCGGCGTGCAAGCGCTGCCGATCATTGCCCTGCTTCTCACTCATGATGACGACGCCCAAGACCCGCATATCCCGCTGATGATTTGGTGGGCCATCGAGAACAAGGCCATTTCCGATCGCGGGCAAGTGCTCAATCTGCTGGCCGATCCGAAGATCTGGCATCGGCCCCTGGTACGAGACGTCGTCGTCGAGCGCCTCGCGCGGCGCTACCTGGCAGAGGAAAACAAGAGCGGGTACTCCGCGTGCGCCTGGCTCCTCGATCACGCGCCAACGCCAGGCGACACCGAACGCATCGTCGCCGGAATGGAGACGCAGTTGGCTGGCCGACGATTCGACCGTGTGCCTCCCGAACTAACAGCCTCGCTGGGCAAGCTTGCCGACAGCGGCAAGCCGTCGCTCGCCTCTCTTTGCCTCGTCTTACGACTGGGGCATACAGAGGTTTGGCCCAAGCTGGTCACGGTGGCCAAGAATCGATCTGCGCAGGAAGCTGACCGAATCAAGGCGATCCGCGCGCTGGCTGAAGCCGGCCCGCCGACGTGTGCCGACGACTTGCTCACGCTGCTCGACCCGCACGAACGAGACGCGATCGTCGAAGGGGCGTTGACCGCGCTGGGCCAATTTCATGCTGATTCGCTCGGCACCCGTTTGCTGGAGCGCTGGCAGGCGCTGTCGCCCAAGCGTCGCGATCGCGTGCTCGACGCGCTTGTCAGTCGCAAAAGTTGGACGCATCAACTTTTGGCCGCGGTGGCTGCCGGCCGCGTCGATCCGAAGATCGTGTCGATCGACCAGGTGCGTCACATGCTGTTGCACGGCGATCCGGTGATCGCCCGAGAGGTCGCGGCCCGTTGGGGCAGCATCCGCAGCACGACACCCTTCGAAAAACAGGGACGGATCAACGCCATCTCGATCGTGCTGACCAAAGGTCCCGGTCACGCTAAAGAGGGGCACGCTCTGTTCACCAAGCATTGCGCGATCTGCCACCGCCTCTATGGGGAAGGCAATCAGGTCGGCCCCGATCTGACGGCCGCCGACCGGAAAGATCTGCGCGTACTGTTGCCGAATGTCGTTGATCCGAGTGCCGTGATTCGCCCCGAGTACCGCGCGTACAACGTGGTCCTGCACGACGGGCGGATTCTCGCGGGTCTGCTCGCCGACTCCAACAACGAAACGCTGACGGTACTCGACGCCAAGAATCAGCGGACAGTGGTCAAGCGGAGCGACGTCGAAGAGATGCGGTCCTCCGAACTCAGCCTGATGCCCGAGAACGTGCTCACGCCGCTGAACAACCAGGAAATCCGCGACCTGTTCGCGTACTTGCGGTCGAAGTAAGTTCGCAGCTCCTTGCCCCCCTGAGCGGCGGGTGTTAACCCCCCGAGTCTTTGGCGCGAGGAATTACGCGCGACCGGCGATTGCCCCAGAAGAAGTCAAAGACAAAACTCCTCGGCGGGTTTACACCCGCCGCTCAGCGGGCTGTTTTCGCTTCCGCCGGATGTCCGCGCCCCAACCGTCGGCCGCGTAGTCCCGCAGGGCAGCAATGAATCGCTCGACCGCCGGACTGTGGTAGCGGTTCTTTCGCCAGATCATCGCGATCGTGCGCTGCGGCTTCTCGCCGGCGAGCGAGCGATATCTCGTATGCGGCGAATGGTCGGCTTTCACGGCCATCTGCGGAATGAGCGATACCCCGTGCCCCGATGCCACCAATTCTTGCACGGTTAACAGCTGAGCGCTGCGGCAACTGATCGCCGGTTGGCACGACTGCCCCTTGCAGAAGCTCAGCACCTGCTGACCCAGGCAATGGGTTTCGCTCAAGAGGACAAACCGCTCGAGCGAGACGTCCTGCATCGTCACGCGTCGCCGGGTGGCGAGCGGGTGACCGACCGCCATGGCCAGGAGCAGTTCCTCCGTCATCAGCGGCTCGACGGCCAACTGCTCGTCGGTCACCGGCAAAGCGAGCACGCCGACGTCGACCTCGCCCTCCAGGCAGGACTGAATGGTGTACTCGGTGAGGTTCTCCAGGACCGTCACCTCGGTCTTGGGATAGTCACCCAGGAACCGTTTGAGCAGCGGAGGCAAGAGATAAGGAGCCACCGTGGGGATCGCGCCGACGGAGATTTGTCCCGCGTCTCCCTCTTCGCTCATGGCCCGCTTGGCGCCGTCCACTGCCGCCAAGATTTCGATCGCCCGGTCGAACAGTGTCCGCCCCCGATCGGTGAGCCGCACTTTTCGCCCCGTGCGGTCGAAGAGTGGGCCGCCAAACTCCCGTTCCAGCTTGATGATCTGCTGGCTCAACGAGGGCTGAGCCACAAAGCACTTCTGGGCCGCCCGGGTGAAGTTCTCCAGCTGGGCCACCGCGACGAAGTAACGGAGCTGATGCAGCTCCATAGTCGGTTCCTATTGCTGGGATAGAAACAAGAGATTTCACATATAGCCGGCCGGCGGTTACCCTGCAACATGTCCGGCGGTCCGAAAAATGTTGGGCTGAGAGCCTTGGGCAGTGCCTGTGACGTGAAGGAGTTTGAGCGGAATAGACTTTCGCCCAGACATCTTCGGACCGACTGGTCTCGCGACTTGGAACTTGCAACGAAGGATCCAACGATGAACACGCGCTTGATTCACCGAGGGGGCAGAGCGGCAGCGACCGTGCTGGCGGTTGCCGTCGCCTCTGGAAGTCTCTGTTTGACTGCCGGGGCCGCCGACGGGCCGCCCCCTTCGAGCTATAGCCCGGTCGTCTCCAAGGAGACGTTCGAGCAGACCGAGCAGCGGATGAAGGCCGAGAAAGCGGCCGTCATGCAACGCCAGAAGGATTTGCTCTCGCAGCGCTACGATCTCGCCGATCGACCGTCGGCCGACGCGAAGATGGATCGACAAAAGCCACTTCAAGAGGGCGTTCGCGCGAAACTGGCTTCAGGGGTCACCTGGGACGATCTGGCTGGAATGACTGCCGACCAGGTCAAAGAGAAGGACGTCTTCCCGATCGGGTTTCTGCCCTTACCTCACGCGCACCACGCCGAAGGGGGCATGCTCTTCCCCGATACGCACATCAAGGAAATCTTGAAACAAGAAAATCGCGACCTGAATCGGTTCGACCTCGAGTTCGACCTGCCGGATCATTTCGTGCCCGAGTTTCCCGCGGCAATTTACCTGACGACTCGACCCGATCTCGGCGACGTCTCACAGGGTAAGCTGGTGACGATCGAAAACTACTTTGAGCTTTTTAACGGCGTCCTGAATCCCAAGCAGCTCGACGGCTTGAGGCTGTTGCTGACGCCGTTTGCGCAGCAGCAATTCAATCTGACTGAGGATCGGCGATCGGAGCGGCCCAGCCGCGGCGTCACGTGTTTCGATTGCCATGCCAACGGCCACACCAATGGAGCCGCTCACCTTGTCGGCGATATCCGGCCGCAGCAGTTCCGGCACCGCATTGAGACGCCGAGTTTGCGCGGGGTCAACATCGAGCGGCTCTTCGGCTCACAACGGGCGCTAAAGACGGTCGAGGACTTTACCGAGTTCGAGCAGCGGGCCGCCTATTTCGACGGTGATCCGGTGATCGCAACCAAAAAGGGCGTGAACATTCTTGATCGCGGCAGCCAGGTCCACGCGATGGCCGAATTCGAGGAACTCCTCGACTTCCCGCCCGCGCCGAAGATCGATCTGTTCGGCAAGCTCGATCCGGCGAAAGCGACGCCCGCCGAGTTGCACGGACAAGAAGTTTTCTTCGGCAAGGGTAAGTGCGCCGTTTGCCACGTCGCCCCCTACTACACAGACAACTTGATGCACAATCTCAAAGTCGAACGTTTTTACAAGCCGCGCGACGTCAACGGCGAGTATGCGTCGGCCGACGGACCGATCAAGACCTTCCCGCTGCGCGGGATCAAGAGCTCGCCGCCCTACCTGCACGACGGCCGGTTGCTGACACTCGACGATACGGTCGAGTTCTTCAACCTGGTGCTGGGGACCAAACTGAGCAAAGAGGAGAAAACGGACCTGGTCGCGTTTATGAAGTGTCTCTAGTGCAACCGGTTCTTACAGCCGGATAACTCGCGAAAGCCAAGTTTGCCGGCGAGCAACCAAGGCGAAGCCGAGTTTACCGGCGCAACAACTCAAAACGGGTGGCCCTGCGAAAGTGGGTTGGGGTCCTCATTCCGCCTTATCCATCTCTAAGGCCGGAGTGGGGACCCCGTTTTCGTTAACAATCGCGCCGGCCCCGTTCAACTATTTGATCTGGGTGATCGCGCCGGGTCCCGGCGACGTTCCGTCCTTGCCTGCAGTCTGCAGATCGAACTGATAGTCGGTCTTTCCAGGTGCAGCGACGTCGATTCTGAACTCGGGAATCTTTTCGTTTCGATCGGGATCGTTGTATTCATTCTTCAGCGCGTCTGGGGGAGAATACCCCATTTGCCCCCAGGTGTTCATTCTCAACTGGGCAAAGAGCGCGACGTAGGAGCCGGTCGGCACGCCGTCCCCTTGGCTGTATGTGGTGAAGCTGAAGCGGCCCTCTTCATCGCAGACGGCGTAAATCGGCGCCTTCTTCAAAGACTCTGGCTTGTGCGGGTCGTACAAAATGATGAGCGTCCGAAACGGTCCAGTGTCAGGGGGCGCCTGGCCGTCGATAGTCACCGTGCCCGCAACTTTGGCGACTTCCTGTCGCGTCCCTCCCGCTGCCTCGTAGGCTTTGGCGATCGCCTGGTCCGCGGACTGCGTTCGAGTGCAACCGATGACCGACAGCGTCAAGAGCACAAGACTCGCGAAAGCGGACAAACGAACCCAGGTTCTGCGCATCGGAATTGCCATGTCTTGCACCTTACTCGGCTGCCCCTTGGCAGTGCGCTCGCCGCGCGGCAAAGAAGCCGGCAAGCCGCGCGCGCTGGCCCGCCGGGATTGGAGACGAAAATCAGACCGAGGGATTCAGGGGACGCGACCGGTCACCGGGGTTAGAAGTTGTCGGTGACGGGGCTGTGCCCGCGATAAGTGATGAGGCGACAAAACACGACCACGCTGAGGTTTTCGCTCACGATGTGACTGGAGCCGTCCGCCATCAACAATCCGCACGACCCGGGATGGAAGCTATAGAGGCCTCCGAAAGCCTGGTTCGAGCAATTCATGAAGCAAACGGGCACACCCGTGGTCGGCGCCGCAGTCTTTCCATCAAAGGTCGTGCCGAGGAGTTCATTGAAACCATTGTGGGTGCAGGCCCAGCATCCGCCGTCGTTGCTCCCGGTCTTTGTGAGTGGAACGACTGTCAATTGGGCCAGGGTGCCGCCACACTGCGCCCGTTTTGCGATTTGCTTGACGCCGCGAAACCAAAGGTCAGGGCGGCCAGCCAGTTCTCCGGCGAGGATCGTGGTCGAGGTTCCATCGGTCACTTGATCGATGCTGATGTTGATATCGTCATTGTTCATAATGCCTTTTGTGTCGAGCTGGCCGCACGTGCAGTTGTTGGCGTGCTCGTAGAAATGTCGAAGGCCGCTGCAATAGCGGTTAATGGCCGTGTAGTCACTAGCTCCCGCCAAACGGCACGGAACCCATTGTTGTAGTCCAACCGCGTGCAAGAGACAGTTTGTGTCGTCGTGCTCTTCGAATGGATTCTGACTTCGCGGCGAGGAAGGACAAACGTAAGAGGGAATTACGCCGGCCACCGCCCGGGTGGAGGCGCAGGGATCAGTGCACGGGTTTCCTGAGTTGAGCGCGGTATAGACCACCAATTTGAAACTCGCGCAAGTGGTCAGAGGCGAGAAGGATGGGGCATTGAAGCACATCTTGTTGTAGACGTTGGCGGCTTCGAGAAATGGCAACAGCTTCTCGCCCCACAGGTGAGAATTGTTGTCGTCGTGGCAGTCCTTCGTCACCGCGCCATTACTGGCAAGGCCGAAGATCGCTTGCCAGACCGGACCCAGGCCCAGGTTAAATGCAGCCGGGAAGTTTTTATGGACGTCGTGGTAATTGTGCATCGCCAAGCCGATCTGCTTCAAATTGTTGCGGCACTGTGTCCTGCGGGCCGCCTCGCGGGCCGCCTGCACAGCTGGCAACAACATCGCGATCAATACTGCAATAATCGCAATCACCACCAACAATTCGATGAGCGTAAAACCCTTCCGAGAGCGACTCATGAGTTCCCCTTTCACAGCGGCTCCGCCCGACGGAGCCTACGAGACAACTGAAAAAATCGGAACGAATTTCTCGCGTGCTGACGGCCCGAATCACACACCGTGCGACAGCCAAGCTCAGAAGTCGCGCCCGCCGCTTCGTCACGCCGGCAACGACGTTTCTTAGACTGATCTTCAGGTAATATCTCCGTGCCGTTGAAAATCTGGCAATTAGGGTTTTCCCTAATTTTGACAGCAATTTAATCCGTCGCCGCCAAATACTTTGGCGTTTGTGAAGTGGCTCACCGTTGGAAGCAGGTGGAGACATCTCTCTGACGTATCACATATTGAACATAGGAATGGTGTGATCGCAGCGCTCGTTCGGTGCGCGCACCCCAACGCAATGTCGGCGCTCGTAGTCTGATGGCCAGCCTCTTACCGGCCGTGCCTCACTCGCTCGGCGGAATGTACTTGTTGTACATCGCGGCGTAGTCCTCGCGCACGGGACTGAAAACGTCGAGGACGACGGCAGGTCCGCCGACCGCCACCGCTTTATGCGGCGTGTGGGGCGGAATCAGGAACATCGAGCCGGGTTCGCACAGCCGTGTCTCCGCGCCGATGGTCAACTCGAGCTTTCCCTTGAGCAGCATGCCGCCTTGTTCGTGCGGATGGTTGTGCAACGGCACGACAGCCCCTTCGTCCATCTCGAGATAGGAGAGCATCAAATGGGTGCCGAAGGGCGTTCGCATGCGGCAGCCGGGCACCGCTTCGATCGGGGCAATCGACTTGATGTCAATAAACGGCATAGTCAGGCCTCATGGTCACAGAGGGGCTCGCAGAATCGCAATCGGTCAATCATTCCGGCACCTATCATACGGTCGCGTGGCGTGGCAACAACCGGCCAGAATGCCCGCGCACTCGTCAACGCAACCATATCGGCTACAATTCGTTAAGTGCTTTTGTCGCCTGTCATCCCTGGCGCTTCCGGCTCGACCGGCTGGGGGCGAGGCGATATTATTCCGCAGCTTTTGAACCCTGGCAGGCATCGTCGCCCCCGGTGTGCGCCAGGATCCGGATCGAAATTCGACCAGCGGGCAAGCCACTCATCGACCGGGCAACAAATCGACCATGGATCCTCGCTTTATTCGCAACTTCTCCATCGTGGCCCACATCGACCACGGGAAGAGCACTCTGGCCGACCAGTTGCTGCTCAAGAGCGGGGCCATCTCGTTGCGTGATTTCCGCGAACAGGTGCTCGACGATCTCGAAATCGAGCGAGACCGGGGGATCACGGTCAAAGCTCGGGCGGTCGCCATTCACTACACGCTCGACGGCCAGGAGTACGAACTCAACCTGATCGATACGCCGGGCCACGTCGATTTTCATTACGAGGTCTCCCGCAGCCTGGCCGCCTGCGAAGGGGCCCTGCTGTTGGTCGACGCCTTTCAGGGCGTGCAGGCACAGACGGTCGCGAACGCAATTGCTGCCATCAACGGCAACTTGACCGTGATTCCGGTCATCAACAAGATCGACCTGCCGGTGACGCGGATCGACGAAGTGCTCGAAGAGATCGAGACGGTCGTCGGCCTCGACGCGACCGAGGCGCTCCACGTGAGCGCCAAGCAGGGCATCGGCATCGAAGACGTCTTTCGCGAAATCATCCAGAAAGTTCCCGCTCCCAGCGGCGTCCCGACTGCTCCCTTGAAGGCCCTCGTCTTCGACAGCAAGTACGACACTTATCGCGGCGTCGTGACCTACGTCAGAGTGGTCGAAGGGACCCTCTGGACCGGCAAGAAGATGCGATTCATGCGAACGGGCACTTCGCACGAGATCCTCGAGCTGGGCCAGTTCCGCCCCGACATGGTTCCCTGCGAATCGCTCGGGCCGGGACAAGTCGGCTACATCATCACGGGGCTCAAGGAACTCGGCACGGTACACGTCGGTGACACGGTCTGCGATCCGCTGAACCTCCCGGCTGAGGCGCTTCCTGGCTACCAACTGCCGCAGCAAATGGTCTTCTGCGGCATGTACCCGATCGACGCGACCGACTTCGAGAAGCTCCGCGAAGAGCTGCAAAAGCTCAGCCTCAACGACGCCAGCTTCTCCTACGTTCCAGAAACCAGCGACGCGCTCGGGTTCGGATTCCGCTGCGGCTTTCTGGGCCTGTTGCACATGGAGATCATCCAGCAACGGCTGGAGATCGAGCAGGACATCGACCTGATTCAAACTGCGCCCAACGTCACGTATCAAATCCTGAACACCACCGGCCAGATCCTGACGATCGACAATCCGCAGATGGTGCCGGACTCGGGTCAGATCGAAGAATTTCGCGAGCCGATCGCCAAGGTGAATTTCATTCTGCCGTCCGATTGCATCGGCACAATCATGACGCTGTGCGAAGATCGCCGCGGCATCTACAAGAGCACCGAATACCTCGGTCCCAAGCGGGCCCAGCTGATTTACGAGCTTCCGCTGGGCGAGATCGTGTTCGACATGTACGACAAGCTGAAGAGTGCGACTCGCGGCTATGGAACCATGGATTACGAGGTGATCGGATTCCGTCCGGCCGATCTGGTCAAGCTCGACGTCCTCGTGAAGAGCAACCGAGTGGACGCGCTCTCGACGATCGTGCACCGCTCGAGCGCCGATCGACGAGGCCGTGGCTTGGTTAAACGCCTCAAGGGCGAGATCTCGAAGCACCAGTTCGAGATCCCGCTCCAAGCCGCCATCGGCTCGCGGATCATTGCGCGGGAAACGATCCAAGCATTGCGGAAAAACGTCACCGCCAAGTGCTACGGCGGCGACATCACTCGCAAGCGCAAGCTGTTGCAGAAACAAAAAGAGGGCAAGAAGCGGATGAAGCAATTCGGCGAGGTCGAGATTCCGCAAAAAGCCTTCTTGTCGGTGCTCGAGGTCGGCGGCGACGAGTAACGTTCCGTACGAGCCCCAGCCCTTACGTATCCCTTCACATCGCGATCCAGGGGGGTCGCTCGGAACTCGTTGGCGATGTCCCCGCTGCCCGAGCCGCAGTCAGAAATGGCCGCACCGCCGGATGCCCCCGAGCGAGCAATGCCCAGCGCCGCGGGAAAAAAACCGCGTGGCAGCCTCCGCGGGCTGATCGATGTGGGCATCTGCCTCTACGTCGCGGTGATTCTGTTCCGCACGTTCGAGATCGAAGGTTACATCATCTCGACCGGCTCGATGGCCCCGCACCTCTTGGGCTTTCACAAGCGGGTCGTCTGCCCTACCTGCGGGTATGAGTTTCCGCATGGGATTCCCGTCGACGAGACGGGAACCGCCGCCGACACGACTGACGATGCGTCGCGCGAACGTCCGGGGGACGTACGCTGCCCGAATTGCGGTGAAGACCGGATCGATGTGCGCTCAGTGCCTCCCAATCACGGCGATCAATTGCTCGTGCAAAAAAACGTGTACGAGTTTCGCGAACCGCGCCGTTGGGAGGTAGTCGTGCTCAAGAGCCCGTCGCGCCCCACTCCGTTCGTCAAACGCATCGTCGGCTTGCCGAATGAGTCGGTGCAGATTCGGGACGGCGACATTTATGTCAACGGCGAGATTTGCCGCAAGAGCCTGGCGCTGCAGCGAGCTGCGCGAATTCTCGTCAACGACGACGACGAGCTACCCGACGATCCGCCTGAGGGCAGAAGTTGTTGGCTGATCGAAGATCCCAAGCACGGTTGGTCCGAAAAAGGGCATGCCTTCGTCTTCAATCCTGAGGAGGCAAGTGGGCCTGCGTCCAACCACACCAAGTCGGCGAGCGCCGCAGACGACAAATTCGCCTGGATCGCGTTTCGCCGCTGGGTGCGCCAGGGCGGGCGTTTCCGCACAACGGTCCCGATTGCGAATCCCAAACCGGTCGTGCACTTGGAACGGAATGCTTTTCCGCAAGTCCGCTACGACCAGGCGGCACGCACGCTGGAGGCCACCGGCGCAGTTGGTCGGGCGTCCGAAGAACGACTCTTGAGCATGAACTCAGATCCCGACACGCGGAAGGCAATCGAGGAACTCTGCGCTGAGTCGCATATGGCTCCGATCACGGACGATTACGGATACAATCGCGCGAATGCAGGCATCATCTCGCTTCCCGTGCGCGATCTGCTGCTGGAATGTGAAGTCACGCTGGGCTCGCGGAACGGCACCGCTGCCTTCGAGATCAGCGACGGTCGACTCACCTTCCGACTGGCACTGGACCGCGAGAAAAAAGAGGCTCGATTAGAGTTTGTCGGACAGCGCGAGCCGGTCTGTGCGGCTGCCTTGACCACGGAGCAACTCTCCAAGCCACTCCGCTTGGAGTTCTCGACCTTTGATCGCCAAGTACTGGCGGCAATCGATGGAGCGCTGTTGTTTCCGCCTTGGATCGCTCCCACCGATCAAGCCGAGCTGCCCCGCGTTCCCGTGAGGATCGGCGCTCGCGGTGGTACGGTCGAAATCTCACGGCTGCGGGTCTATCGCGACATTTACTACACCCGGGGACAGGGGCGCAACGCGAGCGACGAACCGCTTCAGTTGGGCCCGGATGAGTTCTTCGTCCTCGGCGACAATAGCCCTGTCTCCAACGACGGACGCAGTTGGGCGCAGCCCGCGATCAAGCGGTCGCAACTCATCGGAAAGCCGTTCATCGTGCACCTGCCCTCGCGGCCCGGGCGAATCAGCCTGGGCAGCTTCACACGTTACATTCGCGTTCCTGATTTCAGCCGAATTCGCTATATTCGCTAGTGTCGCTGACGCCTTAGGTTGCGAGAGGAAACCGCCCGAATCGGTGGATGATTTCTAACGCTCGAGCACCGTTCTCGGAGTGGGCGTTACAATCACCCTGGCAACCTCGAAGGGCAAGATCGCCAGAGCAGAAACGGAGCAGCCAGTTCTTTCATGGCCTCGACGACAAAAACCAAAGGGCCGTCGCCGGAACCCTCGAATCCTTTCGAGTCCCGCAGCAAAGGCAGCACCGCGACCAAAAGCTCACCGCCGGAATCCGCTCGCCCGTCGGCCATGCGCGAGACGATCGAATCGGTCGTCGTCGCGTTCATCCTGGCCTTCATGTTCAAGACCTTCGAGGCCGAGGCCTTCGTCATTCCGACGGGTTCGATGGCCCCGACGCTCTACGGTCGCAACAAATCGGCCACTTGCCCGAAGTGCGGCACGGAATTCACCATCGGCGCCAGCGACGAGGTCGAGACTGAAACCGATTACGTGATCCCCGGCGCGCGGATCGATGCGGCCATCTGCCCCAATTGCCGTTACCGGCTGGGGAAAGCAGACATCTACGACGTCCCCGTCTTCAAGGGGGACGGCATCCTGGTGAACAAGTTCTCGTTTGAGATCCGAGATCCCCAACGCTGGCAAGTAGTCGTCTTCAAATATCCCGAAGAGCCCAAGACTAACTACATCAAGCGGTGCGTCGGTCTGCCGGACGAAACGATTTGCATTCGCCAGGGCAACGTGTACGCGCGAAATGCGAAAGGGGATTGGCAGATTCTCCGTAAGGACGACGCAAACAAGCAGCGCGCGCTGCAAATGAACGTCTACAACAATGACCATCCCGAGCGGCAGCTGTTGGACGCAGGTTGGCCGGAGCGCTGGGCGGCCGTCAAGAAAGCGGACGGCCCCAATGCGATCGCCGGTTGGTCGACCGATACACAGGGTTGGATCCCCGACGGGCAAGCCCGTTCCTTCCATTTGCCGCTCGACCGCGGCGCCAAGGACTTCCAGTGGTTCCGTTATCGCCATTACGTTCCAACTGAAGAAGTCTGGCGGAAGGCCTCCCAAAACGAGCCTTTGGACGCTCAGCCCAAGCTGATCACCGACTTCTGCGGCTACAACGCTTTCTCGAGTTCCAACGGACGGATCGTGGCTGATGACCTCGGCTTTTATTGGGTCGGGGATCTCACGGTCAACTGCCGGGTCGACGTGCAAAAGGCCGAGGCGAACGGACAAGTCGTGCTCGAGCTGAATGAGGGTCCGCGCGTGTACCGCTGTCGGATCGACCTGACCAGCGGACGGGCCACCCTGCTCTATGCCGAGCCTCGCGACAAAAAGGACCCCGGCGAAGAGCACAAGCTGGCCGAAGCCGACACCCGCTTTTCGGGAACCGGACAACACGACGTGTCGTTTGCCAACGTAGACGACCGTCTCTGCCTGTGGGTCGATAATCGCCTGATCGAGTTCGGCGAGGCCGCTTGTTACAGCGCTTACGGCGGGTCGGATATCCAGCGTCCCTGGGATGAAGATCTCATTCCCGCCGGGATTGGCGTGCGCGGCGCGGAAGCGACGGTCTCCCATCTCGTTCTCCAGCGGGACATTTACTATCGGAACGATTTCGTCCATCAACGCAGTGGCCCATTCAACGACGAGGCGTCGTACGAAAACATCGAGGAATACGACGGCGTCAAGGAAGACCTGGTGCGAGATCAGAGCCATCCGGCCGAGTGGTTCCGCGAATACGAGAGCCACCTGGCGTCGCGGCAAAGGGGCCCGGGTCAACGGTACGAAAACATCTCCTTCGAGTTCCCCATCGGTCACGACGAGTTCTTCATGATGGGGGACAACAGCCCCCGCAGTAAGGACAGCCGGCTGTGGTGGAACACGCGGCACGCCGCCCATAACTTTGCTGTGCCGCGCGACGCGCTGGTGGGCAAAGCCTTCTTCATCTACTGGCCGCACGGCATCCCGTTCCTCAACGACGGGCGCGGCTACCCGGACGGCCCAAATTCGTTCTTGGCAAACGATTTCACCGCACCGTTCTTCTATAACTACACGCGGGATCAGAATGGAAATCCGGTGCTCGATCTCGATTATCCCAAGCGGCGGATCCCGTTTTACCCGGACATCGCGAGGATGCACCGCATCCGCTAGACAATTGGACAACTAGACAACACCGCGCGGATGCAGAGCATCCGTTAGCGCGGTTGTTTCTGCCCGCAGGATGAATCGTCAAGGAGGACGTCTCATGCCGCTCTTGGAATGCCGCAACCTGGTGAAGGATTACCCAGGCAAGCGGGCCGTCGATGATGTCGATTTCTATGTCGAGCGGGGCGAGATCGTCGGCCTCCTCGGCCCCAACGGCGCCGGCAAAACGACGTCGTTCCGCATGTCCTGCGGGCTGATTGCTCCCACGAAGGGGACCGTGCTGCTGCACGGCAAGGACGTCACCCGCTGGCCCATGTACAAGCGGGCGCGCGCCGGCATGGGCTTTCTGCCGCAGGACAACAGCATCTTCCGCAAGCTGTCGGTCGAGCAAAACGTGTCGGCGATTCTCGAGTACCTCGACGTCAGCCGCAAAGACCGAGTGCTTCAGATCGATCGGCTGCTGACGCAATTCGGCCTGCAGAACAAACGGCGGCAAGTCGCTTCGACCCTTTCGGGCGGTGAGCGCCGTCGATTGGAGATCGCCCGCTGCCTGGCAAGCAAGCCGTCGCTGATTCTGCTCGATGAACCGTTCACCGGCATCGACCCCGTCACGATCTCCAGCATTCAGGACATCATCGCCGAGCTGTGCGACGGGGGCATTTCGATTCTCTTGACCGACCATCGCGAGCGGGAAACGCTCACGATTACCCATCGCAATTACATCATTTGCGCGGGTAAGGTCGTGGTCAGCGGCGACGCCGACACCGTAATGAATGATCCGACTGCCCGCAATTTGTACTTCGGTGAGCGGTTCGATGCCGAATCGATCATCGAGGGCAAAGACGCGTTCAATTCGGGGCTAAATTCCCAATCCGCCGAGCGGATGCGTTACGAGGACGATTGGGGCCACCGAGCGGCCTGAACTTGCCCCGGTGCGAACCGGTAGAGCGCACCGGCGGCAGCCCAAAAGCGCTTGCCAAGAGACGTGTTGCCCGTCGCAAAAAAATCGGCCGATCGGGGTAAATTCCCCTTGTCAGCCGCCCGCGAATCGTCAAGGATACGTTTATCGGTTCGTGCAAACGTAGCACGAGGGACGATAAGCCGCGAAGGGGTCGGACTTGGCGAGCCGATCGAAGCGGATGGCCTTAATTAGAGAGGAGGTGGTCTAGTGAGTTCTGACAGTAGTAGCCAACGAGGTGGAAACGCCTAGTTGCAGTCGACGGGCTGTCGACTTGGGCAGCCACCGTCTCGTAAGGATCACCTCCGAAAAATCCTACGAGAAAAAACAGAAGGCTCGGTTCTCCTAACGGGGAACCGAGCCTTCGCTCTTTTACGGGGGTCAAGGAGCCCCGCACGCAGTAAGGGGTGTTTCTAGCCTCGGACGGAAAGGCGAAAGGCACCCCTTACTGCGTGCGGGGCTCTTTAAACGATCACGTTTCTAACGCCGCTTCGACGCCGCCGGTGAACTCTTCGCCGTCCATCGGCTTGCCGTGCAGAATCTCGACCTTGTATCCGCCCTTCGCGCGGAAGTACCCGATTAAGAGCAAATAACCGCACGCCATGATCACCGGGATGATCGAGGTGTAGCGGAGCGCCATCCGCCCCCCGTAGAGCCGAGCCTCTTCGACTGGTTTGACGTCGAGGGCCTGCTGCTCCGTTAGCGGCTCGGCCTTTTCGCCTTTCTCGATCTTCTCGGCTTGGTCGATCAAATCGCTGACCTTCTTGCCGTCGAGGCCCGAGATGGGCTCAAAGAATAGAAAATGGCTTTTTTCCGGCGCGACATACTGCTTGTAAATCTCTGGGGATTTCTCACGCAGTTCTTGGGATGCGAAATAGTCCTGCTGGTAGCCGATTCCCGGACCACCCAAGAGACCCGCCGAGAGCATGCCGATGCTGCCCAGCGTGCCCATCGTCAGTGCGCCCCCTTTGGGAAAACGCTCCCCGACCACACCGAGCATCGTCGGCCAGAAAAATGTTTTGCCAAGCGCGTACGTCGTTCCCGCGACGAACACCAGCGCTGCAGCGGCCGCATAACTCAAGGAAGCCAGGCCAATCGCGGCCAGGCACGCACCGCAGAAGAGTAGTCCGATCGGATTGATCTTTTCGACGATCGGGCCGGCGAAAAACCGCAGCACGAACATCAGAATCTGCATGTACACAAACAGGATGAACGCTTTTCCCTTGATCACGTTGTTCATGATGTTCGTGATCCAGCTGTCGGTTCCCAGCTCGACGTATCCGACCATCGCCATCAGGACGACGAGCATCAAAAAGATCGGCGAAGCGAATTCCAGCAGCATCGTCGAGAAACCGACTCCCGCCGCGCGGGCTTCCGAGAGCGGGAATTTCTCGAACAGAATAATGAAGCCATAGATGGCCGTCGGGATCAAAAACAGCCCCATCAGGATTTCCCAGCGCAAATGCGTCCAGGCCGCATTCTGTCCACAGAAAAAGTAGGCCAGGGCTCCACCCACGACCATTCCTCCGGGCCAGCCGGCATGGAGGATGTTGAGGTAGTGCGTCTTCTGCCGCGGATACAACGTGGCGACGAGCGGGTTGATCGCCGTTTCGCAAAGTCCGTTCGCGGACGAGAACATGAACATGCCCCAGTAGAGGCAGTTGAGCGTCGCAGTCTGTCCGAAGGCGGCGTAGACCGGTGTGGCGGCGAGTGTCACAACCGCCGAGAGCACGTGGAGGACGAACGCCATCATCAGGATTGTTTTGTAGCCGAGGCGGTCGGTCACCGTGCTGAACAGGATGATGGTGACGCCGCCGCCCACCAGTCCGCCGCCGGTGATCGTTCCGAGCACCTGCTTGGTAAATCCGAACTGCGATTCCCAGTCAGACAGGATCGCGCCGCGCAGGGCGAACCCCAAGCCGGCGGCGATCAAGGTCATGAAGCTGGCGAAAAAGAGGGGGCGATTGTTGTTCATCGAGAGAGGAACCTCGGCGCGGGAGGGTCGAGAACGGGAGTTTAGAACTTCGCATCCTACAACGGTCGACAGGCGTTTTCCACGACCGAATGCGAGTTTGGATCGAAATGCTCGCGCCTAGTCGCCCTGTTAGCGGCGCGCAGCGCCAGTCCGAATCACCAGCAGTTTGCCCCGGCGCGTCGCGCTGATGTTGCCGGGCAAAGTCGCCGACCCGCCCTCGTCCGCGAGTCGTGCCAGTCGGTCCCAATCGTCAAAACCAACCCACTGCCGCGGCCAGGCTTTCCGTTTCCAAAGTTCGACAAAGACTTCGCGGATCAGGTGGCGGGGTTCGCTGGAAAGCGGCTCGACATTGAGCCGCACGAGATCGCCCGTTTCATCCTCGAGACACTCGTTGAGAAGCCTGCCTGCAAGGTTCTGGAGAATGGTCTGCAGCTCGTTGGCCTGCTCGGCCATCCGCAAGAGGGAATCGCGAACCGATGCGCCGAGTTCGCGTTCCAAGGCCGGCAAGACCGAGTGTCGGATCCGATTGCGCGTTCGCGATTGGTCCGAGTTCGTTGCGTCCGTTCGGAAGTCCTGGCCGATTTCGTTCAGCCACGTCTCGACCTCCGTGCGGCGGGTTTGCAGCAGAGGCCGAACCAGGGAAAGTCCGTCGGCCAATGGACGAGTCGGCCGCATGCCTCGTAGCCCGGCCAGCCCCGTGCCTCGAAACAGATGATGCAGCACCGTTTCGACTTGGTCATCCGCCGTATGGGCGACGGCAACGTGCGTGCATTCTCGAGCCCGCGCCGCGCGGACCAGAAATTCATAACGCACGGTTCGCGCGGCCTCCTCGATGTTGAGCCGTTGTTCCGCGGCGTAGGCCGGCACGTCGACTTGTTCGACGACGATGGGAATACCGAAGCGGCGACACAGTTCGACGATCCAAGCGGCATCCTCGTCGGCAACTCCCGGCCTCATGCCGTGATTGAGGTGGGCCGCGACGACGCGAAGCGAGGCTCGTTGAGCGAGTGCGTGCAGCCCACGCAGCAGTGAAACGCTGTCTGCTCCGCCCGACACCCCGACCAGAACTGGGCATCCACGCAGCTTCAGGCGGTCCGCCTCGAACCCTAGATGAACGAGAAATCGCGAGGTGTCGACTTGCCCGGCAGCGTCGTCAACCAGCGGGGTGTCAAGATTTGTCGGCTGCATCGGCGGCAAAGTCGTCCGCGAGCGCGGTCAGAAAGGTGCGTTGGTTGACGTCTCGGCGAGCCCTGGTAGGATAAAGGACCATTGATCATTTCGCCGAAATCGTTCGATTTCCGCGAATCGCAAAGATGTCATAAGTTTAATGTTAGTCGGGAAGTGTGACGTTTCCTAGGGCCTCCGAGGATTGCCGCGGGGGACAGCGATTGCCTGTGGGGAATCCCGCTTGGCTGTCTTTGAGTTGTAACACGATCCGATCAGTTGGAAAACCAAGAATGGTTAGCCGTTTCAGCAGGGCGCTCTCTCTCGTCGTTCAGTTCGTGTTGGGACTGTCCGGCGTCGTTCGGTCTCTTCGTTCGGCTGTGTCCCGCACTCTGCGCGGCGGGCGACGACCGGCGGTGAGGCACCCGAGGGCTGTCTCCGTTCCGTTGTGGCTCGCACCGCTCGGCGGATTGGGCTTGAAGCCCGCTCTGGCGCCGGCCGCTGCACCTGCCCCACACCGCGACTCGCGCTTTGGCCCGGGGGATTGCTCTCGGCGCTGGGATTGCGCCCGGTACCATCGATAGTCGGCCGTTTCAACTCGCTGCTGTCTTCTCGGTAGTCTTCCACCAACCGCCAGGCTCAGGCGGCCGGCCCGTGGATTTCGTCGCGTTCCCAACCGGAAAGCGGCGTTCGCATGGAATATCTTCTGGTGGGGCTGATCTCTCTGGCCGCAGGCGGAGCCGTCGGTTTCTTCGCTGAGCGGATGCGTCAGGGGGCGGCCTACCGCACGCGAAGCGATATCCTCAAACAGGCTGAGGTCGAGGGAGCCAATCTGGTCCGTTCGCACGAGCTGTCGGCGAAAGAGGATTTGCTCAAACGCCGCGAGTCGATGGAGCGGGAAATCCAGAACACGCGCGAGGAACTCCGCGAGGTCGAACGCAAACTCGACCGCCGCGAGATCGTAGTCAACGAGCAGGTCGACGACATCCAGAAAAAGGAGCGGATGCTCGAACTCACGCAGCACAAGCTGGCCGACCGGGGCAAGGCTCTCGAGGTTCGCGAGCGTGAGCTGGAACGAATCCTCGCCGACGAACAGGAACAGCTCTATAAAATTAGCGGCCTCGACAAAAAAGCCGGCACCGAAATGCTGCTGGAGCGGCTCGAGCGCCAGTTGAAGAACGAGACCGGCGCCCTGATCCTGCGTTTCCAAAACGACCTCAAGGCTCAGTGCGATCGTCAGTCTCGCGAAGTGCTGGCGATGGCCATCCAGCGATACGCTGCCCCGCACACCTCCGAAACCACTGTCTCGACCGTCGACATTCCCAACGACGAAATGAAGGGACGCATTATCGGACGCGAGGGGCGTAACATCCGCGCCTTTGAGAAAGAGACGGGCGTCGACGTGATCGTGGACGATACGCCCGGCGTTGTTATCGTCTCGGCCTTCGACAATGTCCGCCGCGAAGTGGCCAAGCTGGCCATGATCAAGCTGATTCAAGACGGGCGGATTCATCCCAGCCGCATTGAGGAAGTCGTCCGCGAAACGCAGAAAGAAATGAACGATCGCATTCGTCACCTCGGCCTGGAAGCGGCCCAAGAGGCGGGCGCGGCCGGATTGCATGAAAAACTCGTCGAACTGATGGGCCGGCTCAACTTCCGCGTCAGCTACAGCCAGAACGTGCGGCGGCACTCGATCGAAGTCGCCCACCTCACCGGCATGCTGGCCGAGCAACTGGGGCTAGACGGGGCGCTCGCTCGCCGCTGCGGATTCCTGCACGACATCGGCAAAGCGGCCGACCACGAAATGGAAGGCGGACACCCGGCCGTCGGCGCTGAGCTGCTGAAACGCTATGGCGAACCACCCGAGGTGGTCCACGCCGCTCTGGGACATCACGACGACATTCGCGTCGACCACATTTACACGGTCCTCGTCGCCGCGGCCGACGCAATTTCCGCTGCTCGACCCGGAGCCCGCCGTGAGACGCTCGAAAAATACGTCAAGCGGCTGGAAGAGCTCGAATCGTTGGCGTGCGGTTTTCCGGGGGTTGAACAGGCCTACGCGGTGCAGGCAGGCCGCGAAATCCGCGTAATCGTCGACGCGCGGCAGATCAACGACCGCGAAGCCGCCAAGATGTGCCGCGACCTCGCCAAGGCAATCGAAGAGACACTGACGTATCCAGGCGAGATCAAGGTGCAGGTGCTGCGCGAATTCCGCACCGTCGAATTCGCGAAGTAGCTACCGCACGAGCCAGTGGCATTACGAGCCTATTAGAGCCGCGCGCGTCAGCAAGCGGGCTATGACGAGCCGAGCGAGTTTGTGGGAACCAGCGCGCTGAACACTCGCTGGGCCGCGTTTTCTCCGCTCTGAACGCAGTCCGGGATGCCGACTCCCTCGTAGGCGTTCCCCGCAAGCGCCAGCCGCGAATGTCCGGCCACTAGCGCCTTGATCCGTGCTACGCGATCGCGATGGCCAATGTGATACTGAGGCATGGCTCCGTCATGGCGCGAAACCCGCACGAAGGTTGGCTCGCCGCGCACACCTAGAATGTCGCCGAGTTCGGAACAGACGAGTCGCGTGAGGTCCTCGTCCGAGCGCTGCAAAAGCTCGGGCTGAAGCGCGCCGCCCACGAACGTTCTTAGCACGACTTCCCCAGCCGGTGCCCGGCCCGCGAATTTACGACTGGCGAACGAAACCGAAAGAATCTTGCGTCGCTCGACTGCTGGGATCACGAGCCCCGAAGCCTTCATGGAGTGCTCGACGTCCCGCTCGTGATGTCCGGTGACAACAATGGCGCTCGACGCATACTCGATCTCCGCTAGCGCCCCACTGAGGTCCCCGTCGACCGACGACAACAACCCCGCCGCGCGAGTCGCCGGCAGCGAGACAATGATGACATCGAACGCAAGCTCGCGGCCATCCGAGGTCTCCACTGTAAATTCGCCGTCCCCTTCCCCACCGCGACGCAGCGTTCGAACTCTCCTGTTGCGGTGAATCACACCGGCACCTTCGATGCGGCGAACGAGGGCATCAATCAATTCCGACATGCCGTCACGCAGTGACGCAAAGAGTCCATAGCGGGCCCCGCTTTCTCGCGCGGCCCCTTCGGATGAATCCTCCGCGGCGCGCCGCTGGGTACGCGCCGCTCGGATCAAGCTGCCGTGCCGCTGTTCCATCTCGATGAATCGCGGCAAGGTGGCGGCGAGACTCAGCTTCTCGGGGTCGGAAGTATAGATGCCGGCGATCAAGGGCTGCACGAGTCGATCAAGGGCTTCGGTCCCGAGCCGACGACGCACGAATGAAGCCACGCTTTCGTCGCGCGAGTCAGCTCGACGCGGAATGAAATATTCCAGTCCCATCCGCAGCTTGCCCCAGGGACTGAAGATCGGCGAGGCGAGCACCGGCCAGATCTGGGCCGGAGCCATCAGCATAAAGCCCTCGGGAATCGGCACCGGTTTGCCACGCCGCAGCACGAGGGCCTGCCGGTGCGCGGACTCCGTGGCAATCAATCGATCTACCAGGCCGAGTCGACGACAGAGCTCGATCGCCGCCGGCTTGTTGGTGATGAACGAGTCCGCACCCAGCTCGGCGATGCAGTCGCCAACCCGCTCCGTCCAAATCGCGCCCCCCAGACGCGGACCGGCCTCGAACAGCTCGACGTGCACTGGGGTGCGCGATCTCTCGGCCAATTCGATGATCCGATGAGCTGCCGCCAATCCACTCAGGCCACCGCCGATCACGGCAACGCGGGGCAACCGATCGGCTTGCACGGGAGGTGGCTGTTGAATGGTCTGACTCTCTGGACTCATACGTTGATCGACTAATGACCCGACGAGCGGTGAATCGCGGCTTACGAGCGTGCGGCTCCCATCTCGTGGACCATCGCCACGAGGGCTTTCACCTGGTTCGGATCCGTTTCAGGAAGCACACCGTGCCCGAGATTAAAGATATGACCGGGACGGCCGCCCGCCGCATCGAGCACGGCCCGAGTTTGTGTTTTGAGCGTGGCCAGATCGGCCTGAAGCACGAGCGGATCGAGATTCCCCTGCACGGCGACGTCGAGCCCAACTCGGCTCCAGGCGTCGGCAAGATCGATCCGCCAATCCAAGCCGATGATCGAACCGCCCGCCTCGCGCTGCAGTGGGAGCAGCGCGGGGTTGCCTGTGAGAAAGTGGATCGCGGGCACATGAGCGGGCAGCCGATCGAAAATTCCCTTCGTGTAAGGCAACGCGTATTGGCGATAGTCGGCGGGCGACAGGCAGCCGGCCCAGCTATCGAAGAGCTGTACCGCCTGGCAACCGGCCTCGATTTGCCGCTCGAGGTAGCCGACAACCGAATCGACCAGTCGCTGCATCAGGCCCGTCCATAAATCGGGGCAGCCATACATGAGTCGCTTCGTGCGCGCGAAATCGCGTGAGCCGCCCCCCTCGATTGCGTACGACGCGAGTGTAAACGGAGCGCCCGCGAACCCGAGGAGCGGAATGTTCGCCGGCAGCTGTTTCCGGACGAGGCGCACCGTGTCATAGACAAAGCCCAGTTCGTCGAGATCGCCGGCGCGAACGCGCTTCAGATCCTCTGACGTGCGAATCGGGTTGTGAATCTTCGGGCCACCGCCGGACGTATATTCGAGCTGAAAGCCCATCGGCTCGAGAATCGGCAACAGGTCGGCGAACAAAATGGCCGCATCGACGCCGAGGGCCTGCTGCGCGGTCAGCGTGACTTCCGCAGCCAAATCGGGACGCTTGCAAAGCTCCAGGAACGAGACCTTGTCGCGAACGCTGCGGTATTCGGGCAAGTAACGGCCCGCTTGGCGCATGATCCATACAGGCGTGGTATCGACCGACTGTCGGCGGGCGGCCCTCAAGAATCGACAGTCGTTCAGCTCTGGCGTCATACTGAATGCTCCGAGCCAATTTTAGCAGGGCAGCCGGGCCCTGGCTCCTAGGCGAGCGCCAGGTGTCAGCCTGCCGGTTCTTTCTTTGCTCTTTCTAAGCGATTGCCACTCGCTTGAAGACCCGGCGGGCTTACACCCGCCGCTCGCCAATCGAACCGCGTTTGTTGGCGAGGATTGTCGGTGCCGCGTCGAGCGTTTGGACGACAAGCTGGCCCATTCGCGTCGGAGTCGCTTCCACATCGACGGGCAAGTTGTGCTCGCGAATCGTTTCGCTGGCCGTCGGCCCGATCGAGCCGACCACGCAGCGTTTTGCCGCCGCAAGCCAGGCGTCCAACTGTCCCAAGCCCCCAGCCACCTCTAAGACGCATTCGAGCTGGTGGGCGCTGGTGAAGAGCAGCATGTCGAAGTTGCCCGCGATCGTGCCGCGAATGGCTGCCTCGAGCGGTTCGACGTCCTCGGGAAGCGCCCAGCGATAAACTGGGACTTGTTCGACTCTCGCACCCCGGCGTGTCAGTTCCTCTGCGAACTCGGTGCTCGGTCGGCCATATTCCTGCACCGCAATTCGCTTGTTCGCGATTTCATCCGCTGCCGCCAGCGCGGACAAGAGTTCCTGCCAGGTGTTGGGCTCCTCGGCGCGGACGGCGATGGGCACTTGCCATTCGCGCAGCACGACTGACGGCTTCGGCCCGCGCACGGCCACTTTGACTCGGCGAAGCGCGGCGAGCACGTCTTCGCGATCGAAGCGGGTCGCAATGGCGTCCAGTAAAGTCCGGGCACCGACACCCGTCAGAAACACGACGACGTCAATTCTTTGGGCCAAAAGCGCGGCGGCAAATTCAAACGCGCGCTCGTTCGACTCCAGCGGCACCTCGCGCATTGACGGCACGACCGTAGCAACCGCTCCCTGTCGCGCGATCAACGACCGCATTTCTTCGGCGCGACGACTCTCAAAGCTACAAACACGAAGCACGATGGCGACCGATCATTCACAAACCGCAGGCGAACCGCCTGCGTGAGCAGGCGGGTGCTTCGCGGTTGCGCGAAAAACCGCACGCGGTTTGCCCGGGCGAGCGAGCATCGGTCATGGAGCATGCGGTCAACGCGATGTTCCGCTTGAATCGGAAAACTCAAGCACCTGCCAGCTTACGCAGGCGGCTCGCCGTCGAACAACACCGCGCTTATCCAACTCGCTCCGTAAATGACTTACCAGGGCAACAGGTGAGCTCTCTGGAGAATTTACAATTCGCCGGGCCGAGCCGTTTCAGAAGCGTTGCCCTTCCTCAAGAAGGGCCGCAGCGAGCAATCGCCGCAGTAACGGTTCTGAAACGGCCGACCGGATGGGCGGAGGCGCTTTCCCGGAGTCACGCCGAAGCGCGTCCGGCTCCACCAACCGGCCGGCCGTTCCAGTG
Source organism: Planctomycetaceae bacterium (assembly GCA_035687365.1). Taxonomy (GTDB): domain Bacteria; phylum Planctomycetota; class Planctomycetia; order Planctomycetales; family Planctomycetaceae; genus DASPSM01. The sequence goes on along the minus strand of DASRXU010000370.1, from coordinate 3,144 downwards.
CCGTCGGGCGAAGGTCTGGGTGACGAAGAACCCAGGCTGTGAAGGGCGAGCAAAACTGCTCGCGACTTTCACTAAAGGCAAACGCTGTGCCAGCGGCGCATGGACTCCAAATATGCTGCTTTTTCCGGGGAATTCTGCGATTTTTGTTTTGACAGCTCTCTCAAAGCCTCGGCAACTTGCCTTGACCTTATTCAACTGCTGTCGAAATATTAGGCGACTCACTGCTCGCGATGTGTCGTGCGCGGCGCGAGGCACAATTCGCGTGCTTCCGGTGCCTTGACCGGGCGGCTCGGACAGCCGTATTCTGCCTTTGTGAAGGCGAAGCGATCGTTGAGTTGACTCCAACTCTGAGAACGCCGCGAGGTCCCCGAAGGTTTCCTCGCCCAGCCGCCGTCCCAGACTAGGCAATCGGCGCCCGATGGGAAGTAGTCCCATGATGAATAACGAATCGGTAGCCGAGGATCAGACCACGACCGGGTCTTCCCCGCAGACCGGCGGTTCGCGGGTCGAAGTAGTCTCCGACGAAGATTGGAAGAACCGCGTCAAGGCCGAGGCGGCGGCCCTCGATCAACAGTTCCGCACTCAGCCGGCCGGCGGCGCAGGCGTGGCAACCGAGTCGCATCCGTCGAGTGAGTCTGCGCAAAGAGCGCAAGCCACTGAACCGGCTCCCGCGGAAGCTCGTCATCCCGAACCGTCGACGGCACGAGAAATGCCCGCTCCGACGTTTGCGGACCTCGTGGGGCTCCTCTCGGCGCAGGCCATGATGTTCTTGGGGCTCGTGCCCAACCCGTCAACGCAAAAGGCAGAAACTCAGCTGCCGATGGCGCGGTATTTCATCGACATGATTAGTATCCTGGAGGACAAGACCGCGGGCCAACTCACAAAAGAAGAATCGAACATTCTCGACGACACGTTACACTCGTTGCGTATGACCTACATGCAGCGTTCAAAACAGACTGCCTGAGGTTTTTGGGGCTAGCGCTCTACAGATTTCGCGGGGGATCCCCGCTGCTCTTTCTCGAATGGATCGTGCCGCCGTTCCGCTCGAGTCGGCCTGCAACATGAAAACGACACATCCCGCACATTGGCGGTCTTACGTCGACCCGTCGCGTTGGTTCCGGGTGTGGCATCCGCCGGGCTGGACGCTCGTGGAATCGGGCGGCGAGGCGCAGCTTGTCGCGCCGGGATCGGGCGGCTTGCTACGACTGGTGGGACGTTGGCGGTCCAACTGGAACAAGGTCGACTTCGACACCGTCGTCGATCCCGAGCAGGTCTTTCCGGATAGCCGTCGCGTGCGTTCCGCGCGTCCGCTCGACGGCCCCTACCCTTCAATGTGCACCGAAGGGGAATCGAACGACCTCGCCAAGCTAACCTGGTGGAAGCGCTGGCTGCGACCGCCGCAATGGCGCCCCTGGAAGCTGTGGAGCGCCCGCTACAAGTCGGTCTGTGTCGTCGCGACCTTCCAAACAACGGGCCGCCGCGATCCCGAGCTCGAGACGCTGGCGACGATGATCATGAACTCGCTCGAGTTCGCCGACGAGCCGCCCGATCCGCCGCACATTTTTGCCGACCGCGTGGTCCGCATCGCCCGCGATCGGTTCCCCTCGCTCAAATGTCACCGCAGCGACGAATTTCGCGTGCAGCTGGGCGAATCGAACATCAACCTGTTCAACTTCTACCGCAATTACGTCCAGGAACCCGAACGGTTCGAGGACATCATTCTCCCGGCGCTCGCCACCGTCGCGCAGGTTCAGAAATGGGACTCGGCCCAGTCGGAGCCGACCCTCGCCTCGGTCCGCAGCCGCATCCTCCCGATGCTCTACCCTGAAGAGGTCTGGCGGCGAAGCTTTCCGAATTTTGTCGGCACGCCTTGGGTCGGCGATTTGATGGTGCTCTACGTCGTCGATGAGCAACACGCCTATTGGTACATCCGGGATGACATGCTGCAGCGTTGGCACATTGATCGCGAGATGCTGCACGATCTGGCGCTGGCGAATCTGGATCGCTACTTCGAGCGTCAGCAAATGGAATATGTAATGGGTCGCGAAGACGGCGGCTCGATGCTGCTCATGCCCAAGCGGCCAGACGCCTACAACTCATCGCGAATTCTGAGCCGTCAGTTCTGCTCGGCCCTGCGGATTGAGCTGGGGGCCGAGCTGGCCGTCGGCGTCCCCAGCCGCGATTTCATCGTCGCGGTCAGCATGGGACAGGCCGAGGCGCTGAGCGAGATTCGGCGCAAGGTCGAAGACGATTTCAACCGCATGGATCACCCGCTCTCTCCTCGGTTGTTACTCGTCAGCGCCGACGGCGTGAGCGAGTTCCCGGAGCGCCCGCTTGAGGCGTGAACTGATCCTGCTCGGCACGGGGACCAGCGTCGGCGTTCCGGTGATCGGCTGTCGCTGTCCCATCTGCAAGTCGACAAATCCCCGCAACCATCGCACCCGCACGGGCGTCTTCGTCCCCGCACCCGAGGGGAACTTTCTGATCGACACACCGCCAGAACTGCGGCTACAACTCTTGCGAGAACAGGTCGAGCTGGTCCACGCGGCCGTCTTCACGCACAGCCACGCCGACCACATCTTCGGGCTCGATGATTTGCGAATCTTCGGCTACCGGCTCGATCGGGACATCGGCCTGTATTGCGAAGAGATCGTCGAGCGGCAAATTCGCGCGGCCTTTAGCTACGCGTTCGCCCCCGCCGATCCCGACGCGCATCACTTCGCGGTTCCGAAATTCAAGCCGATGCCGATCACGACCGAGCCGTTTGAACTATTAGGGCAGACCATCCGTCCGATCCGCCTCTTGCATGGCAAGTTGCCCATCTTGGGTTTTCGCATCAACGACTTTGCCTTTTGCACCGACGTGAGCGAGATTCCCGACGAAAGCTGGCCGCTGCTCGAGGGACTCGACACGCTGGTGATCGACGCCCTGCGTGACCACCCTCATCCGACACACTTCAGCGTGGGCCAGGCCCTCGAAGCGATCGAGCGGGTTAAACCGCGCCGCGCGTATTTCACGCACGTCTCCCACTCGCTCGAGTACGAAGCAACCAACGCGCGTCTACCCGCTGGCGTCGAACTTTCGTACGACGGCCAGCGGATCGAATTCTAATCGGCGAGCGGCGGGTGTAAGCCCGCCGGTTCT
>DASRXU010000369.1:0-1913 GCA_035687365.1 Planctomycetaceae bacterium | reverse complement strand
GCTCTCTGTAGTCCTGTCGATATCCTGCGCTGAGGGATGCCGCGAGCGGACCGGAACTGTAGCTGCCGTCGGCGCCGAGGACATAACGGCCGCCGCTGCCGCCGCTCGCCTGCAACGATCCGGACGTACCCGCCTGACGCGTTTTGCGTGTAATGATGTTGATCACGCCGGCGACTCCATCCGCCTTGAACTGCGCGGGCGGCGTCGTGAGGACTTCGATTCGTTCGATATCCTTGGCTGGGATCGATTGCAGGTTGTCCCCGGCCGAAGCGCCGGCGAACTGACTGGACGGCTTACCGTCAATGAGAATCAGCACTTTGGTATCCCCACGCAGGGAAACGATGCCGGTCGGATCCACGTCAACGGACGGAATGATGCTCAAGATATCGCTCAAAGAGCCGAAGCTGCTCTGAGCATCCGAGGTCACGCTATAGACTTTGCGGTCGATCAGAGTTTCGACGGACAGTTTCTCCGACTTGACGACGATGGTCTCCAACGCGGCAGGCGCCGGCGGCGACTCGGCAGGCGCCGGCGGCGACTCGTCCGTCGCCTGGGCCGCTGAGGAGGCGATGGCGACGGCAAGACCAAACAGGGCGATCCCGAAACGGATCCGGCGTGGCGAAGGGGTATCAATGGCGCAACGTGTCTGGCGATTCACTTTCAAGTCTCAAGCGTCGCAGAGTTCCATTAAGACAGAATTATGAGAAGACCACGACGGGACGTGCGCTGACAGGAACTCCCATTTAATATTGCGTTAAACGAGGTGTGTTTCGCTGAATAGATCAGCCGGGCGACCTTGCAGGGCCTGGGACGGGGACAAGAATGCGGCTGTTGATCGTTGAAGACGAGATTCGGATCGTCGAGTTGCTGCGCTCGGCCTTTGAGCGCGCGGGTTTTGTGGTCGATGCGGTTGGGACAACCACTGAAGGGGATCAGATGCTGTCCACGGTCGCTTACGATGCCGTGATACTCGATCTGGGGCTGCCGGACGGCGATGGGTTGCGCCTGCTTGTCAAGATCCGCAGTGCCGGAAATCGGGTGCCCGTGCTGATCCTGACCGCACGAGACGCCGTGGAGGACCGGGTGTCGGGACTCGACGGCGGCGCCGATGACTATCTCGTCAAGCCCTTTGCAGTTGCGGAACTGATCTCCCGCATCAAAGCCCTGCTTCGCCGGCCCGGACACGCCCTTGGCATTACTTTGCAGGCGGGAAATCTGGCGTTCGACACGATCGGAAGGGATCTGCGGGTCGGCTCGACTCCCCTCAGCGTATCGCGGCACGAACTCGCCATCCTCGAACATCTGATGCGTCGCATTGGCCGTGTGGTCCCACGCACGGTACTGGAAGAAAAGCTCTACGGCATGGATGAGCCGTTGGAGTCGAATGCCATACCCGTACATGTCCACCACTTGAGACGAAAACTTGCGGAAGTCGGCGCGACACCCGTGATTCACACCATACGCGGCATTGGCTATCTCCTGGCCGAGAAACCGTCATGAGGTTCTTGCGCTCGTTGCAGGCACAGCTGGCGCTGCGCGTGGCCGCCGTGTTCTTCGTGGCCACGCTGCTTGGCGTGTGCGCCGTGATCTATGAGGGAACACAGGCTGCGAAGACTCTGGGAGATGATGAGCTGGAACGCCGCGCAATGCAGATCGCGCGGTTCGTCAAGCAGGACCCGGACGGCGCGGCACGTCTCGAGCTCTCTCCTCGGCTGGAATCGCTCTACAGCTCGCCGTCGCGTACACGGCTTCTGGTGGTACGCAAAGCCGATGGCACGCCGATTGCCGCGTCCGATGCTGAATTTGCAAAAGCGGTCGGAGGGTGGTCGGTCGCGAGATCACAACGACACGCCTTCCGACTCGATGATTTCGGCCCGACCAGCCAGGACTACAACGGCCTGATGGTCCGCGAG
>DASRXU010000368.1:0-6367 GCA_035687365.1 Planctomycetaceae bacterium | reverse complement strand
CGCTCGAGCTGATGCCCGTCAACCAATTCCCGGGCGGCCGCAGTTGGGGTTACGACCTGGTTCACCCGTTTGCCGTGCACAACACTTACGGTGGCCCGCGCGGACTGCAGCGGCTGGTCGCGGCCTGTCATCGAATCGGTTTGGCCGTCCTGATCGACGTCGTCTACAACCACTTCGGGCCCGAGGGAAATTATCTGGGCGACTTCGGTCCCTACTTCACCGACCGCTACAGCACGCCATGGGGCCGGGCGATCAACTATGACGACGCCGGCTGCGACGAGGTACGGGCCTTCGTGCTCGACAACGTGCGGATGTGGATTCGTGACTTCCACGTCGATGGCCTGCGGGTCGACGCGGTGCACGCCGTTTACGATTTTGGCCCGCGCCATATCTTGCGAGAGATCAAAGAGGTTGCCGACGAGGAATCCCAACGACTGAGTCGGCCCGTACACGTGATTGCCGAGAGTGATCTCAACGACGTGCGCTTGATCGATCCGACCGAATCCGGGGGTTACGCGCTCGACGCCCAATGGAACGATGACTTTCACCACGCGGTCCACGCTTTCCTGACAGGTGAACGCACCAACTACTACGCCGACTTCGGCCGCCCGGACCAGATCGCCAAGGCCATCAACGACTCGTTCGTTTACGACGGCATCTACAGCCCCTTTCGCAACCGCACTCACGGACGGCAAGCCGGCGATCATTCCACCGATCGCTTCGTCGTCGCGATTCAGAACCATGACCAGATCGGGAATCGGCCACGCGGCGACCGGTTGGGAACGATTCTCGAACCGGCGCAGCAACGGCTGGCAGCCGGACTGCTGCTCCTGGCCCCCGCCATTCCGCTGATTTTCATGGGCGAAGAATACGACGAGACGCGTCCCTTCCCCTACTTCTGCTCGTTCGAAGATCCGCAGATTGCCGATGCTGCACGTCGCGGTCGGCGCCGAGAATTCGCACTCGAGGGAGACGAAGACGAAGTGCCCGATCCCCAAGCGCGCGAGACCTTCCAATCGGCCAAGTTGAGTTGGTCTTGGACCGGCTCGCGGCAAAGCGGATTGAGGAACTTGTATGGCCGTCTGTTGAGCCTGCGCCATCGCTGGTTTCCACTGGCAAAGTCGCGCGGGCATCGAGCCTCCTTGCTGAAAGTCGAGGAGGCCGAAGGCGGAGACGCCCCCACCGCGATGCTGAGACTGGATCGCACGATTGCTTCCGACGGCGGCAATTCGCAGCTCATCGCCTTCTTCAACCTCGACTCGGCAGCGCAGCATTTGCCCGCGCTGGAATTCCCCGAGGCGTGCCTCCTGCTCAAATCAGAGGATCCACAATTTGGCGGCGCTCGCCGCGAGACCGTTCCCGACGATATGCTGATGCCATTCGAGTTCTGGATCTTTGGGCCAAGCCGTTGGAGCGAGCGATGAGTTCCACGCTGACTCCCAAGAGTGATGTCCCCGAACAAGAAATCGCGTCGAGCGTCGTCGATGCCCTGCTCGAAGCGGTCAAAGGGCGACTCGCAAGCCGCCGGCTCCCCGAATCGACCTACCGTCTGCAGGTACATCACGGCTTCACGTTTCGCGACGCGCGGCGGATTGTCGACTACCTCGCCGCCCTCGGCATCAGCGACTGCTACCTTTCTCCGTACATGATGGCGACGCCCGGCACGGAGCACGGCTACGACATTGTCAATCACAACGCGCTCAATCCGGAGATCGGCAGCGAGCAGGATTATCACGCCTTCGTCGAAACACTGAAGTCGCACAAGCTGGGTCAGATCATCGACGTCGTCCCCAACCACATGGGCATCGGCGGCGGGAATCCGTGGTGGACCGACGTGCTCGAAAATGGGCCCGGCTCGCCTTACGCGTCGTTCTTCGACATCGACTGGAAACCTCTCAAGCCCGATCTCGCGAACAAGGTGCTGCTCCCTGTCCTGGGCGATCAGTTCGGCAAGGTGCTCGAAGATCAGCAGCTCGTGTTGTCGTTCGAAGACGGTGGTTTCTCTCTGCGTTATTTCCAGCGGAAGTTTCCGATTGCTCCGCACTCCTGGGCGATGATCTTGCGGCATCGCCTCGACGAACTTCAACAAGCGCTCGCCGGCGACGAAGAGCCCCTGCGGGAGTATGAAAGCATTCTCACGGCCATCGGCCACCTCCCGGCAATGACCGAACTCGATCCGCAAAAAGTCAGCGAGCGACGCCGCGAAAAGGAAGTGCTCAAACGGCGGCTTACTGATCTGGCGAATTCGACGCCCCGCGTCGACAGCTTCATCAAACAGAATGTGACGCTGTTTAACGGAATTCCGGGCGAAAGCCAAAGTTTCGACCTGCTTGATCAACTGCTCGCCGAGCAGCCCTATCGGCTGGCTTACTGGCGCGTGGCGTCGGACGAGATCAACTATCGCCGGTTTTTCGATGTGAATGAACTCGCCGCGATCTGCATGGAGAATGCCGACGTCTTCGAACAAACCCACCGCTTGATCCTGGGACTCGTGAAGGAAGGAGAGGTCAACGGGTTGCGGATCGACCATCCGGACGGACTGTACGACCCGCCGGAATATCTGCGTCGGCTGCAAAGGGCGCGCTTCCTGCAAGTCTGCCGTCAGGTGTTCGACCAGGAGTTCGCTGGCTCCCGCACACCGGTCCAGAAACCGGAAGCAGCCCAGACTTCTAGCGTCGAGCCACCGGCCGGCGCGAACGGCGACATCGTTGCGGCGACCGCCCGGCAATCGCCGGAGACGCCGACTTGGGAATCGCTGGAATCGATCCTTGTCGATCGCTTCGAGGCGCTCGCTCGCACAGAGCGCAACGAGTTGTTGACGCGTCCGCTGTACGTCGTCGTAGAAAAAATCCTCGAGCCCGGCGAACGGCTGCCCGAAAGCTGGCCCGTTCACGGCACGACGGGTTACGACTTTCTGGCGACCTTGAATGGAATCTTCGTCGACCGGACGAACGTGAAGGCTTTTGACCGGTTGTACGCGGCCTTTATCAAGCAGCCCGTAGATTTCGCCGAGCTGGTTTATCGCTGCAAGCTGCTGATCATGCAGGCGTCGATGTCGGCCGAGATCAGCGTGCTGGGCCATGAGCTCGATCGCATTTCAGAGCGAAATCGCCAATCTCGCGACTTCACGCTCAACAGCCTCACCGAAGCGCTGCGCGAGGTCATCGCCTGCTTCCCCGTCTATCGCACGTACGTGAGCCCCACTGGCGTGCTGGAACGCGATCGCCGTTACATCGAAATGGCCGTGGCTCGCGCCAAGCGGCGCAACCCGGCGACGAGCACGTCGATTTTCGACCTCGTGCGCGACGTGCTGCTGCTCAATCAGACCTATGCGCCCGATGACGCCTCGCGCCAGGCGCTCGAGCGATTCGTCGGTCGCTTTCAACAGTACACGGGACCCGTGATGGCCAAGGCCGTCGAGGACACCGCCTTTTACATCCACAACCGGCTGGTTTCGTTGAACGAGGTCGGCGGCGATCCGGAAATCTTCGGCACGAATCTGTCTTCCTTCCATCAGCAAAACATCGAGCGGCAGGCGCATTGGCCCGAATCGCTGTTGGCAACTGCGACGCACGACACGAAGCGAAGCGAAGACGTGCGAGCGCGGATCGACGTCTTGTCCGAACTGCCCCGAGAGTTCCGCGCGAGAGTTTTCCGTTGGGCCCGTTGGAATCAGTCGAAGAAGACTTTGGTCGAAGACGCACCCGCTCCGTCGCGGAATGACGAGTTCTTGCTCTACCAAACGCTGATCGGCAGTTGGCCACTGGAGCCGCAGGGGCCCGACAAACGCCGGCAGTTCTGCGAGCGGATTCAGCAATACATGCTGAAGGCGACGCGGGAAGCCAAGGCGAAGACCAGTTGGGTTAGCCCCAACGAAGACTACGAACGGGCGACGCGCGAATTCGTCGGCGCCGTGCTGGAGACGTCGCGGCGCAATCCCTTCCTGGCCGACTTCGAGCCTTTCGTGCAGCGGGTCTCGCAATTGGGGCTTTGGAATTCGCTCTCCCAAACGGTGCTCAAACTGACGAGTGCGGGCGTGCCTGACTTGTATCAAGGGACGGAGATCTGGGATTTCAGTCTGGTCGATCCGGACAATCGGCGACCCGTCGATTACGAACGCCGCCGCGAAATGCTGCGGACGCTGGAAGCTCGGTTTCGCGAATCCGCCGGCGACATCGGCGGACTCGCTCGGGATCTGGTTGCCAATCCGCAAGACGGGCTCATCAAGTTGTTTGTCATCTGGCGGATGCTCAATCTTCGCCGCAAGCATCCGGGGTTTCTGACCGCTGGGCGTTATCTTCCGCTCGACGCTGCCGGTCCGCGGGCTGAGCACGTTTGCGGCTTCGTCCGCAAGAGCGCACAGTCGGCCCTCGTGGTGGTCGTGCCGCGTCTCATTGCCAAACTGAGTGGTGATTCGATTGGCCCTCCGATCGGTCGAGACCGTTGGGCCGACACATCCGTCAGCCTCCCTGCTCAACTGCAATCTGCGCGCTTTCGCAACCTCTTCACGGGCGAAATTACGCCTCCACGGGACCCCGCCTCTTCTGCTGCGGGGCGTTGGCCGATAGGGGAATTGTTGGCCGAATTTCCCGTCGCGGTGTTCGAACGGGTCGACTGATTCCGCCGCTTCAAATCGCTCTCTGCACATACGTAAGAGCGTCCGGTTACCCCGCCTGCGGCGAATCTAGGCAACCCAGGAAAAATGTACCGCGCATTTTGCGTCCGAAGCGGTCGCGCATTGACCATCCTCTAAGGGAAGGTGCCGCTTACCCGAGTTTCGAACGAGCAAATTAGCCGGAATTTATTAATCAAGGCAAATCGCCTTGCATCAAGCGACTGGCGGCACGCCTCTTGCAAATTAGTGCAGCCGAGTGGACTGACAACGAACGAAACGGAAAAAGCGGCGGCAACGCCATGACACGGACGGGCGACTCTCATTTAGTGAGGCACCGTAAGGCAGTGAAAGAGCAATACCCGGCTCCGCGTCATCAGTCCGTAAATCCGCCCCAGATGCTTCGCAGCGATGCGACCAACCGCGCAGCCTTCGCCCCAGGCTGGACGAAGCCGATCGGTTCGAAGTCGCTCGGCGGCCCGCACCGATTCCTCGCGGGCCGTCTCGCGTCGAGGCGCGGGGCGTTCGGCTCACTCTCAGCCGCCACTGCCGACGTCGCGCTTCCGACGACCTCGGATCGCTGGCACGGTCTGTCCGGCGGAATCGCCGATCTCTTTGAGGAACGGTTGGGAAGCCGAGAGACCAAACGCCGCCTGCTGCATGCCTCTCCCGGATTCTTGCCTTTCTTTCTGTGGGCCATCCCGCACGACCCTCCCTCGTCCTTGCGATTTCTGTGCGTGATTTCGGGATTGATCATCGCGCTGGCGGGGATTGCCTATTACCACTTCGGCCGCGTGCAACGCGCTTGCGAACGAAGCCGCGACATCATGGGGGCCGTGTTCGGATATGCGACCGTTGTGTTGGTGACGATGCTGCTCTGCCCGCAGCACGTCGAGATCGCTTTCGCCGCCCTGGCCGTGCTTGCGTTTGGCGACGGGTCGGCCACGTTGGGCGGAATGCTGATGCGAGGTCGTCGGCTCCCGTGGAACTCCAAGAAAAGCATCCTCGGCACAATCTGCTTCATCCTGGTGGCCACACCGATGGCCGCCCTGATCTATTGGGGCCAGGCCCACGACGTCTACGAAACGGCGAACGTTCCGCACGTCGGCTTCCGCATGGCACTACTCGGCGCCTTGACGGCTGCCGTGGCTGCTGCGCTGGTTGAGTCGCTTCCCGTGCGGACGAACGACAATCTGCGCGTCGGCACCACGGCCGCGCTCGTCATTGTTTTGTTTCAGTGGCTGGCAGTCGGCTGGGTCTAACCGTCCCGGTCTGTTAAGCGATCGATCGTCGCGCATAAAAAATGGGAGGGCGAAGCTCCTGCTGAGCCGGTTTGCGTGAGTTTTCGCAAACACCGGCTCGGCGAGAGCCTCGCCCTCCCGAATTTCAAAAGTCGCAACTAGTCGAGGATCTTCGAGGTGTCCTTGAGGATCTCGGAGATCGAGTCGTCGTTGAGCTGGCCGGCGGCAAAGGCGTGATTCACCTTCACGTCGCTCTTGTTCCACATCATGACGGTGACTTCGGCCTTGTCAGACAGCTTGTAGTCGGCCGGTCCCATCGTGCCGTCGAAAATCGTCAGCGGCACGTTGGTGATGTTGTTCTTCTCGGCGATTGCCTTGAGCTTCGTCTCGGCGCGATCCGGATCGTCCGTCAACAGGACCACGAAGGCTTTCATCCGCTTGTCTTTGTTCTTCGCGATTTCCGCGTCGACCTTCTTGACGAGCGAAGTCACCTTGTCGTCGATCTTGTGCGTGA
>DASRXU010000367.1:0-8312 GCA_035687365.1 Planctomycetaceae bacterium | reverse complement strand
ATGACCTTCACGACGGGCACGCCGTCGTGCAACGTGACCATCACATTCGACGGCTTGATATCGCGGTGGATGATTCCCTTGTGGTGCGCGTGCTGAATTGCGTGGCAAACGTCGCCAAACAGCTTGAGACGGGCTTCGGGTGCCAGGTGGTTCTTGTCGCAAAACTCAGTGATGGGCACCCCCTTGACCATCTCCATGACGAAGTAGGGATGTCCGGAGGCGGTCGCGCCCGCATCGAGCACCTTGGCGATACTCGGGTGATCCATCAGCGCGAGGGCCTGTCGCTCCGACTCGAAGCGAGCAACGACCTGCCCGGTATCCATTCCCGGCTTGATGATCTTGAGAGCGACGATGCGCCGAACCGGCTTCTCCTGCTCCGCCATATAGACGACGCCGAAACCGCCTTGTCCGATTTGCTGGAGCAGCTTGTACGGGCCAATCACGCTGCCGACGTTTTCGGGCGGCATATCAGCGATGAGAGTCGCGCCCGGCGCTCGCAGTGAATTCTGGGACGCAGGCTCGGGGCCGTTCATGAGATCTCACAACCGCTGCTGACGGGACACGTCGTCGGCCTTACGATGAAGGTCACCTGGCCGAGACCGCCGGTGAAATATTGTGCCCGTTGAAATATTGTATCGTGGCAGAATCGACTGCGCGCGGCGCTGATCAGGCAGGCGTGGCTTCTGCCGGGTCGTCTGTTAAAGTGCAACCAAACTGTCAGCAACTGTGACCGAATCTGAACGTAACTTTCAATCGAATCGACGGGTGTGTCCTCAACGCTGACGCGAAATTAGGAGTCCGGTGATGAAGATCCTCATGGTTCTCACATCCCACGACAAGCTCGGTAACACGGGCCGCAAGACCGGATTCTGGCTCGAAGAGTTCGCCGCGCCCTACTACACCTTTCTCGATGCGGGAGCGACTGTGACCGTCGCTTCACCCAAGGGAGGGCAGCCGCCGCTCGATCCGGTTAGCGACACGCCCGAAGGTCAAACCGACCTGACGCGGCGTTTCAAACAAGATCCCGCGGCCCAGGCAGTGCTGGCGAAAACCTTGCTGCTCAACGACGTCAAGGCCTCGGATTACGACGCGGTCTTCTATCCGGGCGGCCACGGCCCAATGTGGGACCTGGCTGAGGATCCGCGTTCCATCGCCCTCATCGAGGAGTTCTACAGTTCCGGCAAGCCGGTCGCCGCAGTTTGCCACGCGCCCGGCGTGTTCCGTCACGTCAAGTTCCAGGGCCAACCGCTCGTGAGGGGCAAGCGAGTGACGGGCTTCACCAACGGCGAGGAGGAAGAAGTCCACCTCACCAAGGTGGTGCCGTTCCTCGTGGAGGATGAACTGAAGCGCCTCGGTGGACTCTATGAGAAGTTGGGGAACTGGGTCCCTTTCGCCATCACCGACGGCAGGCTCGTCACCGGTCAGAACCCGGCCTCGTCGAAAGCGGGGGCCGAGGCGCTGCTCAAATTGCTGACCTGAGTGGTGCGGGCGGCCCCGATATCAACGAGGCTGTTGTCCGACTCGAAAGCGGTCATACGCTGAATCTCGCCGGAACACACACAAAATTCGACGCGCCGCTCCAAATGCCGCGAAACTTCGTTTGCGACGCGCGAGCCCGCAACCGCCCGTCCAGCGTGCTGACCGATTTGTCGGGTCGGGCCGATAGAGCCGCCGACCCCCCGTCTTGTGTCTCAAGCGACTTTCAAGCCGAACCTGATTTCTGGTTGGCCACCCGGGTTCGCAGGGCTCGAAAGCTGTGTTGAGTACCGATGACCGTCGGGACACACGATTTCCACTGTGGTCCACGGACTTTCAGAAACGACAAAGTCGTTCGTCGTCGCCACTCGTTCACAATGGGGCGCCGGGCAATCGACGTGAAATGTGGTTGTGTCGAGAGTCACTTGAGGGGCAGACATTGAGTCGCGCTTCCTTGCATTTAAGTTCGAATTCGTTTGACGACCGTCGTGGTCGCGCGGCAGATGATAGGGAAGATTGGCCGCGTAGTGCGAGAGGAATTCTGCGAAAGCGAAGGTTTTCTCCCGTTTAATGTGTGCCGCCACCCAATACAGCTCGTTACGGTTCGCAATTTGGGCGACGACAAATGCGACCGACGAACTCGAAGCTCCGTTCAAAGACCACGTTATCCACCTCCTTCCGATGGTGATTGTTCCAACCGCACCTTCGCTCAGGGATTCTTCGGACATAGCGCCTGGGTCACCCCCCGAAGCACGACCGACGGCGATGGCTTCAATCCCAGACGAACTCTGATATGTTCATACTTCGCGGAGGGGCACTTGGTTGCGGAGCAATGCGTCACAAGGAAGAGGGAACAAGGCCATGATTCGACGAGTTCTTACCCTGCGGGCCCTAACGATTGGGTTTCTGGCCCTGTCCCTCGTTCCGGCGACACTGGCCTGCGCTGACGATCCCAATCCAAATCTGACGGATGAGGAATTCGCCGAACTCATCAAATCGCACGACCACTCGCTGAACACACTGCTGGGACTAATCAGCGGCTTGAGCGACGAGCAATGGACCTTCAAACAAAACGCCAAGCGCTGGTCCGTGGGGGAGTGCACCGAGCACATTGTGCGCTCTGAACGTGCTCTCTTTCAGAACGCGGTCAAGGCCATGCAGAATCCGGCTGATCCGGAGTGGTACGTGCGGACCAAAGGCAAAGCGGGTTTCATTCGTAGGGTCATTCCCAACCGCAACCCGGGTGGCGTAGGCGGCGCGCAGGCACCACTGGAAATCCAGCCGACGGAGAAATGGGGCCGCGCGAAGGCGATCGAGGAGTTTTACAAAATTCACGGAGAGGTGCGCGCGTACATCGAAACCATGCCGCGCGAAATCAAAAACCACACCGTCCTGCACCCCTTCCCGATATTCAATTGGCTGAACGCGCACGATTGGCTGCTGTACTTACCGTTACACACAGAACGTCATTGCAAGCAGATTATCGAAGTGCAGGCTGACCCAAAGTATCCGAAAAAAGCGGCCCCGGCGGCAGCTGCGGCGAAATAATTAGCGTTCCTTGCCAACACGCTCACTTGAGGCGACACTGCACGGGTATTCGGCCGACTTTGGCGGACGAGCACTTCCTCCCCTAACGCTTTGTGAGGACACCATGAGCACGCTTCGCGTAATTGTCTTGGCGACTGTGGTTAGCTTGTTGAGCATTGTTCCCGCTGACGCGCAACGACCCAAGCGCAAGCGAGTCAGCCCCCACGAGACCGTCAGCGAAGTGATCGCAGGCAACAAAGTGTCGGTGACCTACGGCCGGCCCTACTCGAAAAATCCGCGCGGCACCGACATCCGCAAGATCTGGGGATCACTGGTTCCTTACGGCAAAGCCTGGCGACTGGGCGCCGACGAGGCCACGACCCTCGTGCTCGAGAAGGGGATCAAGATCGGCGACGCCACGATTCCCGCCGGGTCGTACACCCTGTACCTGATTCCCGAGGAGAATGGTGGCAAGCTTGCCTTCGGGAAGACCGTCGGTAAATGGGGAGTTCCCGTCGACCAGAAGCATGATCTGGTCCGGGTCGACGTCAAGAAAGAGCCACTCTCGCCAGCGCTTGATCAATTGGCGATCGCCGTCCAGAAGACCGACAATGGCGGCGTACTGAAGTTCATGTGGGAAGACGCACAGTACACTGTGAACTTCACCAACGAATAACGCGCCGAATTCGCTTCTCAACCGCGCCGGTCGCCGCAACTCGTCTGACAGTGCGCCTATGCAATCCAGTTTTTCGACGATCGTCGACATTCGCGCGCGACTCTGGTGCGCCGCTTGGACCGCCGTTGCGCTCCTGCTTGTTGCATCGGCGCAGTCCAAAGCGGAATCGCCGTCGGCGGGTGCCGTCATTCTGGAAAAACTGCGTGCCTTCCAAGAGATGGGGAGCGTCTTGCACGTCGCCGCCCATCCCGACGATGAAAATACGCAGCTCATCACTTACCTGGCGCGGGGGCGTCGAGTCCGCGCGGCCTACCTCTCGATTACGCGCGGCGACGGCGGGCAGAACGTGCTTGGCGGGGAATTTGGCCCGCAACTGGGACTCATCCGCACGCACGAACTGCTCGCGGCGCGGCGATTGGACGGGGGAAAGCAGTTTTTCACGCGCGCGATCGACTTCGGCTTCTCGAAGGATCCGGAGGAGACGCTCAAGATCTGGGACGAGCAGGCGGTTCTGTCGGACGTTGTCCGCGTGATTCGCACGTTTCGGCCCGATGTGATTGTGACCCGGTTCAGTCCGCAGGCTTCGCGCACCCACGGACATCACACGGCCTCAGCGATTCTGGCCCTCGAGGCGTTCAAGGTCTCGGGCGACCCCCATGCATTTCCCGATCAGCATAAAGGACTGGAGCCTTGGCAGCCCAAGCGAATACTGATGAACCGGGGCTTCGGGGGCGGAGGCGGTGGTGAGGGGGCCGTGCAGCTCGACGTCGGCGGCACCGACGTCTTGTTGGACGAGAGCTTCTCGACGATTGCCTCGCACAGTCGTGCGATGCATAAGAGCCAAGGGTTTGGCAACTTCGGGAGCGGTGGCCGCGGCGGCGGCCGGTCAAGGACCGAGTCGTTTCAGCTCCTGGCCGGCGAACCGGCCAAGAAGGACATCTTCGACGGCATCGACGTGCAATGGACCCGAGTGCGCGGCGGGGCAGAGATCGGGAAACTGGTCCGCGACGTGATCGCCAAGTTCAAACCGGGGGATCCGGGTGCCAGCGTTTCCGATTTGTTGGTTCTGCGCCGCAAGTTGACGGCTCTTGCGGACGAACCGCTGGTGCGCGAAAAGCGTCGAGACTTCGACCAGATTCTGCAGGCCTGCCTGGGCCTGGATGTGAAGTCGACCGTGAACAAGGCCGAGGTCTCGCCGGGCGACTCGGTGACAATCGAAAGTTCGGTCACCCGTAACGGCAACATCCCTGTCAGTTGGCTTGGCGTTCGCTACCCGACTTTAAACAAAGAGGTCAAACGGACCTCCAAACTCCCCTTAAACCAGGTTGTGAACGCCACCGATCAAGAGGTTTTGCCGAACGACATGCCGGTAAGCCAGCCCTATTGGCTTCGCGACGTTCCCGGCGTTGGCATCTACCGCGTCGTCGAACCAAACTTGATTGGCCAGCCCCTGGGTCCGCCTCCACTTCTCGTGGAACATGAATTTGAGGTCGAGGGACAAGCGTTTGTGGTCCCGATCGTGCCGACGGCCCGGGTCGTCGAAAACGGAAAGCGGATCGACCGGTCTCTGGACGTTGTGCCGCCGGTATTCCTCGGCTTTCCGTTCGAGGTCGCCCGTTTCTCGCCTGGACAGAAACGAAGCGTGCCGATCACCGTGTCCAGCGGTGGGCACAGTGTTACCGGCGAAATCACCTTGTCGGCGCCGGCGGGCTGGAAGGTTGCTCCCCGTTCGCAGATGTTTCAGATCGCCACGGGTGCTCAAAGCAAGTATTCGTTCGACGTGACGCCCCCGGCGCACCCCGCTTTGGCGTCGATCATCGCTCACGCCACGGTCAATGGCCGCACCTATGACAACGGGCGTGTCGACATCAATTATGCTCACATCGGCCACTTGCTGCTGCAGCCGACCGCGCGGCTGACTGCCGTGTCTTTCGATCTGAACATTCGAGGACGAACTGTCGGTTACGTTGAAGGCGCGGGCGACAGCGTGGCTGAATGTCTCACACAAATGGGTTACACGGTCAAGCCGCTCTCCGCCACGGATCTCACAAAAGAAGGTCTGCACGGTCTGGACGCCGTCGTGATCGGAGTTCGCGCGTTCAACGTGCGCAAGGATCTGGGCAAGCACATGCCAGCCTTATTTGCGTTCGCTGAGTCCGGTGGAAACCTTATCGTGCAGTACAACCGGCCCGAGGGCCTCAAGAGCGATCGATTCGCTCCTTACGACTTAGGTCTCTCGGGTCAGCGGGTGACCGACGAGCACTCGCCCGTGACGTTTCTGCTTCCAGATCATCCGGCGCTCAACACGCCCAACAAAATCACGCAGGCCGATTTCGATGGCTGGGTGCAGGAGCGGGGGATTTATTTTCCCAATGAATGGGATCAACACTTCAAGGCACCTCTCGCGTTCAAAGACCCGAACGAACCGCCGCTCGAGGGCGGAATTCTGATCGCGCCGCACGGCCGCGGCAACGTAATCTACACGAGCCTGGTCTGGTTTCGAGAGCTGCCCGCGGGCGTTCCCGGCGCTTACCGATTGTTTGCGAACCTTGTCTCGTTGGGTAAGAGCTGAGATCCTCCAGCGGACAGGCGCCATGGCTGAACGGGTTGCCGACTCGTCGGACTCCGCAGACAACGAAGCGACCCGGCTGCCCGTGTTCCGGACCTGGCCCGCGGTCTATGCCTTCGTCGTAGCAACCTTCGTACTCTGGGTTGCTCTCCTCGCAGTCTTAGCGAGGATGTTCTCGTGAACGGAGTCGATTGGGCCGTCCTGCTCATCACGATTCTGGGAATTGCCGGCTATGGGATCTGGGGCACCCGCGGCCAGCGCAGCCTTCGCACCTATTTGCACGGCTCAGGTGAAACGAGCTGGATCGTGATTGGTCTCTCGGTGATGGCGACACAGGCCAGCGCCATCACGTTTCTTTCCACGCCCGGGCAAGGTTACGAAAGCGGATTGGAGTTCGTACAGAACTACTTTGGAGCCCCATTCGCGTTGATCATCATTTCGGTGGTGTTCTTGCCGATCTATCGCCGTCTGAATGTCGACACGGCGTACGAATTCCTGGGGACTCGCTTTGATTCCAAGACGCGCCTGCTGGGGGCGGCCTTGTTTCTTTTGCAGCGCGGGCTGGGCGCCGGAATTACGATCTACGCGCCTGCCATCGTGCTATCGACGGTCATGGGTTGGCGCCTGGATCTGACAATCATCGGCAGCGGATTGGTGGCCATCGCCTACACCGTTTCCGGGGGCAGCGCCGCAGTGAACCTGACGCAAAAGTACCAGATCGGCGTGATCTTTATCGGCATGATCACCGCCTTTTTTGTGTTGGTGTCGAAGCTGCCGGGCGACGTTGGCTTCTCCGATGCGCTGACCGTGGCCGGCGGGTTGAATAAGCTAGAAGGTGTCGATTTCTCGTTCGATGTCCATAAGCGTTACACGTTCTGGTCTGGCGTGCTCGGCGGCCTGTTTCTTGCGCTGTCGTACTTCGGCACCGACCAGTCGCAAGTGCAGCGCTATTTGTCGGGCGCATCCTTGCGCGAAAGCCGTTTGGGCTTGATGTTCAACGCGGTCTGCAAGATCCCCATGCAGTTCTTTATCCTGCTGTTGGGCGTGATGCTGTTTGTTTTCTATCAGTTCGAGCCGCCGCCGATCTTTTTCAATCAGACCGCTTGGAACAACGCGATCGCCACAGAGTCGGGCGGCAAATTGCAATCACTGGCCCGGCAGTACGAGACCGAATGCGCTTCCGCCAAGACCGCAATTACCCGCTGGTTGGCGCTGGGCCACAGCAGTAATCGCGCGGGCGCTGATGCCGCGCGAGCCGAAGCACAAGCGGCCTACCAGCAGAGCCAAGCGACTCGAGCCGAAGCGAAACTCGCCCTGTCGGCCGCAACACCCCGCGCGTCATCCAACGACGCCGACTACGTTTTCGTGACGTTTATTCTGAACCACTTGCCGCACGGACTGATCGGCCTGCTGATTGCCGTGTTCCTGGCCGCGACGCTCTCATCGAAGGCTGCGGAGTTGAACGCTCTGGGCTCGACGACAACCGTCGACCTATATCGCCACATCGTGACTCGCCAAGCCACGGAAGCACATTACCTCATGGCGTCGCGATGTTTCACCGCCATGTGGGGGCTGATTGCGATTTGCTTTGCCCTGTTTGCAAACATGGCGGAAAATCTGATCCAGGCTGTGAACATTCTGGGCTCGATCTTCTACGGTGTCGTGTTGGGCATGTTCCTGGTCGCGTTCTTAATTCGGTGGATCGGCGGGACAGCCGTCTTTTACGCGGCACTCGTTTCACAAGCGACGGTGATCGTCCTCTACTTCACGATTCCCATCAGCTACCTTTGGTACAACGTGATTGGTTGTGCGCTCTGCGTCGTGTTGAGCGCATGCTTGCAGATTGGCCTCGGCCCTATGGATCGCGAGCCAGATCGCGGGGTTGCGCCAACATGAGTGGCCAGCCCGTCATTTGTTTTGGCCAGCAACCGTGCGGGTTCTTCCCGCGGCGTTACCTCGTGGCGAAGATTCGGACCGCCCGGCGATTGCAGGCGGAAATCGGCGGCAGGATTGTCTTTTTTTGTCACGACTCCGATCACGATCCGCGCGAAACCAAAACCATCG
>DASRXU010000366.1:0-1782 GCA_035687365.1 Planctomycetaceae bacterium | reverse complement strand
GCGGCCCGCAAAACGCCGATCTGGTCTCTTTCGTCCTCCGACAGATGCGAATAGGATCGCATGGCAACACTCCTTAAGGTCTTGAACAACCTTGCCGATATCAAATCGGCGGGGGTGTTGCACTTCGCGTTAGAACTCAGGGATCTTCCGGGCCGACGTTATTCGGCTCCTCGGCGGCTTCGACACGGGACTTGGCGACGACCGGGACCTGTCGACCATGCTGTTGAAGCAACGCTTCAAGCTCGCCTACTCGCATGACGCGGTCGTTTGGACGACGGTCCCGGAAACAAGGCGTCATCTCTGGAGTCAGAGGATGAGATGGCGCCGCAACATTATCAAGATCCGCGTGAGCAAGCATCGCGACATGTTTCTTCTGGGTCGCTACGGCCTGGCGAACGCCTTGATGACCATAAGTCTTGCGGTGGGACTACTTTTGCCGGTGACGCTGTTCGCCGCCATGTTCTACGCAGCGTTCACGGACGGCATTTTACGCTCGCCCGAGATTCTGGTGAGTTTTTACTGGGTTATCGTCGTCACCATACTCATTCGGATCCTGATAACAAAAGACATCGTCAACACGCCGAAGTGGTCCAACTTTCCCTTGATTTTCATCTATCCGTTTTACGTGCTCTATCTGGCGTGTCCCGTGATCTATGCCGAATGGATGGAGCTCTTTCGGGTCGGCGCCAAGCACCCCTATGTTCCCAACCACGTCTGGGAGGAAATTCCCTGGTGGTGATATTCGTCGCCGGCCAACGCTCGGAAAAGCAGCGCGTTCGTCGACGGTTGCACGGGCTCGCTCTCCTGCTCGCGATGTTGACAGGGACCTCAGGCGCGGGCGCCGCCGCGTCGCTCAATCGCCCGGGCCCCGGGATGACATTTCCGTCTTCGCATGTCGAGGCTGACCGCACGTTCGAGAATCGGCTCTTTGACCCGGCCGCAGCCGAATTTAATTCGCTTTTGTCCTACGGGGCGATGAGCTTGATCGCTCCGACCATCTTTGGAGATTTCCAATCCCCGACGGATGCCTCCTTGCCGTCGATCTCGGGCAGCAGCGGCTTCATTCGGGCCAATAGCGGGCTCGACCCCGTCGCGGCGAACGCAATCAATACCATCATTCAGCCGGATCTCATGGTCAACGTAACGGCGCTGCTCGCGGACGCCATCGACGTCGTGGGCCCGAATTCGGAGGCGGCAGCCATCGCCGGCGAGGCGACGGCGCCCACGCCGAACGATGGCGGCGTCGGCGAGCACGATTCGTACGGCGCGCCCGGCCCGAGCGCGGCAACAAGCGGCTTGGAGTCGAACTGCGGAACCGAGCTTCAGCAGTCGCTCCAGACCGGCGGCGAGTTCTGGAATCGTCTGGACGGGGGAGCAGCGGTTCAATTCCCGAAGGGCGTGTTCGTCGGAGGCGACGGTGGCGACCCGCTGAGCCTGGGGCCGAGCCGCGATCCGACTAACCTGCCGCGTCCGGTTGCACACAGCGACTGGTGCAGACCGTTCGCGACGCCGTTCTCGCTGAGCGGCCCGCTCGAGAGTATGGTCGTTTGGATCTTGCTCCCTATTCTTCTTGCGGCGCTGCTGGTGGCGTGGCTGAGCCGGGGCCATCGACTGCCGGCCGCCTGAATCGCGGGGGCGCGATGGCACGGTCGAGGTGTCTTTCCGCAACCCTTTTGATCGTCGGCATGATCCTGGCGTTGCCGAGCAATCGCGTCCACGCCTTGGAGTCGAAGCCCATGCGCTGGCTGTTGGCGGGCAAAGCCGTCACGGTCCTCGCGTCAA
>DASRXU010000365.1:0-3216 GCA_035687365.1 Planctomycetaceae bacterium | reverse complement strand
TCAGCCACCGTAATCTGCACGTGGTCGACGTGATTGCGATTAAAGAGCGGCTCGAAGATGGCGTTGCCGAAGCGAAACAGCAGGATGTTTTGCACCGTCTCTTTGCCGAGATAGTGATCGATCCGATAGATCTGTTCTTCGGAAAGCCAACGACTCAAATCGCGGCTGAGTTGCTGAGCGGACGCCAGGTCGTGTCCGAACGGCTTCTCGAAGACGACCCGTAACGTGCGGCCCGAATCAGCGGCTGGGATCATTCCCGACTTGCCCATCGCTTCGACTGCCGGCACGAAGAGATCAGGCGTCGTAGCCAGATAGGCGATTTGTTTGTTGCGCACACCCGAGCGTTTTTCCACCTCTTCCAAGTCTTTGCGCAGCGCGGCGAACTCCTGCGGATCCTGGATGTCGGTGCGGTGGTAGAAGAGCCGGCCGGCGAAGGTCTTCCACTTCTGGTCCGTGAACGAACCCGGCGGCGCTTCGTGTTTGACGGCCTCCGCCATTTCCGCCCGAAACTCGTCGTCGGACTTTTCACGGCGGGCGACGCCAACGATCGGTGCGCGCTCGCTCAAAAAGCCTTCCGTCCACAGGCGGTAGAGTGCGGGAATCAGCTTGCGGGCGGTGAGATCCCCTGACGCTCCAAAGATGACGATGACGGCTTCTTCGGCCTGCGGCTTTTCCTGAGAGCTCGACGTATCGGGGCTTCGTTCGGTGAAACGTTTGACCTCAACATCTGGCGCCATTGGTCGGTCTCCCGTTGTACAGTCTTCGGTTGGTCCATCACCCGTCGCGATGTCCCATCATCCGTGCATCGCCCGCGGTTTTCCAGCCGAGACACATCGCTCGAGCCCGTCGGACGGGCGTCCGCGAATCAGCCCGACGGTTCCAACTTCGGTCCATTCTTCCGGAGCATTTCCTCAAACCTCTCAGGGGTAAGTTCGCGCAGCGAGTGCACCACCAAATCGGCCGCACGCAGCTGTTCGACAGTGCGGCCTGTACTGGCGACGCCAATCGCGTGCATCCCGCCGCGGCGGGCCGCCTCAATACCAACGGGTGCATCCTCGATCACGACACAACGTGCCGGCGGAACACCGATTCGCTCAGCGGCCGTCAGGAAGACTTGAGGATCGGGCTTGCCCCGCTTGACGTCGGCCCCGGTGACGGTCGCGGACAGCAGTCGACCGATCCCCAACCGCTCGATGGCCAAGTGCACATTGTCCGGCGGACCCGAAGAGCCAACCGCGATGCCAAATCCTGCTTGGACGAGCGCCCGGATCAATTCGACGGCCCCGTCCATCGCGGGAAAATCGCGGCCAATAATCTCTCGGAATAGCCACTCCTTACGCCTATCGATCTCGGCGATCTGCTCGTCCGAGAGTGGTTCTCCCTGCCATTGGTCAGCGATGACTTCCCGGCTGGTCCGTCCAAATCCTGCCGCAAACTGGACTTCGGTGTAGACGCGGCCATTTTCGACAGCCACCTGTTGCCAACTCTCGAAATGGGCCCGGTACGAGTCGATCAGCACGCCATCCATGTCGAAGATGGCAGCTTTGCGGTCGTCGCGGGACAAGAGTGGGTTCCTTTGGAGAAGTGTCGAGGACCGGGCATCTCGGCCAGCTTATGTGGCTTGGCCCGGGCGCAAACATTGTGGGGGCTTGTCGACGTGTTTTCCAGGCTTGCAAGATGTGAGCCGGGCTTCCATAATTCCGGTTTCGACACAAATTGTCCGCAGCGCGGAGAAGGTATCGACCGAACATGGCGACATTGAATCGAATGGAGATCCGTAAGCGCCGGAAGAAGCGAGCCCGCCTCAAGAAGAAGCTGCGCTGTCGCTTTTGTCCGGATGGATGCAATCACTCGCCCCGACCGATTTACGTCGATTTCAAGGACCTGAAGACCTTGCGACTCATGATCGATCGAGAGGGGCACATCCAGTCTCGCCGCCGCACGGGCAACTGCGCCAAATATCAGCGAGCGGTGCGCCGAGCGGTGCTGATGGCGCGGTTCATGGGGCTCTTGCCCTACGTTTCCGAGGAATAGCCGCTCTGATAACCCCGGGCACAAAGTCACGTTGAAGGCCTGGGCCCAAGAGTCGCCTTGTCGCCGGCGGCTATGCGACGGAAATTGAGCGACTGTCGTAATCGGGCCGCGTCCAGTTCTCGACGGACCAATTGGATCTCACTGGCTGCCCCACGCACAACATCGGAATCGGCGCGGACCGCGCCGATTTGACGAACCTGGGATAATTCTGTGATAGAGTCCGCGGGAGACCGTCGGGCTCCCTTGTCCAAAATTTCTTTGCCGTTCGCAGGAGACCTTGCATGATTCGCCCAGGAGTTGCTTATCCAGTTCAGCATGGAATCGCACCCCTGGCGTCCGCCGAACCGATCGACGCCCGCGCGCTAATCTTCAATTCAACGGACTTCGGCCCCCAAGAGGTCGCACAGCTCCGGCAATCGATGTCGGGCGACGGACTGGCGACGGTCAGGCAGGCGTTCGCGGAACTCCGCGATCAGGCGGACGATACGAACCCGCAGCAGAAAACGCTCATCGTGGCTGGCGTGGTTGGCTATTTGCTCGGTCAACAACATCTGGCGCTGAAGTACTTGAGGGGCGTGACGGAATCGGGAATCGCCCACTACTACCGCGGACAAGTTCTGCTGGGGCAGCAGCAATACACCGAGGCGGCCGACGCGTTCGAGGAAGCCGGCAAGGCGGGCTACGATCCGGTGCAGTGCCGCTTGTCCAAGGCGGGCGCCATTCGCCTCTCGGGGAAGATCGAAGAGGCCGAGCGGCTATTGCGCGAGTCGGCTCGAGAGGCCGCCACGCGGGCCGAATACTCGTATCAAATGGGTTGCATCCGGGCCGACTACGGAGACATTTTCGGAGCGATCGAGTATTTCGAGCGGACCGTCGACATGGATCCGCATCATACGGCGGCATTGTTTCGGCTGGCTAACGAGATGAATCTGTTGGGCAACGACGACGATGCCATCCGGCTGTACGAGCAGTCGCTGTCGCGTCCGCCGTACTATATTGGCGCTCTGATCAACCTCGGCCTGCTGTACGAGGACAAGGAACGCTACCCGGCGGCTGCGTTCTGCTTTAGCCGCGTCTTGCAGTTCTATCCGAATCACGAACGTGCCCAGCTTTATCTGAAGGACATTCAAGCTGCCGGCAACATGTACTACGACGAGGACGCGGTTCGCCATCAGCGCGAGC
>DASRXU010000364.1:0-6726 GCA_035687365.1 Planctomycetaceae bacterium | reverse complement strand
CCTCTGAAGGCGGATTTCCCCATGGGCACTCCGCGTTTTGCTGGTCGCTTCGTGCAAGCGGATCCCACTGGGGCAATTGCCGTGCGGAGCACAAGCTTTTGCCTGACCTTCTTCCTGCTGTTCTCGAGCGCCTTCGCTGCGCCCAAACCCCTCGAGCAGCACCCAACGAAGGAAGGCGCCGATTTCTTCGAGAAACAGATCCGTCCGATCCTCGTGCGCAACTGCTACGAGTGCCATTCGGGGGACCCGAAGAAAGCCAAAGGCAACTTTGTCCTCGACACTCGTGAAGGACTCCGCAAAGGAGGCAAGTCGGGAGCCGTGATCGAACCCGGACACCCCGACCACAGCCTGTTGATCGAAGCCGTCCGGTATGAATCACTCGAAATGCCTCCCAAGGAGAAGCTCCCCGACGAGGTGATCGAGAAGCTCGTGCGGTGGGTCGAGATGGGGGCGCCGGATCCGCGCCGGGGAAAGGCGGCTAAGGCTCGCGGCAAGATCGACTTCGTCGAGGCCCGGAAGTTCTGGGCGTTTCAGCGGCCGATGGCGGTTCCTCCACCGCAGCCCCACGACGCCGGTTGGCCAAAGAGCGACATCGACCGGTTCATTCGCGCCCGGCAGGAAAAGGAGCATCTGCGACCGGTCGCGGACGCCGATCGTGTCACGCTGATCCGTCGCCTGACGTTCGATCTGACCGGCCTGCCGCCGACGGTCGAAGAAGTCAACGCCTTCGTCGAGGATCAATCGCCGGACGCCTTGCCTAGGGTCGTCGATCGCTTGCTGGCGTCGCCGCGGTTCGGCGAGCGCTGGGGCAGGCATTGGCTCGACGTCGTTCGCTACGGCGAATCGACCGGGAAGGAGACGCTTGGCGGTATCGAAACTACGTCATCGACGCAGCAAGGGACACATCTTTGTGAACCTGAGAAGCTCGAACGAGCTCGTCAATAAACGTCTTTGCAATGACCCACCGAACATCGAGTGCCGATTGTTCCGGGCGCGTCCCTTTCCAGCGATCGACCGAATCGGCGGCCTGCGGAAATGGATTCCACCGCCTCGCGAAAGCGGCAATTCGGCGTCGACCGGAACGGGAAGCCCGCCCGATCGACGACCGACGAAACCGTTTCACTCGCCGCCGCTATCGCCGAAGAGGGTCGAATTGCCGTCACGCGCTGTAATGAGGTTCGCCAGGACCTGGTTGTCCAGGTTCTCGCTGACAAATCTCACCGAGCCATCGCACATCGCAAACGGGCAGCTCCCAGGATGGAAGCAGAAGATTTCATTCTTGTTGTTGCAGTTAATCGCGCACGGTCCACTTTCATTGAGAAGCGCGGGATAAGCGTATCCATCGACTTTCCAGCACGGAGTCTCCGGCGCTGTCCAGGCGACAGCGTCCATGTGGATCGAGAAGCCGCCCGGGCCAGGCAGGAATGACGAAGCGACATTATCAGTCTTTTCGGCCGAGTACAAAATCTTGCCGTACTTGTTCCAATGCCAGGGTTTTCCGGCGCATTCGGTGTACATCACCGTGTTGCTGAGGCCGTCGGTGATGTTTTTGAGCGGGCATTTGCCGCCGTTGATCGCCGAATCAACTGTGGGGTCGGAATTGTATCCGGTTGCCAGCGCGGCACCCGTGTCGCCAGGCCTTGACAGGCCATTGACTGTATAAAAAATATCGTCAACCGAAGAACAGGGCGTCGCGTAATCGATCGCCGGCATTCCCCCCGTTGCTTTAAGTGGGTTCGCGACGGTGACGATCGGCTCCGGATTTTGAACGAACCACATGTCAAAGCGTGTCCCGGAATCTGGCGCCGAGGGACACAGCAGCATCGGCGGGACATTCTTAGTCGCGAAAGTTACGTTCGCCGGCGCACACCACGGTAGATTCGGGTCATAACCTTTGCTGAAGTTCCCCTGCTCGACATACGGCAGGGTCGAGACGAAGCAATTGGACCAACCGTCCGAACACTTGTCGGCGGCCGCTCCGAATCCTGCAGGCGGTTCCTTGCCCCAGGTCAGTCCGTTTGCGTTGAGATCGACCTTGCCCTTGGTTCCTTTGCAGCCGGGGCCGCCCCAAGCGCCGTTGGACAGCATTTTGCCCGGCGCGAACCCTTTGTTCACGTCGGCGTAGTTGTGCTGGGCCAACGTCCATTGCTTGAGGTTGTTGCGGCACTGTGTGCGGCGCGCCGCCTCGCGCGCGGCTTGAACCGCGGGCAAGAGCAGCGCGATCAAGGTCGCAATAATGGCGATTACCACCAGTAGCTCGATGAGTGTGAAGGCACGTTTGACCCGTCGCGACATCGACTTCCCCTTAGAATTGTAGACGCGAGAAAAGTTCGAACTGCGTAGTAAGAAACCAACGAGTGATTCAAGAGAGCCCGGTAAGCCGCTTCCAACACCAGTTCAACTCGAAGCGTGCTGCTCGGTTATTTTGACTTCGAAGGGAGGAAGGGTATTTTCCCCCTCCTCAACCTGGGCCCGCAGTTTGGTGAGTCTGGGAACGTGATACACGGGCGGGATCAAATTTGGATCATCCTCAGTGCGTTGTTGTTCCTCGTCGCCTTCGCCTCTCCAAGTAACGGTTACTCGATAGGTTCCGGCAGGTGCTCCATCGGCGTCCGCGTAGGTCGTGACCGTAAACGTGCCATCATCGCTGGTACGCGCTCGCGGCAGGAACTGCGAAGCGTCCTTGGGCCAAGGTGCCGTGGGATGAAAGACGAGTTGGGCTTGCGCCACCGGCTTGCCATCCACCAGCAATGAGCCTTTGACCGGGAATACCGGAAGCTTTCCCTGGATCTCTGGTACCTTCGGGCCGCCGCACGATGAAGCCAGAATCAAGCAGCACAACCCAATCGCGATCGAGTTCCGCGGCTGACACCCTTTAGTCATGCAACTACGCTCCTTGCATCTGCTACTAAAAATCTATGAAAAACTGTGGGCATCACCGTAGGCGCCGACAATGTGCGTCGTGCGTGCGAAGAGTTAAGGCTGAGTTAAGATAAAGAAGAACTAACTGACCGACATGCTCTGGCCGCCGGCTTTTCAAGGGTGAAAACACTGACTCACATTGCAACCGAATGTGCGAGCAGGTTACGAATGTGTTAACTTCCTGTTAGCAGAGCGGCGAAGCCTGCACTAACCCCTGCTCTGTCGCACAGCCGAGAACATCGATTGTTGCTCGCACGTTGCCGCGTTCCAAAAGCATTGCAGTGCAACATGCGCCGAGCCGATCGTTCGGCAGCATCAAACATTTCCGGCGATGCAATTCCACCTCTGAAAACGCGATGTCTATCCGGCCAGCCAATCGGATTTTGTGGTGGTGACGGCTTCCTTCAGCAGGGCCCGATGCTAACTGCCGGCACTCTGGTGCTCTGTAGGTACGTGCTCTCGTATAGCGACAGGTTCATCGTTAATGGAACTGGGGGGCACATCGTGGACGACAACTCGCGCCTTGGCGGCAGGAGATCGCGGGCATCGAAGGTGGGAATAGGCGAAGATGCCGACGACCGCACCGGTAGGGACACCGAAAACCAGACCGACCAGTTCGCTGAGATTGCCGTTCGCTATGATCCGGTCGATGTATGTCGTTGCCCAATAGCCGACGCATGCTCCACCAAGGGCCCAAACGCAGTACCCAATGACGGCATCGATCTGTCGCTTTCGATCTTGATTCATGACAAAGTTGTAGCGGTTTCTCTGAGGCAGGCGGCGCCGGATTCTTCAACGTAAACGCAATCTCACCGTGGGTTCTATGGGTGCCAGCCTGGTCATATGCGTCCGCACAGGCATGGTTTCGATCCGGACTATGGTCTTGCCGGGGGCTTTGGATGGCGGCGCCTGCTATGGGCGACTTTTTGACTCCGGCGCGCGCCACCGGAGGGGCTGGGCGTCCGATGGGCTTTCCAGAAAGTGGTCGCGACCAAGGACGGGAAATCCGAACCGCGCACGAACTTTTCGCCGGTGAAAGGCCAAATCATCAGCCCGAAGTTGGTGGTCGATTCGCAAAGTCTGGCAAGATTCTCGCCATGTTGCCCGTCGTACGTTGGCCGCGTCGATGGCGAAGAACGTAGGCTCGACTCCGGGCATCGAATCAAGCTCAGGTCTTAAGCTGATTAGACGCAGCCAAAAGGTAAATCATTACGGCCCGGACGACTTCTTGGACCACATTTTCGATGAAAGCTCCACAGGCGGCGGTTCACACAGTTGCGTCAGACGGCCATGACTCGATGAGGAGGCTCCTCGATGCGATAGCCAGCGACACAGTTTGCCCGTTGTCTGAACGCCTCTGTTAAGCGAGCCAGAAGAACCTGGAAGAGGTCCGCATCTCGGATGAAGGATAGGGGTCAGTTGCTGCTGTCCTCGAATGAATCAAGTTCGTTGTGGCGTCGACGGAAGTCGAAACGCGGTTTGTAAAAGCGCCTCATGACGAAGTTTGTTTTTCGTCAGCAAGTTGTGCTTTGATCGGGGCAGCGAGCCGCCGAAATTGCGGCGCTGCTGCATTCCAAATCGGACGACGACGCCGTTTCGCGGCGCTAGGCCAATTCGTAGTTGGCTTCGCTGCGGCGCTGATCGCGTCCAAGCCCGCGATCGCAACAGAACCGATCGAGCCTCTCGCGGACTTCGACGCCTATGCGCCGGCGGCGCGGAAAGACTTGAAGACGCCGGGGTTCACGTCCGGCAAATGAGGAGCGGACCTTGCCGGCAACGAGCATTGCCGCGGGTGGGTCATAGTTAGACATGACGGCGACGTCGTAGCCCAGACCGGAATAGATATAGATATCGAGCTGGGAGTTGATCCCGGGGAAGCCGCCGCTGTGGCCGACGATGCGCTGGCCGTTGGCGCCTTCCTCCGTGAAGCTGTAGGCGTATTTCTCGCCGGGAACGACTCCACCTTGCCGGCCATGACCAGCTCGGTCAGCTTCGGCTCGAGCAGCCGGTGGCCGCGGAGCGCCCGCGCGAACCGGATCAAGTCCTCGGCGGTCGAGAATCCGCCGGCGGGCCCGCCTTTGAACACGTGCAGGAAGAGGTTGTCGCGCTGGGGGTCGCGGACTTCGGCACCTGTGTGCTGGCGGCGCTGAAAGATCGCTGGGCGTCAATACGGTTCCTGACACCTCTTCGGACCCCTTCATAGACGCGCTCATTTCATTGAAATCAGTTGCGCTTTGGATTCGAAAAGAACTGATCTTCGAGCCGCCGCATGGCGATTGCACCGCCCCAAATCGCGGCAACGACGACTAAGTAACTCAGGGCAGACACTGGGGCCGTCCGCACAGCATAAGGGGCAATTTCAAAAAACTCTGGCAATGCCAATACGGAGTCCAGCGCAAACCCGATGAGGATGACGAGCGACAGCAGAGTGTAACCGGTCAAGAACAGCACAGTTCCCGGACGGATGAAGACGCCCCTTTTCCAACACCAAATGAAAATCGTCAGGGCCGTCACAACTAAGAGAATTGCTCCGAGAATTCCTCCGACCTGGTCAGCAACTGATGCTTTCAATCGGTCTTCGCCCATCAATGTCCGCTGTTGTGCAGTCAGCTCGGTATCGGCTTCAAGCGTTTTTTCCAACGCCCGCTGATCCGACCGATAGTGACCTACAGCAAGACTCCAGAAGATGAATGTGACGATCGTCGATAAGACGAACGCCACCATATTCATCGACCAGCCTTCCTTGGGCTTGCCTGTTTCCATCGTCGCACCTCCATCGCTGTCGTGTCTCGGGCGTTCGACGGCGTAATGTGCTGTCGCCGCGCCACCGCAAACCGTTACTGTTTGAATCGCGTCGCGTCGACCGAATATCCGATGCCAAGAATCTCCACGCCGTTTGTCAGTACGCCCAAGCCATGCTCGACTTCGAAGCCAGCGTGGAAGTTCAGCGACGCGAGCCACTGATCGGGCGGCGAAAAGTCCCGCCGGATCAAGAGGTCCTTAGGTTCCAAGATCTTCAGCAAGTCAGACGCGCTCGCCGGGATCGGCAGTGCAAAATCGGTCAAGTTCTCCTGGACGGCGGAAGCAAAGTTACCGCCGAGGTAGGCGTACGGCAGATCGCCGTGCCACCACATTCCCGAGTCCAGACCTCGACCATTCAAGTCTGACCAGATCGCTTCCAGCACCGTCGGCATAAGTCGGGGCTCATTGTCCAAGACTGCTGCCGCCAGCGAGGCCATTTCTTCGGTCGGCTGCTCGCCCTCCGCATCACACTGAAGGACCAATTCGAAGGGCAATCGCTCCGGTCCACGGCCGGGAATCACATAGTGGTAGTACGTGAACGAATCGAGCGACGGGAGCGTGATCTCGCGCCGCCACCAGAGGTCGTCTTGCTCGAATTCGCCGAGACGAGGGTGGTTCCAAGTGTTTGCGTTCACGTCCGACAGATTAGCGTGCGCAGCTTGTTCGCAACCAGCGTGGCCGCGGGGGGGTCGTAATTGGACATGACGGCGACGTCGTAGCCCAGACCGGAGTAGATATCGAGCTGGGAGTTGATGCCGGGGAAGCCGCCGCTATGGCCGACGACGCGGTGGCCGTTGACCACTTCCTCCGCGAACCCGTAGCCGTAATTCTCTCCGGGGAATGACTCCACCTTGCCGGCTATGACCAGCTCGGTCAGCTTCGGGCCGAGGAGCCGGTGGCCGCGAAGTGCCCGCGCGAACCCGATCAAGTCTTCGGCGGTCGAGAACCCGCCGCCGGCGGGCCCGCCTTTGAACACGTGCAGGAAGAGGTTGTTGCGCCGGG
>DASRXU010000363.1:0-17228 GCA_035687365.1 Planctomycetaceae bacterium | reverse complement strand
GACGAATGTCTGCTGGGGCGTCGCAATTATCTACGCGCTCTTCGCCGGCCTCTGGGCTATGCCCCGATACGGCGCGCGGATCACGCTGCAGGTCGGGCTGGTGTGGTTCGCGGTTGGTAATCTCCTGTGTGGGGCGGCGGTAGACGTTACGACCCTTGCAGCCGCAAAGCTCGTCGAAGGCATTGGCAAGGGAGTCGTGATCATTCTCTGCCGAGCGACACTCTACCGACAGTTCGACCGGATGGTCATTGTAGCGATCGCCTTTTATGGCATAGTTGCTTATGCAACGCGTCCGACGACGCCGCTGGTCACGGCGCTCGTCAATGATGCCTGGTCGTGGCGGTGGATTTTCTGGATCAACGTCCCAATCGCACTCTTAGCAATTCCACTGGTGCGCCGATTTCTCAAACCTGATCGGCCTCCGAAGCCCATCCTGCTGCAAATTGACTGGTGGGCCGTCACCCTCCTTGCGGCTTGGATTGTCTGCATCGTGTTCTGCTTCGGCTGGTATCGCAAATGGGGCGGATGGGCTTCCAATGCCTTTGTGACGACCTCGCTCATGGGGGTCATCCTGCCCGTTCTACTCGTCCTTCGCGTCGGCACGGGACAAACATTCGATGAGCACCTTCGCAGAATCTTTCGTGTTCGCGCGTACGTACTCGCGATGTCGGTTCGAATGCTGCTCCTGCTCCAGCTTCTGGCAGGGCTGACATTGGTGGCAGAGTATCTAATCGAGCTGCGCGACTATCCTCGCGAAGTCGCGGGCTGGATTCTCGCCCCGGCGACAGCGACGATGGCCACCTCGACATTTCTGACGACGTACTTTCATCGTCGAGCATTGCGGCACTTTTGGCTGTTTGTCGGCGTGCTAGGCTGTGCAAGCTGCCTCTGGTGGCTGTCGTCGATCGACAATTTCACGAGTAAAGAGCGCGTTGCCCTGATGATGGGCTGCTGGGGGCTGTTCGTCGGTCTGCTGCCGCCTTCGTTCCTACAAGACGAGATCGAGAATCTCGATCGACGCGACGCCCTATATGCAGGCGCGCTAGCGATCGTTGCCTTGCTCATTCCGATCATCGTCATCCCCACGGCGACGAGCACCGCGATCTCCGAGTGGACCGACCGGGCATTCGAGGTCGAGCGGCTCAACGTGCGAGAGAACCGCCCAGAAGTTCAGGAGGCATTGGCCCGAACGGCTGATTACTATCGTCAACACGGTGTCGAGGGCTCCGAGCAGTTGCAGGCGTCGTCCACCGTCTTAGGCGGAGTTGTGAAGACAGAAGCCGCTGCGCAGGGCATCCAACGGGGACTGCAACTCTTGAGCCTCGCCATCGGCGGCATTGGATTGCTGGTGACGGGGTTGCTTGTGTGGCCGCGCAAGAGTAGTGCTTAGCTGATGCGTCGGTTGGCTCACAGCGTCGATTTGAGCAACCATTAAGTCGTCCCAGCTTCGATGGAGATGACTCGGCCACGCCATCGCACCGAGGGAATTCAAATGACCGAGACCAGTCATTTATGGGCTGTCGCATTCGACGACGTCTCACGCGCGGATCGGGTCTGCGGTGAGATCATCAAGCTCGCGGAACAGCATCGCCTCACTCTTCTGGACTGGACCGTGGCGGTGCGATTTCGCGATGGGGCATTCACGGTCGGTGGCGAACCGCTGTATCAAGTCAGCCGGCGCGGCCGCTTGGCGAACTTCCTGGCAAGCCTCGCCTTGGGGGCGCCTCCGCTAACCGGGGCCGCCGTCGATGTGTTTACCCGTGGCACCCAGGCCGCCGATGGCATCGACGACGATTTCATTCGGGAAATCAAAGACATCATGCAGCCGGGCACTTCGGTCCTGTTCGTTGTTGACAGAGCAGAGGACTTGAACGCAATTTTAGACGCAATTCGAGGCCTGGGCGGAACAGTGCTGAAGACAAACGTCGACCTGGATCGCGCCAAGCTGATCCAATCGACGCTTGCGACACCGACGAATCAACGGCAAGACGACCCAAAGCACGGCTGAGATAAAATGGGCTGGCGATCTCGAACTGCGTGCGGAAGACCTAAGGACCGCCCCGACCGGGAGTCTGTCCAACGACGTAGTCGAGACGAGCTCGCGCCGTCAGGTAGTCGTAAGTCGAGTTGAGATAGTCTTGCTCAGCTCGAGTGAGAGCCGTTTCGGCGTCGGTGAGTTCCGTTGCCGTGGCGTCACCCTGCCCGGCTCTCGCTTTGACCAATCGATAATTTTCCCGGGCTTGGGTGACCGCCGGCTTCGCCAGCTCGATCGCGCGGAACGAGGTCGTTGCCTGTCGGTAGGCTTCGATCGTCTGAAAACTAATCGTGTCGGCGATGGAATCGGCAAGCGCCATGGCAGCGCGCGTTTTGGAATCGGCGACCCGCAGCTCGCCCACACGCCGGCCTCCCTCGAACAGGCCCCATTCCAATTTGATGAAGCCCAAGCCCAGACCGACGTTGGCCCGCGGAGTCGCCTGCTCGAAATTGACGTAATCGCCCTCGGCGAAAATCTTCGGTAGGAAGTCGGCCTTGGCGACTCGGGTTCCCTCTTGAGCCACTTGCACACTGCTGCGAGCGACGTCCAGTTCCCGCCGTTGCGTCGATGCCGCCTGCAAGCACTCACCAAGTGATGTGGGCGGACGTGGAATCTCGCCAACGTCGACGACAGCAGTCGGAGAGGTGACGTTGACCCCCATGGCCAGGTTGAGCGCCGCGATCGTGATGTCAACGGCGCCATCGGCGCTTTCCAGCAGCCGTTGGCTTTGGGCCATTTGTACCTCGGCACGCAGGACCTTTTCGCGCTCGATGACACCGCCTTTTTCGAGCTTGCGCGCCACGCCGAGATCGTCGTCTGCCCGGCGAACCGCATCTTGGGCGATTCGTCGCAGGGCCATCGTCTGCAAGACCTTGTAATAGGCGGCCGTCACCTCATTGGCGACGGTCTGATAGGCGCGATCGGTCTGCAAGCTCGCGATCTGGACGCCCAATTCGGCCTGGCAGTACCGGCCCGAGCGACGTCCAAAATCGCAAATCAGCCACTGCATTCTGACTTCGGCCAGCCCATAGCCCGACGCCAAGTCGAGTCCAATCGGGATCGTCGCGCCTGGCGGCAAAAAGCTGAAGGACTGCGACTGCCCGGTCACATTGAGATCGAAGCCGCCTCCCGAGATCCCTCCAGACAGCGTCGGGAGGAAGGGAGCAAACGCGACATCCGCGCGGCCTTGAGCCTCATTGATGCTCTCGAGGAATACTCGCAGCCGGGGTTGCATGCGAAATGAAGTTTCGATGGCCTCGGGCAGAGTGATTTTCGCAACTTGCCCCGATTCTATTTCAGCTGAACCGGCCGCGCCAGGCATTGGAGGCAAAACCGCGGAGCCTTCGCTGGACGACTCGACCGGTGCCTCAGAGCTTGCAGGCAGCGAGCTAACAGTGGCGGAGGCGGGAATAACAGTTTGCGACGCGCGTCCCGACAAGGTTTCAGGCTGACGCGCACCGTTTTTCGCGATTTCTCGGCTGGAAACTGTCGCGCGCGAAGAGTCGACCGTACTGATCCCCGGCGGGCAGATTCGCTCAGCAAGGTGATCGGGGGGACGACTCGACGATGAAGCGCAGCCGGCCGCAAAAAAAGCGGCGACAGCCAATCGGACGGGCTTGCGCGACATCGATCATCACTCACGGGGCTCGCCTGTTCCGCGAGTCGCCAACCGTGTCGTGAGCCCCCCCAAGAACCGGTTGTATCGACAATATCGGATGCGCAGGGGGATTGACTTGAACCGGGGAACCCGGGGTGACTGACCTTAGCGCACGAACTCCTGAAGCTCGGTCCGGCAGGCCGCGCTGAATTCCTTGAGAGGATCGAAATGCTCGACCTCGAAGCTCGTGCGAATTTGATCCACCGACAAGTTCGGCTTGGAATAGAAGTCGACAATTCGCCGACAGCACGTTTCTGCCGCAAAGAGGACTGGTTGTGACGAGAGCAGCCTGATGCAGCTGAGGCTGGCATAGAGCTGCACGAATTTGTCCGGGCGGTCTAAGGAATTACTCAGCGAGTCGATCACAGAGTTCGAGGCCTGTTTGATGAATTCCTCATACAGCAGTTCGCGCCGGCGCAGCTCTTCGACCAGGCGATCCCGGATAAGTTGATTTCGCTGCGTCAGCCAAGTTGTGAATATCGAGGCCGACGCACCTGCGAGCGATCCAAGCAGAGCAGCTGTCGCTGTGATAATTGACGAGTCCACCACACCGCCTTTCGAGTTCAGCAATCGGCTCAAAAGCAGGCATGATTGTAAACGAAATATCAGCCCCGTTCTCAGGGAGCGCAG
Source organism: Planctomycetaceae bacterium (assembly GCA_035687365.1). Taxonomy (GTDB): domain Bacteria; phylum Planctomycetota; class Planctomycetia; order Planctomycetales; family Planctomycetaceae; genus DASPSM01. The sequence goes on along the minus strand of DASRXU010000363.1, from coordinate 12,906 downwards.
CGCTGAGGGGCCAAGGCTCTGATGGCCTTCGTCACTGCTAGCACCATCGAAACCGATGTTTGTCGATCTGCAGGCTTCGGATTCTCGATTCGAGTGTCGATCGAGGAATTCCGAGTTGCATGGCGGCGCCAGACGCACCGGAGACGCGCCCTCGGCAGTTGGACAAGGCGGACTCGATGAGGTGACGCTCCTGATTAACGAGTGAAGTAACCAGCGCGCCGGATTGCCGAGACGTCCGGGGGGGTTCGGGGGGCAGCCAAGTTTCGTCGACCGACAACACTTCCCCATCGCAGAGGATGACGGCCCGTTCGATCACGTTTTGCAGCTCACGAATGTTGCCCGGCCAGTGATACGCCTGCAGCAGTTCGAGCGTTCGTTTTTCGATCCTGTCGATCTTTTTGCCGGCCTTCAGTGCGTATCGCTCGGCCAGGTACTCCACCAGGAGCGGAATATCATCGACACGTTCGCGCAGGGAGGGCATGTGGATCGGAAAGATGTTCAGCCGGTAGAAGAGATCCTCTCGGAAGGTCTTGTCACCGACCGCGTCTTGGAGATGGCGGTTTGTGGCCGCAAGAATGCGGACATCGACCCTGATCGGCTCGCATCCTCCGACCCGCTCGAATTCACGCTCCTGGAGCACGCGTAGCAGAGCGATCTGCATCTCCAGCGGCAACTCGCCGACTTCGTCCAGGAAGAGAGTGCCACCGTCGGCCAGCTCGAATCGGCCGGCACGTCGTTGCGTGGCGCCGGTAAATGCTCCCTTCTCATGGCCAAACAGCTCTGAACCAACCAAAGACTGCGGAATCGCGCCGCAATTCGTGCGAATAAAGGCCCGCCCGGAGCGGGTCGACCGCTTGTGAATCGCGCGGGCTACCAACTCTTTGCCCGTCCCCGTCTCCCCCGCAATCAGCACAGTCGAGTTTGTCGGCGCCACTTTCGCGACATGCGCAAGGACTCGCCGCAGTGGCGCCGAAGATCCGACGATCTCCTCGAACATCGACGCTTGGTCGATTTCTTCCTTGAGCGCAATGTTCTCTCTCTGCAGCTGATCCCGCAGAGCCCTTATCTCGTGGAATGCCTGTTCCTGCTCGGTGATAGATGACGCGGGCGTTATCGTCCTGGAACTAATCACGGTCTTCCACTTCCTTCCGCAGGATCGCCAATTCATCTGGTCGCGAGTTGCGATGCCTAGAACGGCCCCTAATAATGGGCGGAGCGGGCGGACAACGGGTGATCGGGCGGATGACGTTCGGGAGTCGGTCAGACTCGCACGGGTTGTTCGATGAATGACGACCAGACGACTGTCGCCGTCCAACGCTACCTCGACGAGCTTGCGAAACTGCCGGGTGATGCGCCGGCGGAGCCTGTGATTCGGGCGTTAATCAGCCGCTCAGTCGAGCGGCTTCGTATGCTTTGTGAGACGCTCTTGCTGCGAAGCTATCCCAGGCTGACGCGCCCCCCTCTCAATCTGGAAACGGATGAGATGCTCGGCTCAGTCGTCGATAGGCTGCTTAAGGCGCTGCGTGAAACGCGGCCGGCCACGGTGCGGCAGTTTTTCGGACTGGCGAATCAGCACATGCGCTGGGAGTTGAATGACTTGGCCCGACGCCTAGATAAGGAGTCTCCGGCGTTAGAGCTCAAAGAGGCATTGCTCGCGGCACCCCACAGCAGCGAGTCGGGCCTCAGTCAAGGTGCCCGGCGGATGCTGGAAGCGATCGACAAATTGCCCGAAGAAGAGAGAGAGGTCTTTAGCCTGGTCCGGATCCAAGGGATGACCGCGGCCGAGGTTGCGAACATTGTCGGATGCTCCGCAAAGACCATTCAACGGCGCTTGAACCGTGGCTTAATCCTACTGGAGGAAATGCTCGCAGATTTGCGGCCGATCGGGCGGGCCCTGGACGAAGCGTAGCGTTTGGGTTCGTACGACGGGTGGACGGGATGGCATGACCGAACAAGTGGCGCAGTCGGCAAGTTCCGTCGGGGACGAAGTGCTCGGGACGACGCCGTCATGATCGATAAAGCGCGCATTCACGAGTTACTAGAAACACTGCTCGAATCGGACTCCACACCGGAAGAGGTCTGCGCGGCTTGTCCCGAACTGCTGCCGGAGGTCCGCAGTCGCTGGCGGCGATTGCAAACCGTGCAGAACCAGGTTGACGAGCTATTTCCGTCCTCGGCCGCAGGGGGCGATGGCGAACGTCATCCTGGGGTCACTCCCGACTCAAAGCTGCCACAGATCGCGGGCTACGAGGTCCGCGCGATTCTGGGATATGGTGGCGTGGGCATGGTGTACAAGGCTCGCCATCTCAAGCTGAAGCGCGATATCGCCCTCAAGATGCTGCTGTTGGGGGCCTACGCCCGCCCACATGAGCGCGAGCGTTTCGTGCGTGAAGCCGAGGCTGTGGCAGGGCTTCAACACCCAAACATCGTGCAAGTTTACGACGTGGGAGAATTCGAGGGTCGGCCGTACTTCACGATGGAGTTGATGAACGGCGGCAGCTTTTCTCAACAGCTCGCCGGTGCGCCGCAATCGCCGCGGCACAGCGCGCAACTCCTGGCGACGCTCGCAACCGCCGTGGCGTACGCCCACGAGCAGGGAATCGTGCATCGTGATCTGAAGCCGGCCAATATTCTGCTGACGAGCGATGGCCTGCCCAAAATCGCCGACTTTGGACTGGCTCGCCGTCTGGATTCGGGACGAGACCTCACGTTGACCGGCGCGATGCTGGGAACGCCGAGTTATATGGCCCCCGAGCAAGCCAGCGGAAAGGCAAGCGAGGTCGGGCCGGCGGCTGACGTGTATGGGCTGGGGGCGATCCTCTACGAAATGCTCGCCGGTCGGCCTCCCTTTCGAGGCGATACGCCTGCCGAAACCCAACGGCAGGTGCTGGTCGACGAACCGTCGCCCCCCTCCAAGTGGAACGCAAAAATCCCGCGCGATCTGGAGACCGTCTGCCTGAAGTGCCTGCAGAAACTGCCTCAGCATCGATACTCAACAGCTCTCGAGTTTGCCGAGGACCTCGGGCGCTTCCAGCGGGGGGAACCGATCGCGGCGCGGCCGGTGTCGCGGCCCGAGCGGGTCGTCCGGTGGGCTCGGCGAAAGCCGACCGCGGCGGCTTTGGCTGTGGCCGCGTTGGCCTTGTTTTGCGTCGCCGTCACTTATGGTGCGAACGAATGGCGACTAGCGGCAACGCGTCGAGCGGAAGTTGCCCAATGGGAGCCCAGGCTCGAACTTGTCAGCCAACTCGAGGCAGAAGGCAAGTTCCAGGAGGCGCGGGCTCTGTTGCAACGCCTCCCCGATGCGGATGTGGGCCCGCTGAAGGACCAGATCCGCGCGGCTCTCACCGACTTGGAGTTAGCCCAGAATCTGGATCGGATTCGCAACAACCGGGTTGCCGTCGTCGACGGCCGCTTCGATCTCGCCTCGAATCGGGCGCGGTCCGATCACGATTACGAAGTCGCGTTTGTTGCGGCGAGTCTGGGCACCTTTCAAGACGCTCCAGCGCCGATAGCGACAGCGGTCGCCGGCTCGCCGATCCGAGCAGCTGTGATCGCCGCACTGGACGACTGGTCGGTTTGCACGAGCGACGAGTCTCGGCGTCAGTGGATTTTGGAGGTGGCCCGGAAGGCCGATCCGGATCCCAGCGGATGGCGTGATCGTGTTCGCGTCGCGGGACTCTCAAAACAATCGCTCACGCAACTGGCCGAGACAGCCGTTGTGCGCGATCAGTCGGTGCAGTTGTTGGTGGCACTTGCCCAAAGGATGCAGGTCGCAGGCGCCGACCCGACGGAGTTCTTGAGGCGTGTGCAGGAGCAGTATCCCGGTGATTTCTGGGCGTGTTTCACGCTGGCGGACGCACTGAACGGAGTAAACTTCGAGGAGTGCGTTCGTTTCTACCAGGCGGCACTGGCCATCCGCCCGGAAACGGCAGTCGCACACCACAACGTCGGACGTGCTCTGGGGTTGGCCCGTCGCAACACCGACACGATCCCGCACTTCCGGGAGGCGGTCCGACTCGAACCGAGGTTCTCGAATGCCGTAGGCCATCTTGCCATGTCGCTCTCTTTGACCGGTCAAGGAGCCGAAGCGCTCGAGCTGGCGAAGCATGCCGTGTCTCTGGATGCGCGCTCCGCAGACAACCACAACAGCCTCGGCTACGTGTTCCTCGGCACCGGGCAAGTGGAGCAAGCGCTCGTCGAGTTTCGTCGAGCGATCGCGTGCGATCCTGCCTTTGAGGACGCCCATGAGTTTCTTGCCAATACTCTGATGGACCTCCGTCGCTTGGACGAAGCAAAGAAGCAACTCGAGGAGTTCCGACGCGATTGCCCGAACTCGGCCGCGATGCATATGGACTTGGGGCGTCTCTTGGTGCTCCAGGGTCACAGGGATGAGGCAGTTGCCGAGTTCCAGGAATCGATCCGACTCAATCCGCACAGTTGGGTCTCGCATTACATGCTGGGCGAGCTCTGGCGGTTGAAGGAAGCACCGCAGAGGGCCTTGCTGGAATTCACCCGGGCGATCGAGGCGCGGCCCAACGCAGTTCAAGCAGGCCGGGCGCGCCGAGGAGTGATGTTGCAGCTGGGGCTCGGCGAAGAGGCCCGCATTGAATGGGCCAACGGACTGGTGGGCGTGCCCACCGACCACGACGACTGGTACGGGTACGCCGAACTGTGTCTGTACCTCGGCAACCAGGTTGAGTACAAGCGGGCCTGTCACGAACTCCTGGGGCGATTCGAAGTGGGCGCCGACCCGCGACTTTGTGAGAAAGTGGGACGGGCCTGCCTCATTGGAACCGTTGGTCCTGAAGACCGGAAACGCGCGGCGGCCCTGATCGAGCGCGCCCTCCACGCACAACTGCCGGCCTGGGACAACTGGCTCCGCCCCTACTTCCAGCTTGTGGAGGGACTCGCGCGATACCGCGCTGGGGACTTCGGCGGTACGATCGAGTCGATTCAGGGAGAAGTCTTGGGCGTGCATGGACCCCTGCCGCATCTGGTTGTGTCGATGGCTCAGGCGCGTGTCGGACGAAGGGATCAAGCCCTCGGCAGCCTCGCGACGGCGATCGGCATGTACGATTGGAAACTTTCCCGCATTCGCGACCAAGACGGCTGCATTTACCACAGTTTGCGTCGAGAGGCGCAAGGCGTGGTTATGCCGAACCTCACGCAACTCCTCGCAGGTCACGAAAAGCCCGGTAACCAGGACGAGCAGATGGCGCTAGCCGTCATTTGCCAATCGATGCAACGAACTGCGCAGGCCGTCGCGCTGTACGCTGAGGCCTTCAAGAAAGCTCCCGCATGGAGTCAGCGCTGGCGCTACGCTGCCGCTTGCTGTGCGGCGCGGGCTGGCTGTGGCGATGGGGAGGACGCGGCGCAGTTGAACGAGACGCAACGGGCGGCATCGCGCGAACAAGCACGCATCTGGCTGCGCGACGATCTCACTGCCATGAAAGGTTTGCTGGCACGTGCTCCGACCACGGAGCGCGCCGCGTTGCCGGGTAAGCTCGAAACCTGGTTCAAGGATCCCGCTCTCGCGTGCGTTAGAGACGAGGACAAACTGAAGAAACTCCCCTCCGCAGAACGTGCGGCTTGGGTCCAATTCTGGCACGACGCCGAAGCGCTACGCGCCGAGGCGCGGTCCACGACCTCGAAGACGGTGCAAAGCGCGCCGTCGGCCGCTAAATAGTCGCCCCGATTTTCTGCTCTTCGGCCGAGAACTGAGAGCGAGTGATTTGCCAGTCGCAAGTTGCCCTGAAAGTCGCTGCTCGATTCCCGTCAATGCGACCGAAATTGATGCTTGTCGATCTGCAAACTTCGGATTCTGGACTCAAGCGTTGAACGAGGAATTCCCAGTTTCACAGCGGCACCCGACGCTCCCGAGACGCGACCTCCGCATTCCGACAAGGCAGACTCGATCAACTGGCGTTCCTGATCGAGCAGCGAAGTCACAAGCGGGCCCGACGGCGTCGGCGGCGTGGGCTGTTCGCGCGAGAGCCATGTCTCGTCGACCGACAACACTTCGCTATCACAGAGGATGACGGCCCTCTCGATCACGTTTTGCAGCTCGCGGATGTTGCCGGGCCAGTGATAGCTCTGCATCAGGTCGAGCGTCCGTTTCTCGATGCTCTTGATCCGTTTGCCAGCCTTGAGCCCGTAGCGCTCGGCCAGATACTGGACCAAGAGCGGAATGTCGTCGACGCGCTCGCGCAACGATGGCATGTGGACCGGAAAGACATTCAGTCGGTAGAACAAATCCTCTCGGAACGTCTTGTCGCCGACCGCGTCTTGGAGATTGCGGTTTGTAGCGGCAAGCACCCGAACGTCGACCGTGACAGGCTCGCATCCTCCTACTCGTTCGAATTCACGCTCTTGAAGCACTCTGAGGAGTGCCACTTGCGTCTCCGGCGGCAACTCGCCAACTTCGTCGAGGAAGAGAGTCCCGCCGTCGGCCAGTTCGAAGCGGCCCAGACGTCGTTGCACGGCGCCGGTGAACGCCCCCTTCTCATGGCCAAACAGTTCTGAGCCAATCAGGGCCTGCGGAATCGCGCCGCAGTTCACCCGAATGAAGGCCCGCCCGGAACGGGGCGATCGCTTATGGATCGCCCGAGCAACCAGCTCTTTGCCGGTTCCCGTCTCGCCCGTAATCAGCACAGTGGAGTGGGTTGGCGCGACCTTGGCAACGTGTGCTAGGACGCGTCGCAACGGCTCCGACGATCCCACGATCTCCTCGAACATTGACGCCTGATCAATTTCCTCTTTGAGAGCGATGTTCTCTTTGTAAAGGTGATCCTTGAGTTCCTGGATTTCTCGCAGTGCTCGTTTGGCTTCTGTGACGTCCATCACCGATCCGACGAACTCGATCTCACCGCACTCGTTGACAAGTGGATTGCCTACGACGTGCACGTGCTTGATGGAACCGCCCGGCATCAACAAGCGATACTCGAAGTCCCAGCCTGTTTGATCTTTGAGAATGCGTTCGATCGTCTCTTGCAGTGACTTCCTGTCGGCGGGATGAACTCGTTCCAGCACCGTTTCCAGGGTCGGTTTGATCTGTGTGCGGTCGTGTTCAAAAATCCGGAAGTGTTCGTCCGACCAGAACATTTGATTGCTCAATACGTTCCAGGCAAAGCTCCCCGTGTGGCTAAGTCGCTGAGCTTCTGCCAGGTACGCCTCGCTTCGCCGAAGGGCCTCTTCGGCGTGTTTGCGATCCTCGATGTCAATGCTGGCTCCGTACCACTTGATGATCCGACCGGTCTCGTCGCGCAAGGGGACTTTGTGGTGCAGGAACCAGCGGAATTGTCCGTCGGCCCGCCGAACGCGTGACTCAATTCGGAGATGGTCCCCGGTCTTCAGGCAGGTTCGCCATTCGTCGACCAACGACGTCACGTCGTCGGGATGAATCCAGGCGGTCCATCGCCAACCCTGGAGCTCGTCCAAACGGGCCCCCAAGAAATCCAGCCAGCCCTGGTTGAAGAAATCGAGGCCGCCATCAGGTTGCGCGGTGTGGAGCAAAGCGGGCGCGGTGTCGACCAATTGCTGTAAATGGTCCGCTGCGGGTAACGCTTCGGCCGCTTCGCTCATCGGAGTCGTTGCCATGACACGCCTTCTGTCGGCAAGGTCCTTGAGGGCGCCCCTGTCGACTTAACGTTGAGTTTAGACAGGCGAGCACCGGTTTTGTAGGCGTTTCCACGTGTCACTGCAGAGTGCCTCATTCTGACGAGAATTCGACAATTGCCGAAAACTCGTCATTCGCTTCCAGCACCTCCAAGCTTCGTCCCCCCAGGGCGCGATGAGACAAACGGCCATGCTGCGAGTGGGTTGCTCATCGCGTGCCAGGGGACTCGCATCTTGGCGGCGCTTTGAAATGTGCGCGTGGCACAAGAATCGCGAATGGCATCGGTCTCGGTCGACGCGAAGCGATTTGCAGCTTCAAGTCTTCGGTTTTCTGTTGTGCTGCTTGCCCCGCCGCGGGAGGAGATCATCGTGGGTGCCCAATTGAATGTCAGCGACTACATCATTCAGCGGCTCGCGAAGGAAGGAATCACGGACTGCTTCGGCGTCGCGGGCGACTACGTGTTTCGCATGTGCGACGCGGTCGTTCGAAGCAAGAGCGTCAAGTGGATCGGCTGCTCCAACGAGCTAGATGCCGCGTATGCCGCCGACGGCTACGCCCGCGTTCGCGGTTGTTCGCTGTTGATGACCACCTACGCCGTCGGCGAACTGTCGGCACTGAACGGAGTGATGGGCGCGAAGGCCGAGCGATCGTGCGTGTTCCACATCGTCGGCATGCAGACCATGCGGCATCAGCGCGTGCACAAGATCACGCACCACACGCTGGGCGACGGCGTCTTTCAGAATTTCGCCAACATCTCGGCACAAGCGGCTTGCGTATCCGCGGTGATTACGCCCGACAATTGCGTTAGCGAAATGGAACGCATCATCGCGTCGGCGCGGGCGGAGAGTCAGCCCGCCTACATCCTGGTTGCCTCGGATTACGCCATTGCACCAGTGAATCCGGTTGCCGCCGCGATTTGGCCCAAGCCCGCTAGTGGCCCGGATCTCGCCGGCGCGATTGCCGCTCTCACCGAGCGCATCGAGCGAGCCAATTCGCTCGCGGTCCTGCCTGCCTCCACCGTCGGCCGCTTCCAGCTTCAGAAAACGTTACAGGCACTCATTGAAAAACTGGGATGTCCCTTTGCGACGATGACGATGGACAAGGGGATTTTGCACGAGTCGCACGCACAGTTTGCTGGGATGTATTCCGGGGCCGCATCTTCGCCCGAAGTCCTGCGAGCTGTGGAGGGGGCCGATCTCGTTATCGACGCGGGAGAAGTTTGTTTCCACGACATCAATACCAGCGCCTATTCGCGCAAAATCTCGCCGGACAAATTCGTGACCATCGGCATCGACTACGTCCGCGTCGGCGATCGGGTCTTTAATCCGGTTCAGATGGGCGACGTGTTCGACGCCCTCACCACAGCCGTCCGGAAGAACTTCGGCTATCGGGCGCCGGCAAAACCAGCGTTCGAAAAACGAGGCGGTGACGCCAACGATCCGATTACCGCCGCGGCGCTCTACCCGCGGTATCAGGAATTCTTACGACCCAACGATCACATCATTATCGAAAGCGGCACGTCCACCTCCGGGATCGCGCCTCTAACCCTACCCGACGGCGCGGAGATTCACTGTCAGACCCTTTGGGGTTCAATCGGCTGGGCAACCGGGGCGACGCTCGGGATCGCACTCGCGGACCGCTCGCGTCGTACCGTGCTCTTCACCGGCGACGGCTCCCATCAACTCACCGCGCTCGACGTGGGCACCATGGGCCGTAACAAGCTCAAGCCGGTCATTTTTGTCCTCAATAATCAGGGTTACGCGATCGAGCGCGCTCTCGAATGCAGCCCGGATTGGGAATACAACGATCTGGCCCAATGGAACTATCACGCGCTCCCGGCGGCCTTGGGTTGCGAAGACTGGTTCACCACAAAAGTCGCGACGCTCGGGGAACTCGATCGCGCCTTGGAGAGAGCCAGCAAGGGCGACACCGCCTGCTATATCGAAGTCGTCGGCGGACGAACCGATTATCCCGCCGGGCTGGCCCTGGCAAACAAGCGCCTTGACGCCATGTACGCGAATGGGTGAGCGCAGACAGTCATCCTTTCAAAAGTGCGAAGTCTGCCGCAGTTTCACGCGCAAGCCGCAAGGATCTATCTCAAGGCGAAAGCGACGATCAGTGATGGGCTCGCCGTCCAAATTGAGGGGCACAGGCGCCCCCGTCGCGGAGAGGCACCATGGAAGACGCATCGTTTTGGCACCGCCTGCAGTTCGCGTTCACCATCACCTATCACTATCTGTTCCCCCAGTTAACCATGGGACTGGCGTGGTTCCTGGTGTATTGGAAGTGGCGCGGCCTGCGAACGGGTGATGAAGAATACAACCGGGCCGCCAGATTCTGGGCCAAGATCTTCGGACTCAATTTCGCCGTGGGAGTGGTGACCGGCATTCCGATGGAGTTTCAGTTCGGGACCAACTGGGCAGGCTTCTCGAAGTACGGCGGCGGAGTGATTGGACAGACGTTGGCAATGGAGGGCATGTTCGCGTTCTTCCTCGAAAGCGCCTTTATCGGTGCGCTCATTTGGGGCGAAAAGCGACTGGGGCCGCGATATCACTTCCTGGCTGCACTGGCGGTCGCGCTGGGAAGCTGGCTCTCCGGATACTTCATCCTGGTAACAAATGCCTTCATGCAGCATCCCGTAGGCTATCGCGTCCAAGCAGATGGCGCGCTGGGTATTGACAGCCTCAGCACCTACCTGCTCAATCCCTGGGCTTGGGTCCAGTTCGCCCACAATCAGATGGCGGCCCTCGTAACCGGCTCGTTTGTGGTGGCCGCCCTTGGTGCGTTCTACTGCCTGCGCGGCCTTCATCCGGCACAGGCGCGGCTCTATCTCCGCGCGGGGACAGTCGCCGCGCTGATGGCGTCCATCCTTGTTGCGTTCCCAACCGGTGACCAGCAAGCCAAAATGGTTGGCCGCCACCAGCCCGTGACTTTGGCGGCTATGGAGGGCCGATTCGTTGGCGGTTCGATGGCCAGCGTCGCGCTGATTGGGCAACCCAACGTCGCGAAGCGACGGCTCGACAACCCGATCGAGATCCCGGGCGCCCTCAGCTTTCTTGCCTACGGCCACTTTGGAAGCAATGTGGAAGGACTGGACGCCTTTCCGAGGGATTCGTGGCCCGACAACATCGAGCTTCTCTACTACTCATTTCACCTCATGATCACGCTTGGGACGATCTTTATCGTCCTGATGGCCTATGCGGGATTCCAGAACCTGCGCGGCCGACTGGAATCCACCCGGTGGCTGCTCTGGGTGCTGATGCTCGCGTTCCCATTTCCCTACATCGCCAACACGCTGGGGTGGATGACCGCGGAGTTGGGACGCCAACCCTGGTTGATTTACGGCCTCTTTCACACATCCGACGGCCATAGCAAGGTCGTCAGCAGCGGCGACACGGTTTTCACGCTCATCGGCTTTGTCGGCCTCTACCTGGTGCTCGGTGTGCTGTTTCTGTTTCTGGTCGGTCGCGAGATCAGTCATGGACCTGGTGACGTCTTGTCAGCCGAACCCGAAGAGGAGCCGGATCTATGATCGCTGCATGGTACGGAATCGCGGCTTTCATGCTCATCGTGTACGTGGTACTCGACGGACGCAACTTCGGCGCTGGAATGCTTCACTGGCTTGTGGCGCGGACGCCCCAGGAACGCCGTCAGGTCATCGCCGCGATCGGTCCGCTCTGGTCCTGGCATGAAGTTTGGCTGGTTGCTTTCGGTGGCACCGTGTTCGCAGTCTTCCCCAAGCTTCTGGCGTCCGCGTTTGCCGGTTATTACCTCGCGCTCTTTCTCATTTTGTGGTGTCTGATTTTGCGCGGAATCTCTCTGGAAGTGGGGGGCCACATCAACGATCGCATGTGGCAGGGGTTTTGGGATTTCGTCTTCGTGCTCGCCAATTCGCTTCTGGCCATACTCTTCGGCGCAGCGGCCGGCAATATGGCCCGCGGCGTTCCGCTTGCTTCCGGCGGCACGTTTTCCATGGCTTTCTTCACCGATTTTGCGCCACGCGGCTACGTGGGATTGCTGGACTGGTACACGCTATCGGTCGCGATCTTCGCTGCTGTCGCGCTCGCGGCACACGGTGCGACCTATCTCATGCTGAAGACGCGAGGCATCGTGCATGACCGCAGCGCGGTTTACGCGAGGGGTCTCTGGGCCGCGGCTGCACTGCTCATGTTGGTCATCTCCGTCGAATCCGCCGCGGTGCGTCCCGATGTGCTCGGGCACGCGATTCACAACGTATGTTGGTGGCTCGGTTTGCTCCTGGTCTGTGTCGCAGCGATCGCGCTGGTTGCCGGGTTGGCAACGCGACGTGAAATGCTGGCATTCATCGGGTCAAACCTGTTGCTTGCCAGCCTGCTGGCAACCTCGGCAGCCGCAATTTTTCCGGTCGTGCTTCATTCGACGCTGGCGCCCGAAAACTCACTCACCGCTTACGACGTCGCTGCTAGTCCCCAGTCACTAGCCTACGCCGCGATCTGGTGGCCAATCGGTTTCGCGCTGGCCGCTACCTATTTCGTTTTCGTCTCCCGACGATACGCCGGCAAAGTCAGCGTCCAACGAGACAATCAGGGCTTCTACTGAATGAAGGAGCCGTCCAATGACGCGGCACTTAACACCCTTTGCGATCCTGGCGGCAGCTTTTTCTCGCGCCCTTGGTTTCGTCGATTCGTGCTTCTCATGTTCGGTGGATTCGGAGTCGTTTGTCATTTCTTGAAGCGCGAGCAAGAACGAGATTTGGCAGCCTTCCTCTCTTCAAGCGCAATCCTGTTGGGTCTCACCGCAGAGAACGCTGCCGCAAACATGCACGCTTTGCAGATAGGGGGGTTGGCTGGTGGACGATCGGCATCATTCTGGTTGGGGCGTACTTCGTGTATCTGTTTCGTTCCTTCCAAGGCAAAGCCGACGCTGACGCGGGTTATGAGCCACTGACCTCGCCTTTGCGTTCGGTGGCCCTCGCCTTGCGTCCGCCCTTCGGACGAATTCTTCCATCGTTTGCGGGCCAAATCGAAGCGCTAGCGGTGCTTTTCGCCTCGGAATTTCACGAGGAATGTCAACGCGCAAAACGACTTGGTTTTCGATGCCCCGCCGAGACTGCCGTCTCGGCCTGGGCGGCTAACTTCCTGCGCGTGGCGGAAGAGAGATTCGGCCACGCCGCGCTGATCCCCACCAGAAGCCCTAGTCTTTGCAGATCGTTCACGAGCGCACCGAGATAGCGATCCACACTCGGAAAGAGCGGGAAAGCAACGGTGAAAAGAAGGTCGTTGATCGCCTCGCAGCAGAGCCGTAAGATCGGC
>DASRXU010000362.1:0-16982 GCA_035687365.1 Planctomycetaceae bacterium | reverse complement strand
TTGGCTGTTGCGACGTTTCGCCGACCCCGAATGGATTGACGAGCGCCTCGCCGAGCGGGGGGCGTAAGCCCCCCGAGTCATCGGGCGCTTCTACAAACCGCGTGCTACAATCGCCCGACATCTATCATTCTTCTCCATTGTGCGAGCTCTGCGTTCATGACCGGCGAGTCGTCCCACCTCACCGCGCCTCATGCTTCCCCCGAACAGCAGGACGCACTCTTGCGCCTGCTCGACGTCACTTGCGAACTGGCCCGGCATCATACGCTTGATCAAATCTTGCAAACGGTCACGACGGGTGCTTGCGAGGCGCTGGGCTGTGAGCGGGCCAGCCTGTACCTGTATGACGCCGACCGCGACGAGGTCTACACGCGGGCGGTCACCGAGCTGGAGTTGGAAGAGATCCGTTCCTCCGCCGACCGAGGCATTACGGGTTGGGTCGTTCGCAACCGCGCGTTGGCCAACATCCCCGACCCGGCGGCTGACTCGCGGTGGAACGCCGGCTTCGATCGTCAAACGGGTTTTCACACTCGAAACATTCTCGCCGCCCCCATCGTCGCCTCGGCCGACGACCGCTTGCTCGGCGTATTGCAGCTTCTGAACAAGCACGGCGGATCATTCGGCCCCTTCGACGAACAAGTGATTCGCGCGTTCGCTGCCCACGCGGCGACCGCTCTTGAACGCGCGGCCCTGGTCGACGGAGCCAAGCTGTCGCACGAACTGCAACTCGCCGTCAACATGGGCCGCCGCATTCAGAGCAGCTTCCTCCCTAGGCGTCTGCCCGATATTCCTGGCTACGAAGTGGGAGCCTGGTGGCGGCCGGCCGAGCTGGTCAGCGGCGACTACTACGACATCGTGCCGCTCCGCGACGCACGCTTGGGGCTCGTCGTTGCCGATGTCAGCGGTCACGGAGTGGGGCCGAGCCTGCTCATGGCCTCGGTGCGAGCCATGGTTCACGTCCTGACCCGCCGCCGGACCGAACCGGGCGAAATCGTGCCCCTCTTAGCTGAGACGATTTCTCCCGATCTTGAAGGGGGAACATTCCTGACGCTATTGATGGTCGCCCTCGATCCGCGGACTCACGAGCTGACCTACGTCAACGCGGGCCACGGACCGGCCCTGCTCTTCCATCGCGAGACCCGCACGTTCCAATCACTCAAAAGCACTGGCCTACCGCTCGGCTTCATCACCGACTTCTCCCCGATTGCCGGTCTGAAACTGACGATGGGCCCCGGCGACCTGTTGATTCTGGCCACCGACGGATTGATCGAGCTCTTGAACGACGCCAACGACATGTTCGGCCGCCCGCGGCTCGAACAACTAATCCAGCAACACTGCACGCTCGCCGCCCCCGACCTCGTAATGGCCATCCAGGACGAGATCGCCGAGTTCCTCGGCGACCGCCAACCGCTGGACGACGTCACGCTGATGGTGGTCGAGCGGAAGCTCAGCTAGCTGGTTCCAAAGTCCCGGGGTCCTAAGTAGGGCAGGCTGTGCCTGCCGAGCTCTTCGATTGAGTTCGTCCCGCCGGGTTCGGCAGGCACAGCCTGCCCTACGGGGTCCCCGATCCGAAAGTGTCCGGACCCGCCATTGTCTCTGCCGCGCGGATCTCGTTACAACACGCCGAGAAGTCCGCTGCCACCGTCGGAAGCGAGCGAGTAGCTCGCCCGCCAACGCCAAGAGCACTGGCGGCTCAAGCCGCCGCCAGTGGCACCCGATCTCGTTCGGCTGCGCTATTCAAGCTTCTCCGCCAAAATCCGTTCCGCGTCGCCGCGCCGTCTCGCCAGCAGCTTTTCGCGCAGCTCAGGGCGACTGAGTGAGAGGATGCCGACGGCGAGAATGGCCGCGTTGACCGCTCCTGCCTTCCCGATGGCCAGTGTGCCGACGGGGATGCCTTGAGGCATCTGCACGGTCGAGAGCAACGAATCCATGCCGTCGAGGGCCCAGCCTTTCATCGGCACACCGAGGACGGGTCGCACCGTGTGGGCGGCGACTACTCCGGCCAGGTGGGCCGCTCCGCCGGCGGCTGCGATGAAGATCTCGGTGCCGCGTTTTTCGCACGCTCGCACGTACTCGACAGTTTCGGCCGGCGTGCGGTGGGCCGACAGGACGCGGCACTCATGCAGGACGCCGAATTCTTCGAGCGTCTGATGCGTCATCCGCATGGTTTCCCAATCGGACTTGCTTCCCATCAGTACGGCAACCAGCGGGGCATCAGCAGGCATGTTGTCAGTTCTCCAGCTTCGAGTTGCTCATTCTTGTGGTTTCCGAGCGGGGGGTGTCAACCCCCCGAGATCTTTCCAGCAATTCGCACAGCAAGCTCATTCCCCAGACGTCGACGCTTCAACATAGACCACCAGCGCCCCAGGCTGCTCGCGCACGTACCGCACCGCGGCGTCGACGGCGCCTTCATCCGGCAAGCTACGACGCGAAGCAGAGCTCGTCCACCATCGGCCGCCAATTGGTTTGCTGTTTTCCGAGTTCAGCGCTCGGCTCGCGTAGCTCTTGAATGTCCGTAGCAAGTCGGCGGATTTGGCTGCGTCGTCTGCGACCACGACCAAATGCACGTGGTTTCGCATCACGGCTGCCGCCAGCAGACGCCACTGGCGAAAAGCGGCTGTGTCGCGCAATTGCAACAAAACGCATTCCGCTTGATTGGAATTCAGTAAGATCGGCCGTCCTTTGAGTGCAGCTTCCGCGGCCGTGCGCAATCCGGGCATCGGGCCGTCATACGGCGTGCTTGGAGTATTGTGATATTGCCGTGGGCTTTGGCTTTCGCGCACGCGAGAGACTGACCCGCGGACGTCACCGGGCAACCAGGTGCCGTACGTTGTCCAGGTGAGCAGCCAGGCGCGCATGGAGGGATCTCGTGGAATCGGAAATAGAAGCGTTGAATCGAATCTCGGGGGGTTGACACCCCCCGCTCGGTGTTCGGCGACTTTGTTCTATGGATTCGGGGTCGAGGCAGCAAGCGCTGGGGCGCTCGTTGCGACCCTGTGACAATCGACCTAGAATTCGGTCGTCAGACGACGAAAGTGAGACTCCGGTGCCCGCGAATTTTCCGGCCTTCCCTCCAGCGACCGCGACGACGGCGATCGTCTTCGAGAAGCAGCCACGCTGGGCTCCCGAGCTTCAGCGGCAGTTCGCGGGGGACGAGATCCGCGTGGTCGCCTGCCGGAGTTTGAAAGACGTCGAAGTGCGTTGCGACGGCGTTTCTCGCGGAGTTGTGCTGTTGGACGCGACGGCGGCGACGGCCGATTGCTTGCAGTTTCTGCGGCGCGGCATGGCCGATCCCGACGCTTTGCCGGTCGTTATCGTCGGTTCGAAACGGATTGCCGACCTCGAATGGGCGTTCCGGGAAGTTGGGGTGGCCGCGTTTTTTATTAATAGAATTCCGGGACATGAGATGGCCTCCGTCTGCCGCAAACTTTGGAGCGGCTCCAGCTATCACTCTCAAGGGTCGACTCACCGATGACGAACGCCGAGCGCGAGCAGGGCATTTCCAAGTTACTGACGGACCTTCCCGAGCCCGAGATTGGCCGCACGCTGGGGCAACTCGAAATGCTGAAGGGCGTGCGCGTTTCCGCTGACGGGACTGTGCACGTCGAGATCGAACTACCGACCCCCGCGTATCCGCAGCGCGAACGAATCACGAGCGTCGTCGAGCAATCGCTGCAAAAGGCGCAATTGCTCAATGGCAGTCGCTTGGATGTGGCTTATTCGGCGAAGGTGCGGGGCAAGAACGCGGGAGGCACGCTCGGACTGCGGATCGCCAACATCATCGCCGTCGGCAGCGGCAAAGGGGGCGTTGGCAAGAGCACGATTGCCGCGTGCCTCGCGTATGGCTTGCAGCATTTCGGAGCGCGCACGGGGCTGATGGATGCCGACGTTTACGGCCCGAGCATTCCGCATTTGTTAGGTGTCGCGCAAGAAAAACCCGTTGCCCTCGAACAGAAGACGGCCACCGGCGAGAGTTTCACCCGGATTGAGCCGGTGGTCGCGAAGGGAATCAAGACGATCTCGATGGGGTTCTTTATCAACCCCGACCAGGCGGTCGTGTGGCGAGGGCCGTTGTTGCACCGCGCGATCACGCAGTTTCTCAAGGACACGGATTGGGGCGAGTTGGATTACCTGGTGATCGACCTACCGCCCGGCACCGGCGACGTCGCGCTTACGCTGTCGCAATCGGTCGGGTTGGCGGGGGCGGTTGTCGTCTGCACGCCGCAGCAGGTTGCGCTCTTAGACGCAGTGAAAGCGGTCAGCATGTATCGGCAGGTGAAGATTCCGATTCTCGGTATGGTCGAAAATATGAGCGGCGAGATCTTCGGCCGCGGCGGCACACGGCGGAAGGCCCAAGAGCTGGGTGTCCCCTTTCTCGGCGAAATCCCGATCGACGCCGACATTCGCATCAAAGGAGACGAAGGCAAGACGGCCGCCCTGTTCGAGGAAGGCTGCGCTTCCCGACCTCACCTGCTCAGCATGTGCCAGCAGACGTCGCTGGAAATCGCCCGCCAATTGCTCGAAACGCCCAGCATGCCGACGCTCGAGATTCTGTAACTTACGCCCGGTGCTTTGTTTCACGACAAAGGCACAAAGCAGATTAGAAATTGAAAACTTTTTGTCATTTCTTCGTGACTTTGTGCCTTTGTGGTGAAGGTTACGTCTCATCCGCACTGAGGTCGCCTTGGAACACTTCCCGTGGCGGCTAAAATAGAGGGTGGGTAGAACGCCCCCCAGTCCTTTGAACCTTACTCTCGGGGCGGTGTCGTAAGGCTATGGCAAGAAATTCGCTAGTCGATTCCGGGAATTTGCACTTGAGCTCGTCGCGCCCTAAGACCATTCCCGAGTTGATTGAAACATTCGACGCGCTGGGAGACTGGGAAGCTCAGTGCGACTATTTGATCGATCTGGGATACGAGGTCCCTGATTTCCCGGAGGCCGCTAGGACTGAGGCGAACAAAGTCCACGGCTGCCAGAGCAATGTCTGGTTGACCACCAAAACCCAGCCAGGGAATCCTCCGAAGATCGAGATTGTGGCCGAGAGCGACTCGATGATCGTGCAAGGCCTGATCGCCGTTCTTCTGATTGCCTATTCCGACAAGTCGGCCCAGGAAATTCTGCAGACTGACATTCAACAAATCTTCGCACGCCTGGGGCTGAATCGGCAGCTCAGCTCGGCTCGACGCAACGGCCTGGCCGGCATGGTGCAGCGCATCCGATCGATCGCCGAACAGTCGGCCGCGGGAAATTCTTAATGGTCGCTCCGACAGAGACCTTGCCGACGGTGGATCACGGACGCCCGTTCGACCCCGCCGCAATCCGCTCCCAGTTTCCGATCTTCGACCGGCTCCTTCCCAACGGTAAGCCCCTGATCTACCTCGACAGCGCGGCCACGGCGCAAAAACCGCATGCGGTGATCGAAAAAGAGCGTGAGTGCTACGAGCGATACTACGCCAACGCCTATCGCGGCGATTACCAGTTCGGCGTGCAGATCGACGAAGAGCTGGAAGCGACGCGGGCCAAAGTCCGCGATTTCATCGGCGCGAGCCAGAGTGAGGAAATCATCTTCACCTCGGGCACGACAATGTCGATCAACCTCGTTGCCGACGCCTGGGGACGGAAGTTTCTCAAGCCGGGCGACGAGATTCTGCTGACCCAGATGGAGCACCATGCCAATATCGTTCCCTGGCAGCAGGTCGCGCATGCCACGGGCGCGGTGCTCAAGTACATTTCGCTCACGAGCGATTGGCAGCTCGATCTCAATCGGCTCGGTGACGTCCTTACCGATCGCACAAAGATGGTGGCCGTGAGCGGCATGTCGAATGTGTTGGGGACGGCTCCGCCAGTTCGCGAGATTGCCGCGGCGGCCCACAAACGGGGAGCCCTCGTGCTCGTCGACGGCGCGCAAAGTGTGCCGCACCTGGTCACGAATGTCGGCGAGCAAGAGATCGACTTCCTCGCCTTCTCCGCTCACAAGCTGTACGGTCCCAGCGGCGTCGGTGTGCTGTGGGGTCGGCGCCATCTGTTGGAAGCGATGGATCCGTTCCTCGGCGGCGGGCACATGATCTCCGAGGTCTTTTGGGATCACTCGAACTGGGCGGCGATCCCCGCGAAGTTCGAGGCGGGCACGCTGCCGATCGCCCAGGCGATCGCCCTGGGAACGGCGGTCGATTTTGTGACGAGCCTCGGCATGCCGGCGATTGGGGCGCACGACCTCGACTTGACTGTCTACGCCCACCAGCGACTCTCGACGGTTCCTGGGCTACGGATTTTCGGACCCGAGCCCACCCAAAAAGGACCCATCGTCAGCTTTGCCATCGAGGGACTGCACCCGCAGGATTTGGCCAATCTTGTTGATCGCAAGGGGGTCGCCGTCCGGCACGGTCATCACTGCACGATGCCCCTGCATTCGCTCTTCGGTGTGCCGGCCACGACTCGGGCCAGCTTTGGCGTTTACACGACGCGCGACGATATCGACGTGCTCGTCGAGGCGATCGAGTTCGCGCGACAAAAAGTGCGGCGCGCTTAAGGATTTGCGACATGCTGCATAAAACGACCGAACCGTCGCCCCCGGCTGCCGAGGTCAAGCTGAGCCGCCGTTGGCAGTGGTCGACCCGCGGACGAGCGATCAGCTACTTGATGGAGCAAGCGGTCGAAAACCCGAACGCGATCTCGCTGGCCGCCGGTTTGGTCGATCCTTCGACGTTGCCCGTCGCGGAAACGCGCCGCGTGCTGGCCGATCTGCTGGGCGACACCGAGCGCGGATGCCGCGCGCTGCAATACGGAACGACGCAGGGGGCCGAGCGATTGCGGCGACAAGTGGCCTTGCTCTTGGGGCGTCTCGAAACGCAGAGCGCAGTCCGTCAAAACGGCGCGCACGCCGCATCGGTTGAGATCGATCCAGCCCAGATCATTCTCACCACCGGCTCACAGCAGTTGCTGTCGCTGGTGGGTGAGATTCTGCTCGATCCGGACGACATCTGTCTCGTGGCCGCGCCGACGTATTTCGTGTTTTTAGGCGTAATTCACGGCCTGGGGGCGCGGGCTGTGCCGATCCCGGCTGACGAGAACGGGATGCAAATTGATCGGCTCGAACAAGAACTCGAGCGGATCGACGCGGCCGGGGAACTCTCCAAGGTCAAGTTGATCTACGCGGTCAGCTATTACGAGAACCCCAGTGGCATCAGTCTCTCGACCGAGCGCCGTCGCGAACTGGTCGCTCTGGCGGAGCGCTGGTCGCGCGACCAGAAGATTTTCGTGCTCGAGGACGCCGCCTATCGCGAACTGCATTACGACGGGCCCGACCGCCCCAGCGTCTGGAGCTTCGACCCTGCGCACGAAACGGTGATCCTCGCGCAGACGTTTTCCAAGAGCTTTTCGCCCGGCCTTCGCGTCGGTTACGGCCTCTTGCCCAAGCCGCTGGTCGGGCCGGTTGCCGATCGCAAAGGGAACGAGGATTTTGGCTCGTCGAATTTCAATCAGCACCTCTTGGCGACGGTGTTGGAGAGCGGCCTGTACGAGCCGCACGTCGAGCAGGTGCGGGCCTCTTATCGGGTGAAACGCGACCGCATACTGGCCGCCGCCGATAAGTATTTTGCCGACCTGCCGGGCGTGTCGTGGGTTCATCCGCAGGGTGGACTCTACGTCTGGATGACCCTGCCGGAGCAGATCGACACGGGCCTCGACAGCGCCCTCTTCAAGCGGGCGGTCAAAATCGACGGGATGATGTACGTCCCCGGAGACCTCTGCTACGCAGGCACGCCGGCCCAACGCCGCCGCAACCAAATGCGGCTGAGCTTCGGCGTCGAATCGCCTGACAAGATCGAAGAGGGCATCCGCCGATTGGCGAGCGCGGTCCGCGCGGTCCTTTAAGAGTCCAAGGTCCAAAGCCCAAAGTCGGGAAGGTAAAACTGTCTTCGACTGTGGACGTTGGACTTTGGACCTTGGACAAACCCTCACCCCATCATGACCGCCGCTCGGCGCGATTCGAGATTACGTCCGCTCCGTTTCGGTGCCGAGCCGTTAAAGCGGACGTGTTCTTCGCCCATCACACTCTGTAGCTCAGTCCGCAGCGTGCTTGTGCAACTCACTGAGAGGGGCTGCTTGAGACGAAATCGGCGGCGAATCGACGTGTCGGACTCGTCGGCCGACTCGATGAAGATCACCACCTCCACCGGTCCCGGGTTGGCCTGCAGGATCTGCCGCACGCGTTGCATGTCGTGGTCGCTGTGCAGGCCGCGTTGGAACTTGAGGGCAACTTGTGTCGTGAATTCGCGGTTGGCCTCGTCGAGCGTGAGCAGCCGGCTGGCGATCACGTTGGGCTCGCGACCGCGGCGATCGACGCGGCCCCGCACGTAGCCCACCGTCTCGGCTTGCACGGATTCGCCGTGCTTGGCGTAGTCCTCGGGCCACATGATGCAGCGAACCATCCCTTCGGGAGTTTCGAAGTCGAAATTGACGTAGCGCGAGTGCCCGTTGCGGCTCGGCTTTTTGGTCGTCGCCTTCTTGATGCTCGACACCATCCCACCCAGCAGGATTTCGATTTTTTCGTCGACGGTTGCCAGGTCTTTCACCGTGTGCGTGGCATAGCGCGTGATTTGCTCGGCATTTTCAGCCAGCGGGTGCGACGTGAGGTAGAAGCCGAACGCCTCCTTCTCAAAGGCCAGCTTCTGGGCGTGAGTCCAATCGGGGACATCGGGAAGAGCAATAGCGACCGGTGTTGATTTTTGCTCTTCGGACTCGCCACCGCCAAAGAAAGTCTTTTGCCCAATGCGACGGTCATGACTCAGTTTGGAGGCGGACTGAACCGCTCGCTCGACTAGCAGCATGTGCTGGGCCCGCGTCGCGCCGAGACTGTCGAGGGCGCCGGCCTTGATCAACAGTTCCAGCGAGCCTTTTCCGAGCACCTTGGAGTCGACCCGTTCTGCCAGATCAAAGATGCTACTGAATGGACCTTTCTCGTTTCGCTCGGCAACGAGGGCCGCCACGACCGCCCCGCCCAGTCCCTTGATCGCACCCAGGCCATACGACAGGTCTTTGCCGAGCACGCTGAATTCGACGTCGGACTTGTTGACGTCTGGCGGCAGGATCTGGATTTTCATCCGCCGCGCGTCGTCGGCGTGTTCGGCGATCCGATCCGATTTGTCCATCAAACAGGAAAACAAGGCCGCCATGAATTCGGCCGGGTAATGGGCCTTGAAGTAGGCCGTCTGATAGGCGATGGCCGCGTACGCGGTCGAATGCGACTTGTTGAAGCCGTAGCCCGCGAACTTTTCGATCATGCCGAAAAGTTCCGTGCTCTTGGCCGAGCTAAGTCCGGCCTGCTGGGCGCCGGCGATGAACTCCTCGCGGTACTTGGCGATCGTCGCAAGCTTCTTCTTGCTGATCGCCTTAATGCAACCGTAGGCGGAAGACAGCTCGATGCCGCCGACGCGGTTTAAGATCCGCATCACCTGTTCCTGATAGACCATGACGCCGTAGGTCTCGGCCAGGATTTCGTCGACGATCGGGTGCACCTTGGGAATCGGCTCGATGCCGTGCTTCACATTGACGTAGGTCATCACCATGCCGCCTTCCAGCGGTCCCGGCCGATAGAGGGCCGAGGTGGCGATGATGTCGTTGAAGCGGTCGGGCTTCATCTTGGTCAACAGGTCGCGCATCCCCCCACTTTCCAGTTGGAAGATGCCCTTCGTCTCGCCTCGCTGTAACAGCGCGAATGTCGGCTTGTCGTCGAGCGGCAGTTTGACCGGATCGATCTCCAGGCCGCGATGCTTTTTGACGTTACGGACCGTCTTGTCGAGGATCGTAAGGTTGGTGAGGCCCAAGAAGTCCATCTTGAGCAGGCCCGCCTGCTCAACCCGCGGGCCGTCCCACTGGGTGATAACGTCGTCCTTCCCCGTGATTTTCTGCAGCGGGATGTAGTTGACGAGCGGACGATCGCCGACGACGACGCCGGCCGCATGCGTGCCCGCGCTGCGGGCGAGGCCCTCGAGACGGACCGCGATGTCGATCATCTCGTGGACTTGCGGATCGCTTTCGTAGGCCAGCTTGAGGTCCGCACTCTTTGACAGGGCATCGGTCAACTCGATGTTGAGTTCTTCCGGCACCATCTTGGCGATTTCGTTGACGCGCGGCAGCGGCACGGACAGCGCGCGGCTGACGTCACGAATCGCAGCTTTTGCTTTCAGTGTGCCGAACGTGCCGATCTGGGCGACGCTCGCTTCGCCGTATTTCTGCTTGGTGTAGTCGATCACCAGCTGCCGACCGTCGCGGCAGAAGTCGATGTCGATATCGGGCGGTTCGGTGCGGTTGGGATCGAGAAATCGCTCGAACAGCAGATCGAATTTCAGCGGGCAGACGTTGCTCAGGCCCAGCAGATAGGCCACGAGCGAGCCGCACGCCGATCCGCGCGCCTGGCAGGGAATCTGCTGTTCGTTGGCGAAGCGGACGAAGTCCCACACGATCAGGAAGTAGCTCGCGTAGCCCATCTTTTCGATGACACCGAGTTCGTAATCGAGCCGTTCGCGATGGGCCGTCGTGATTTCTTCGTAACGCACCGGCATGCGTTCTTCGCACAGCTCTCGCAGGTACTGTGCGTCGGTCTTGCCCGCCGGCGGCGAGAAGACGGGGAAATGCCGTTTGGTCAGGTCGAGATCGATGTCGACTCGGTTGGCGATTTCCTGAGTGATGGCGACCGCGTCGGGGTGGTCGGGAAACGCCTGGTACATCTCGTCAGGGGTGCGGACGAAGAACTGATCTCCCTCCATCTTCATCCGTTTTGTGTCGGCCCGCAGCGCAAGCGTGTTCACGCACAACAGCACGTCATGCGCGTCAGCATCGGCTTGCTCGAGGTAATGCGAATCGTTCGTCGCGACGAGCGGTACACCCATCCGCCGCGCCAGCTCGATCGTCCCCTCGGCACATTGCCGCTGAATTTCGAGGCCAGCATTTTGGATCTCGAGGTAGAAGCGGTCGCCAAAAATCCCCTGGTACCAGGCGGCCAGACGCTCAGCTTCGTCCATCCGGTCGCCCAGCAGCAGAAACGACAGCTCGCCGGCCGCGCACCCGGAGAGACACATGATGCCTTCGCTGTGAGCCTGCAACAGTTCCTTGTCGATCCGCGGCTTGTAGTAAAAGCCTTCGAGAAATGCGGCCGTCGAGAGTTGAATCAGGTTCTGAAACCCGACGCGATTCATCGCCAACAGCGTGAGGTGGAAGCTGGCTTCCTTCATCCGCGTGGCACCGCGGTCGCGGCGATCTTTCGGGGCGACGTAGGCTTCGTAGCCGATGATCGGATTGATGTCGTTGGCCCGGCACTCGTTGTAGAACTCGAGCGCGCCGTAGAGATTGCCGTGGTCGGTGATCGCCAGGGCGTTCATGCCCGAGCTTTTCACCTTGCTCACGAGCGCATCGATGCGGTTGGCCCCGTCGAGCAGGCTGTAGTGCGTGTGGCAATGCAGGTGAACGAACGGACGAGATTGAGTCATGGAAATCCATTCCAAATGGCTGCGAGGATTCAGGCCGGGCGCTCAATCGCGTGCCGGGGCCGCATCTCGGTCAATTCGGGGATCACGTCCGAAATCCTACGCACGTGTCCTTGTCGGTCAACGCAGGCGAGAACGCTTTGAGCTTCGGCAATGGTCACGCCGTCGCGAGTGAGTTTGTATTCATGCTCGAGCTTGGCGGGGGTGACGCGAACCACGCGAGTTCGCAGCGAGAGCAAGTCGTCAAATCGAGCCGGCACCCGGTATTTGACGTTCATCTCGACGACGACGAAGAAGTGGCCGCCTTCTTCCATTTTGCGATAGTCGCCGCCTTGAGCCCGGAACAATTCGGTACGCCCCATCTCGAAGAGGCAGAGAAAATTGGCGTGGTGCAGAAAACCCATCGCGTCGGTCTCGCAATAGCGGACGCGGATCGGGATTTCGTGTTCGTATGGGCCCATTCGGAATGCGCGGTGCCAATAACGAGGCTATTGTCGAATCGCGGACGATCCCCTCGATGACGCTTCGGGTTGGTAAGGCTACTAACCCGACGCGTAAGCGAGGGCTCTACACATTCGTCATTTCCGCCGAGGACGCTGCCTCCGCGGTGACTTGGATCGGGGCGGGGGCGTCGTAGGTTCGACCGGTGGGCGGACCTTGGTCGCTTTGCGCGTTGTGCAGGGCGATTTGATAAAGCTGCTCGCCGGACTCGGTCGGATAGCGGCCGTTGATGCACGCCTGACACAGGCGGCTGGCCGGCAGCTCGAGGCAGCGGGCGATCGACGCCATCGGCAAGTAACGCAAGCTGTCGGCCCCGATCGCGGCAGCCATCTGACTTTCGACCTCGGGCGTGATCGTACTCCCCTCCATGAATCGCGGGGCAAACAGTTCCGAGATGGTCGACATATCGATCCCGTAAAAACAGGGAGCGATGATCGGCGGACAGGCGATTCGCACGTGCACTTCGCTAGCACGGCCCCGCTCCCGGATTTGCGAAATCAAAGCCCGCATTGTGGTCGAGCGGACGATCGTGTCTTCCACCAAGAGCACACGTTTGCCTTCGAGCACTTCCGGCAACGCCGTGTATTTCATCCGCACCTTGTCGGCCCGGTTTTGACCCTCGATAAACGTACGGCCGACGTAGCGATTGCGGATCAGCCCTTCTTGAGAGGGAACGTTCAGGCGATACGCCATCGCGTCGGCCGCCGCCTTGGCCGTATCGGGAACAGGGACGACGATTGTGTCGGCATCGATCGAGACGGTTTCGAGCTGGGCCAATTCTTCACCCAGCCGTTTGCGCGTGAGGTACACGCTGCGGTCGTCGAACGTGCTGGCGACGTTGGCGAAGTAGATCCATTCGAAGAAGCAATGCGCGCTACGAGGAGACTCGGCGAATTTTTCGATCGAGAATTCTCCATTCTCGATGATGATCGCATGACCGGGCGGCACGTTCTTGATCGACGCGTCGGAGAATCCCAAGTGAATCAGGGCCACGCTTTCGCTGGCGGCGGCGAAAAGGCCGCCTTCCCGAGCGTAACAGAGGGGACGCATGCCAAGCGGATCGCGGGCGACAAACATGTCGCCGGCCGCGTTGAGATAAACGATGTTGTAAGCGCCGTCGAGCTTGCGAGTGAGCCGCGTCAACAGTTGAAGCAGGCTGGGCCGCTTGTCGTCCGAGAGTTCGTGCGCGATCAGGTGCAGCAGGATCTCGGTATCGGTCTCGAGGGCCAGATGGAGCTTGGGGTTGGCGAGGATTTCATTGCGAAGCAGTGGATAGTTCGCGAGCTGGCCGTTGAAGGCGAAGGTGAACCATTTGAGTTTTTCGATGTGCCGCCGCTCGAACGGCTGGGCGTAACTACGGCCTTCCTTGCCGCAGGTGGCGTAGCGCACGTGACCGATGGCGGCCGGTCCGGCGCATTTGTGCATGATCGACTCAAATTTGGCGCGGTGGTTGAGCCGAAAAACTTCGCTCACCGCTCCCACGCTTTTCCATTTCACCAGCAGCTTGTCGCGGTGCGGATGGAAGGCGGCCAGACCGGCGGCCAGTTGGCCTCGGTTCTGCATGTCCACCAGCATTCCCGGAATCAGCCGGGAAGCTGCGGTGGGGGGATGCCCCGCCAGCAGCCGGCTCGGTCCCTGGTTCGGGAGGTGATAGACGGCGGCCAGGCCGCACTCGTGATGGAGATCGGACATCAATTGTCCTTCTGGAAACGGCTCGAGAGACCGCTAGGGGGGCCTGCATGCCACCCGAATTGCACCAAACCGGGCCATTTCAACCCGGATTACCCTGTCACCGGCTCCCAAGGAAGCCCGGCGGCGTTATGCAATCATATCGCCCTTGGACCCCGAATCCAACGCGTGGGAGAAGGAAGAATTTCGGAGATAAAAGCGGCCTAAAAGAGTGGCTAAACGTTCTGAGCCGAGGACTCCAAGAAACCAGCGTGCGTTCGGCTAGAGCGTTCAAAGACGCCCAGTTTGTCTGCCGACCACCTCCCGCTTGATCTTCTCATCCGCGGGTGTGCGGGCGTTATTTCGAGAGCGACTCGATCGGGTTTTTCGAGTCGAATTCCGCGGAGGTTGCCCGACCCGTGTCCCGATCATAGATGATGTAATTCTTGGAACCAGGGCCGGCGTGGAATTCGTATCGTTCCGGCTTCACTAACTCGGCCGAGAGGATCATGGCAGATCCCAAAATCAACGAGGCGACAAAGATCGCGGCAGCCACCTTGTGGTGACCATGACCGGGTCTTTCGACATGTGTGGACTGCAAGACAGTGCTCCTTTATTAGGTTTATCAGGGGGCCGATCAACAAGGGGCGTTTCGCTCGTCACAGGCAAGCGCTGACGAGCGGCGTTTTTGCGTAAGCCGAAGTCGAGCCAATTTGTCGGCGACAAACAACACGGCCCCCGGAAATTCCGAGGGCCGTGATTCTAGGCAGCGACACAATTATTTATGCGAATGCTGGTGAGCCGTTTTCGTGTGCTTGTCGGCTTGCTCACTGTGTTCCTGAGCACTGACCGCATGCTGCTTCGCTTCATCATGCTGACCGTGATCGTGGTGATGTGCGGCCTGATGGTGGTGATGGGCTGCGGCCTGGTGTTCGGCGGCCGCGGTGTGATGTTGATCGCTCGATCCGTGCTTCTTTTTCTCGGACATTACAAGCTCCTCACAAATGACCTTCGCCTCGATGGGGCTAGGGTGCTTCCGTCAGAGTCGACGTGAAAGCCCCGCAGTCACATCTTTAAGCGCAATTAGGGCAAAATGGCCTTCGCTCCGGCCACGGTGCACGAACGTGCAAAGGTCATACCTGATCCGCGCGCACGTCCAAGAGAACGAAGAGAACTCTCGTGCCGGTGAGATGGGCGAGAACTGAAATTGCGCGAGCATGCCCGGCGAGTTGGCTGTCCCTTAGCGGCCTAAGTGCCGAATCTGAATTGGTAGGGGTAGGCGTTTTCGGCAACGAGTCTGTGTGAAGAGAATGCGAAAGGCTGGATTATGGCTGTCGAGACGACTGCAACGAACTTGCAGAATACGGTCGACCTCGTGGGGATGCAGATCGTCGGCCAGCAGGGACGAATCATCGGCGTCGTCAAGGCGGTCATGGTCGACGTGACCACCGGACAGATGAGCAGCTTGCAAGCCGACCTTCATCCAGACGTGGCAAGCGAGTTGAAGTTGGAGCAGCCTTGGTTCGGCTATCGATCGGTGTTGCTACCCGTGAACCAGATTGCTGGGGCCAGCGACGTGGTCGTGCTGAACACTCCGTTGGAGACGATGGAGTTTTCCGTCACCGATCCTGCCGGATCGACATAACGATTCGGTCGGCTGGTTCAGTTCGCAAACGTGCCGTCCTGCGTCAATACGACGCCGTCCGGGTACATGTCCTGCACGCAATTCTCGAACTGCAATGACTCGACGTGACCGTCGAGATACAGATAGTTCGCCAGGCCGCTGTGCCGCGTAGTCGCAATCCAGGGCTGGAAAATGTACGTGCCCAGCCAGATGTCGTAATCGTCTTGCCGCGGATCGTTGGGATTTGGCGGCATGAATTGAGAGGCATCCCGCTCGACGAAACAGAGGAAATTCGACAGCCCGCGCGCGTACTGAAATCCGGCGAGCTTCCACAAGCCGTACCTCCGCGTCTTGTGGCTGAGCTGCGAGTTCATCAGGTAACTCGTGCGCTGGGCGATGCCGTCCACCAGTCCGGTGGAAGGTTTGATGTACGGAGTGGGGATCGAAGTGTCGTCAGGGCAGCGATAGATGGCCGCACTATTGGCCACGATGCCCTGCTGCGCCACGGAATCCTTCGTCTCGCCCGCGCCGCCCACAAACGGCATGAGCTTGTCTTCCCAATAAATCTCCGCGAACGAGTCGGCCAGCGCGAACTGGGCGGCTACGTCGGCATCGAACGGGTGGTGCAGGAAAAAACGCCCGTGCCAAACCTCGTAGTAGTTGTGGACGGCGATCCCGATCTGATGCAGGTTGGATCGGCACGTCGTACGGCGAGCGGCCTCGCGGGCAGCTTGAACGGCGGGCAACAGGAGCGCGACGAGGACGGCGAAAATGGCGATGACGACGAGCAGTTCGATCAGCGTGAATCCGCGGCGAGGTTTCATCGGAAAGCTTCCTCGAATTCTGCCCTACCGCTCGCCGGGCCGATCGGCCAATTCGAGGAATTGCTCGACCCGCCGTTCCACGACGTCGAGACTGCGGTTCCAAAACGTCGGCTCGGTGAGATCGTAGCCCAGTGTGCTCTGCACGGCCTGTTCCGTGGGCATCGAACCGGTGGCCTGCAGCAAACGTTCGTAGCGCTCGGAAAACTGGCCGCCGAAGTCGGCTGCCAGGGCGTAAACACCCGTCGACAGCAAGAAACCGAACGTGTAAGGAAAGTTATAGAAGGGCAGCGAGCTGATGTAGAAATGCAGCTTCGAGATCCAGAAGTTGGGGTTCCAGCCGTCGTCGGCGAGACTGTCGCAGAATGCGTCTTGCTGAGCGGCCCGCATCAGTTCGCTCAGTCGCGTGGCCGGAACTTCGCCCGCCGCCCGCTCGACGTGAAAGCGATCTTCGAACAAAAAGCGGGAGTGAATATTCATCAAGTAGGCCACCGCGTCGCCGAGCATTCCGTCCAAGAGCACCAGTCGCTCGTCGCGCGATTTCGCGGCCTTCAGCCGCTCCTCGTTCAGCACCGCTTCGGCAAATGTCGACGCGGTCTCTGCCAGGTTCATCGGATAATCTTGCAAGAAGTAGGGCCGATCCTTGAGCAGGTGCGAGTGGTACGCGTGCCCCAGCTCGTGCGCCAAAGTCGACATGCTGTCGGCCGAGTTCGTGTACGTCATGAAGATGCGCGACTGCCGGGCCGTCGGGAACCAGGTGCAAAAACCGCCTTGCCGCTTGCCGGGACGGTTTTCGACTTCGAGCCACTTGCTGGTGAGGGCCGTATCGGCGAATTTTCCGAAACTGGGTGAGAAGCCGCGAAACGTTTCCAGGACGTGCCCGCAGGC
>DASRXU010000361.1:0-8433 GCA_035687365.1 Planctomycetaceae bacterium | reverse complement strand
GGAGGACTGGCCGGAGGCTAAGCCTCTTGCTGAGACTTGCCAGCCGACCGCCACGGGCGCCAAACTGTCTCTCGGTGTCGCAACCTGACACAAAGGAAGTTCCATGTACTCTCCGAAAATGACCTTGCTGCTGGCAGCGTTCGCCTTGGCGGCCGCAATCCCCGCCGGGGCGTCTGATAAACCGCGATCGTCGCGGCAGAAGGAGCATGCGTTGCCTGACCTTCCCTTCGGCATCACGAGCTTTGGAGCCGCCCTGTTCGATCAGCAGGTATATGTGTGCGCCGGCCAGCGGGGAGCGGCTCATGAATACAATCGCGAAGGTCAGTCGGACCAATTCCTCCGTCTTAACCTGCACTCGCCCAAGCAGTGGGAAGTCGTGGGCACCGTGCCGCGAGGCGCCGGCCTGGCGATGGTCTCTTACGGCGGCAAGATCTATCGCATCGGCGGCTTCGAGGCCCGCAACAAAGAGGGCGAGAAGTCCGATCTGCATTCCGTTGCCGATTTCAGCCGTTTCGATCCGGCGACAGGGCGCTGGGAAGCTCTCGCGCCCATGCCCAAAGGACGCTCCTCGCACGACGCGGTCATGGTCGGCAACCGCTTGATCGTCGTGGGCGGATGGGAGCTGAGCGGCAATGAGCCGACGATCTGGCACGGTACGGCTCTCTCAGCCGATCTCTCCGCGGCGCATCCGACGTGGGAAGAGTTGCCAAAAGCTCCCTCCAACCGTCGTGCGTTGGCTGTCGGCGAATGCCGCGGCAAAGTTTATGCGCTCGGGGGCATGGAAGAAGCTGGCCCGACGACAACAACTTCTGTTCTCGATCTGGCGACGCACAAATGGTCGGCCGGTCCTAAACTTCCCGGCGAAGGCCTGCAAGGTTTTGGCGGGGCCGCTTTGACGGTGGGGGGCCAGCTCTTGGCCACGACCTACTCGGGCAAGATCTCGCGATTGTCCGAGGATGGCCAAAGCTGGCAAGACGCCGGTCAACTTTCGCGCCCGCGCTTCTTTCACCGGATGCTCTGCGCGGACGGTCACTCGCTGATCGTCATCGGCGGGGCCAGCATGGAGCAAGGCAA
Organism: Planctomycetaceae bacterium; assembly: GCA_035687365.1. Taxonomy (GTDB): domain Bacteria; phylum Planctomycetota; class Planctomycetia; order Planctomycetales; family Planctomycetaceae; genus DASPSM01. Next base: position 7,359 of record DASRXU010000361.1, on the reverse strand, counting down.
AGACGTCTCAGTCGAGATCGTGCCCCTGACCTCAGCCCACGTGACGCGCCGCTAGTCATTTATGGGTAGCAAGAGGCCGCTAGAAAGCCGTGACTTAAGCAACGCGGCTCAGCAGGAGCTTCGCTCTCCCGAACCTAGCAAGGTCCGGTCTTATTTGACGGCGATGTAGATCTCGGCACTGCCGTCGCGATAGATCTCATAGTCGGTCGTGTAGGCCCGCTCGTATTCGTGCGAGACTTCGAAGAACTGCCAGATCACCTGCCACGTCTCAATGATGCCGGCGGGCAACGGTCCTTCAACGGGGAAACGCAGGTAGCGGCCGGCGCGGACCAGCACTCCACCCATTTCCTTCGGCGTGTGGTCGAGCGAGCTGACCTTGTGACCGACGATCAGGGAATACTTGCCCCGGTGGTCGCTCTCGTAGTCGTAGTAGACGGCGACAACTTCGGGGGATTCCGCGACGCGCTCGGGAATGTGGTCCGACACACCGTCAGTGTAGAACTTCCGCCACAACGAGCCGATTTTGGCTGTCTCGGGGACGGCCTCGATTCGGTTCGTGGTGCGAGTCCGTAGGCCGACCACCAAGAAAGCGCCCGTGGCGACGGCAGTGGGATCCATGTTGTGGCCCAGAGCCGAATTTCGCGAGCGGCCAACGCGGCATGAAAGCCGATTCGCGGTAAAGTCGGCTCGACGGCGCTTACCATGCCAGCGCGGCTCGCGGAATGCAAGCAGAATTTGGAAAGAACCGCCGGGCGAGCGGAAGGCTACTTCTTTCCGCCGGGTTTCCCACCCGATTTCTTCTCGACCTTGGCCCACGTGTCGCGCAGTGAAACCGTGCGATTGAAGACCATCGCGTCGGACTTCGAATCTCGCGAGTCGACGCAGAAGTATCCGAGCCGCTCGAACTGAAAACGATCGCCGACCCGCGCCGAGGTCAGGCTCGGCTCGAGCTTGGCGGCCGGCACGACCGTCAGTGAGTTCGGGTTGAGGTTCGCCTTGTAATCGCCGCCAGGCGGCACGTCGTCCGGGTTCTCTTTCATGAAAAGGTGATCGTAGAGCCGCACCTCCGCGTTGACGGCGTGCTTGGCTGACACCCAATGAATGGTCGATTTGATCTTGCGGCCGTCGGGTGCGTTGCCGCCGCGAGTGGCCGGATCGTACGTGCAGCGCAGCTCGGTCACTTCGCCGCTCGTCGGATCCTTCACGGCCGACACACATTTGATGATGTAACCATAGCGCAGCCGCACTTCGCGCCCGGGAGCCAGGCGGAAGAACTCCTTCGGCGGATCCTCGCGGAAGTCGTCCTGCTCGATGTAAAGTTCGCGCGAGAACGGCACTTTCCGCGAGCCCATCGCGGCATCTTCTGGGTTGTTCACCGCGTCGAGTTCTTCGACCTGGTCCTCGGGATAGTTCTCGAGCACGACTTTGAGCGGGCGGAGCACAGCCATCACCCGCGCGGCCCGGCGGTTGAGGTCCTCGCGGATCGCGTTTTCCAGCACGGCCATTTCGGTGACGCTGTTGTACTTCGTCACGCCGATCCGCTCGCAGAAAGTGCGGATCGCCTCGGGCGTGTAGCCGCGGCGACGCAGCCCGCTGATCGTCGGCATCCGCGGATCATCCCAGCCGGTCACATATTCCTGCTCGACCAGTTCGAGCAGTTTTCGCTTGCTCATCATCATGTATTCGACGCTGAGCCGAGCAAATTCGATCTGCTGTGGGTGATAGATGCGGAGCGTCTCGAGGCACCAATCGTAGAGCGGCCGATGGTTCTCGAATTCGAGCGTACAGATTGAATGCGTGACCCCTTCGACCGAGTCCGACTGCCCATGGGCGAAGTCGTACATCGGATAGATGCACCACTTGTCACCCGTGCGATGGTGAGTGGCCTTGAGGATGCGATAGAGCACCGGGTCGCGCATGTTGACGTTGGGCGACGCCATGTCGATCTTCGCCCGCAGCGTCAGTTGGCCGTCCTTGAATTCGCCGGCCCGCATCCTGCGGAAGAGGTCGAGACTCTCCGCGGCCGGGCGATTGCGATCGGGGCTCGGCTTGCCCGGCTCAGTCAGCGTTCCGCGGTATTCGCGGATTTGCTCGGCGTTCAGGCTGCAGACGTACGCGTGACCTTCCTGAATGAGCTGCTCGGCCCACTGGTAAAGCTGCTCGAAGTAATCCGACGCGTAGAATTCGCGGTCTTCCCAGCTGAAGCCCAGCCAGCGGATGTCTTCCTTGATCGAGTCGACGTACTCGACGTCTTCCTTCGTCGGATTCGTGTCGTCGAATCGCAGGTTGCACTTGCCGGCAAATTCCTGGGCGATGCCGAAGTTGAGGCAGATCGACTTGGCGTGGCCGATGTGCAGGTAGCCGTTCGGCTCGGGCGGAAAGCGGGTCATCACCTTTCCGCTGTATTTGCCGGTTTTCTGATCCTCGGCCACGATGCTGCGGACGAAATCGAGCTGGGGTGCGGGGGAAGGAGTGGCATCGTCCATGGATCGCGATCCGTCTGTCATTTGGTTTCCTACGTGCCGAGCCGAATCAAGGCACGGTCGATGCGATTGAGCGAACGCTCGTGTCCCAAAAGTGCGAGACACTCGAACAGTCCCGGCCCGGTCGATTTGCCCGTCACGGCCACGCGCACTGCATGGATCAGGTCGGCCGGTTTGATTTTCTCGGAATCGACGAACGCGCGGAAGGCCTCTTCAATTGGCCCTGACTCAAACGGCTCGACGGACGCCAGCCGGTCCCGAAATCTTCGCAAGCGCTCGGGCGTACCTTCGGGCGTCATCCGTTTCTTGAGTGTGGCTTCATCATATTCGAGCGCGTCGTCCGCAACGAAGAAATCGCGGGCTTCGAGGATGTCGCTCGACACCTTGAGACGTTCACCGATCGTTTGCACCACTCGGGCCACATATTCGCGCTCGGCTGCGTCGGACGATTGGGCCACGAGTCCAGCCTGAGTCAGATACGGGAACACAAGCGCGACCTTTTGCTCCAGCGGCAGCTCGCCCATCCAATGCGTCTGAAAGCTGTAGAGTTTATCCGGATCGAGCCCCGCCGGATTTTTGACGATACGATCGAGCGTGAAGTTCTCGACGATCGTCTCGCGGCTCATGAATTCCGTGCGATCGTCGAGCGACCAGCCCAGCCGAGCCAGCGAGTTGAAAACCGCGTGCGGCAAGAAGCCGATCTTCTCGTAGTACTCGACCATCACTGGGTTGAGCGTTTCGGAATTCCCCAAGCCGATCTGCGGAAAGACCCGATCAGCGTCCTCGAACATTTTGCGGAACTTGGGGTTCTCCCGGTACTTCTTGATCTCGCGCTTGCTCAGTTTCTTTGTGGTCCCCGGTGCCGTGACGAAAGGAATGTGGGCGAACACCGGCAGCGCGTGGCCTAGCGCCTGGTGCATCAGGATCTGCGGCGGAGTGTTGGACAGGTGCTCTTCGGCCCGGATGACGTGGGTGATTTCCATCGCGGCGTCATCGACAACCGTCGCGAAGTTGTAAAGCGGCGTACCGTCACCCCGCATGATTACCGGGTCCGCGATCAACGACGCGTCCCACTCGACGTGCCCGCGCACGATGTCGTCGAGCGCAATCTTAGTGTCGCGCGGCACCTTGAAGCGGATCACATGCGGCCGCCCTTCGGCGACGAGGCGCTCGACCTCCGCGTCGCTCAGCTCGAGCGACTTTCGGCTGCTGATAAACGGACGCTTTTCCTTGTCAGCCGCCTCGCGCTGCTGCTGCACTTCCGCGGGCGTTTCGAAGTCTCGATAGGCCTTTTTGTCGGCGCGCAGCCGATCCGCGGACTGTCGGTAAATTTCGCCTCGCTGCGACTGAAAGTAGGGGCCATGAGGTCCGCCGATCTCGGGGCCTTCGTCCCAAGTGAGGTCGAGCCAGCGGAAGGCGGCCAGAATCGGACGCAACGCCTCGTCGATGTTCCGCTGCCGATCGGTGTCGTCGATCCGCAGGATGAACTTGCCGCCGGTGTGCCGGGCCCATAGCCAATTAAACAGGGCCGTGCGCATCCCGCCGATGTGCATGTAACCGGTGGGGCTGGGGGCAAAGCGGGTGCGAATTTCGGACATGGTTAAGACAGGCCGGCCAGAGGGTTCGAGGCCGTGGCGATAATAGGGGTGACATCTTTAGGCGGTCAAGACTCGTCACTGTCCCTGTGAGGCCGCGGGCGGCAGAACCCACTGAAAGAGCCACGTCGGGCCGCTCTGACTTTGCTCGAGTGCAGCGACGCCGCCGAGTCTTCGGCCAGCGAGCCGAACAACCACCCGATCGGCCATTGACTCGATGATCTCAGAGGTGCCGGCGTCCCACTGCTGGACCGTGCCCCGTCCGCCACTGACGGGGCCTTCGTAATCGAGATATGCGAGCCGATGGTCAGGCAGCGGCTCGGAGTCGATCGGGCCTTCTACGTCGGGCGGCTGAGCGAGTCGCCAAGTGCGCAGAATCTCACCCTGTTGCAGCATCAAATCCCAGTGAAGGAACGGATGATCGTGGGTCAGAACGACGAAACGAGGCATGCGAAGGGAACAACCGGTGCTGGAACAGGGTTTGCACGCCGCTTATCATAAACAAATGTGATGGTCGGGGTGCGCGCGTTTGATTAGCCGAGGGCGAATGACTCCTAAAGAGGTGTTGGCATTGTGCCGCGAGCGCGAAGTCCGCGCCGTTGATCTGCGGTTCATGGACTTCCCGGGGATGCCCAAGCACTTCACGATCCCCGTGCAAACCCTGACAGAGCGGAGTTTCGAGGAAGGATTCAGCTTCGACGGCTCGTCGCTGCGTGGTTGGCAGGCCATCAACGAGAGCGACATGCTCGTCGTCCCGCAGCCGGATACGGCCATCGTCGATCCGTTCATGAAGCAAACCCTGGCGATGACCTGCAACATCCAGGACCCGATCACGCGCGAAGACTATGCCAAGGATCCGCGCAACGTTGCCCGCAAAGCAGAAGCCTACATGAAGTCGACGGGCATCGCCGACTTGGCGAATTTCGGCCCGGAGGCGGAATTCTTCGTCTTCGATGGCGTCCGCTTCGACCAGAACGAACACGAATCGTATTACCACATCGACAGTGCCGAGGGGCAATGGACTCGCGGCGCCGTCGGTGATCGCAACGGCGGCAGCGGCAACTCGGGCTACAAGATTCGCTACAAGGAGGGCTACTTTCCCGTCCCTCCAGCCGACACGCTGCAAGACGTCCGCACTGAGATGATGCTGGCGCTGCAGGAGTGTGGCGTCGAGGTCGAAGCCCAGCATCACGAAGTCGCCACGGCCGGCCAGTGCGAAATCGACATGAAGTACGGACCGCTGGTGCGGACGGCCGACAACCTCATTCGCTACAAGTACGTCGTCAAGAACGTGGCCGCCCGCCACGGCAAGACGGCCACCTTCATGCCCAAGCCGGTTTGGAATGACAATGGCTCGGGGCTGCACTTGCACTTGTCGCTGTGGAAGAAGGGCGAGCCACTTTTCGCGGGCTCGGGTTACGGCGGCTTAAGCCAGATGGCCCTCTATGCGATTGGGGGCATTTTGAAGCATTCGGCGTCGCTGTTCGCGTTTTGTTGTCCGACCACCAACAGCTACAAGCGGCTCGTCCCCGGTTTCGAAGCGCCGATCAACCTCACCTACAGCTACCGCAACCGCTCGGCGGCCATCCGCATTCCTGTGCACGCGCCCAGCGCGGCCAACAAACGGATCGAGTATCGCTGCCCCGACTCCTCGTCGAATCCCTATCTGGCGATGTCGGCCGTGCTCATGGCGGCCCTCGATGGGATTCAGAACAAAGTCTCCCCCGGCCCGCCGCTCGACAAAGACATCTATGATCTGGCTCCGGAAGATCTGGCCGGCGTGCCGGGCACGCCGATGTCGCTCGAAGAAGCCCTCGCCGGCCTGCGAAAAGACCACGACTATCTCCTCCGCGGCGACGTCTTCACCGAAGACGTGATCGACACGTGGATTTGGTACAAGACGGTCCACGAGGTCGAGGCTCTGCGTCAGCGACCCCACCCGTGGGAGTTCGCGATGTACTTCGACATCTGAGCGAAGCAGGTGACTCGCTTGTCGCGCCGTTCGCCCACGGCCCGTAACGTTGGATTCAATCGGCCTAGCGCTTCAGGCCAAAGTCTCGTTTCTTGATCTTCGCCATCCGGCCGTCCGGATGGTGGAACACGATTCCTTCGATGTCCTGTCCCACCAGATAGGCACTAAGCCCCTCAAAATCGCGTGGCACCTGGTCGGCGATCCTCAGCCGCTCAACCGTGTGCGGCACAAGTGAGTGAACCGTGTAATTCTCCGGATTGCCCTGCATCTTCGGTCCGACCAGCTCGTAAGTCCCGTCGGACTTGTCCTCCAGGTTCGCGAAGCCTTCCCGGTGCCATTCGTCCTCCGGCGCGTCACCGACGGGACGCCAGCCGATGCGCTTGCCGGTTTCGTCATCGAAGTTGACCTCCTCGAAATCAGCCGGTGTGGGCTGGCCCTTTTTGAATTCCTGGCGCTTGTACAACTTGCCGCCACGGATCATGCAGCAGGTGCCATCAAGTTTCCGCGTGGCGGTGCCTTCACCGGCCAATACCCACTCACATCCGACATGCACTTGCGGCAACACTCGACTTCGATCGCCGTTCCAATCGCGCTCAAAAACTGTCGGAATTTTCTTCATGCCACCTTCGTTCTCCCCACGAGCGATTTCTTTCTCGACACGGACGGATATCGCCGATTCGATGAGTGCTCGCGACTCCCGAGCACCTACCGCAGTTCGAGGACGCCCGCGTTGGCGTAGACAAGCATGACCAGCCCGGGGTTCGCCGTCCAACGGACACCTCAGAGAGAGAAAGTGCAGAAAAGTGCCAGGAACATCTGTTGCAGTTAATCTTGGAAAAGGCAATCCCTCCGCGCGCGAATCGTTCGTTCGTTTGGGTCGAGTGGGCAAAAGTTGCCGTCTGCGTTCCCCTTGCCGCAGAATCCGAACGGGTAAGACGATCTTTAAGAGGTCCGCCGTCCCGCCGGAGATCTTTGCTCCAGAGCGACGACATCCCGGCGGACGCCGCTGAACTCCCGTGCGCGGCCTCAGAACACTCGGACCATGACGCATCTCACCGAAGCCCAAATCCAGTGCACGATTGACACGTGCCGCGAGCACCTGGTCGAGCTGGCCGAGTCGTTTCGCACGGCTCTGGACTGCGAGATCCGGCTGTCCGCGGGCGAACCGAGACCGGTTGGTGAATCGACCGGACTTGCCGACTTTCAGGTGGCCGGCCTGGCCGTGTCGCTGGTGGTGGGCGACGAAGGACTGCTCGTCCTCATTCCGCACAGCCTGCCGCTGCCAGCCTGGCATCGTCAGCCGGACATC
>DASRXU010000360.1:0-8075 GCA_035687365.1 Planctomycetaceae bacterium | reverse complement strand
CTCCGAACGAGCCCATCATGGTCGCCAAGTTGAACGAGAAGGGGGTCTTTGGAGGATCAAGCGAAATCCCCAAAGGGATGCGCGTAGCCACGGTGCCGGTGACGGCCACCAAGACGCACAGCGGCCTTATCTTGCCGGGCGATCGAGTGGACGTCGTTGTGACCTACACCATGTCGCATCATGCCCCGAATCAGTTGAACAGCCAGAATGGAGAAATCCGGAAGGCCAAGACCATCCTGCAGTACATCGAGGTCTTCGCCACTGACAATGTCCGTCAAAGCGCCGTACCGAACGGCGATGCGAAAGAGGTTGTCGCCAAGAACATTTCGCTGGTGGTCACACCAGATCAATACGTCCTGTTGATGCTTGCAGAGAGCAAGGGACAAATCTCCCTGGCACTGCGACATCGAGGGGACAACACGGAAAGCCAAGCGTCGGAAGTCGACGAAACAGCCTTTGAACATTTGAAAGTCACTCGCGGGCAAAAGAAGGACGACGGCAAGGGAGATCCGCTCGACGACGAGCCGGTGAAAGTCGCCGAAGTCCCCAAGAAACCCGAGGTCAAGCCGGAACCCGTCAAGGAAAAGCCGAGTTGGACACTGAAGGTCTTCGAAGGGGACAAGCTTCGCGAAGAGCAGGTCGAGCTGCCCGAGGATCCGGATGCTGCGGCGAAAGCCGGGGCAAAGGCCGGAGCGGGATGGATGGAGTTCTTCCAGAAGGCCATCCAACACAACCGAGCGTCGTAACGCGTCAGGAAGATACGAATCAAGGAATGTGACGAGAACAAGGCGGCGGCCGGTGCAAGCCGGTCGCGCGCAGTTTTCGTCACAAGGATTCAGCCGCCACTCGAGGTGCACGGATGCGCATGTTCGCCCAGTCGAGCCCGAAATTCTTTCGGATGTTGTTCCTATTTCTCGCCGCCGCCGGGTTCGCGCGTGCCGCCGTTGCTGCACCGGACGAATCGGCGCCATTGCCCATCGATAACGATCCACTCGTGAAAATCGCCGACCCGCAAAGCGATTTGCGGCTCGTCGAAAAGTTCGCGAAGATCATCGAAATCAAGAACCGCATCTCGACGGTCTACGGCTTCGATCCCGAAGTCGTGCACGTGACCAAAGTCGACATGCACCCCAACGAGATTCGCGTCCACGCGCTCACGCCGGGGGTCACGTCACTCGTCCTCGTCGACGAAAAGAATACCTCGTTCACCATCGAGGTCTTTGTCATCGGCGACGTCCGGCATTTGCAGGCTTATCTCAAGAACCTCTTTCCGAGCGACGCCGTGACGGCCATTGCCGTGCGAGACAGCGTCGTGCTTCGCGGCTACGTCACTCGACCCGAGGACATCCCGCGGATCATGGACATCGCGAAGGAGTTCTATCCGAACGTCATCAACCAGATGGAAGTCGGTGGCGATCAGGAAGTTGAGCTGAAGGTCAAGGTCATCGAAATCGATCGTACGAAGCTCAAGGAGCTGGGATTCAACTTCCTGGGCACGACGAACTTCGCATTTTTGGGCAGTTTGCCCGGCGGTTTGGCGCCGCTTTCGAGCTTGAACATTCCGATTGGTGCAGCGCCCTCTCTGGGCGTGAATCCGCAGAACTTCGCCGCTAACCCGTCGCTGCTGGGCGGCGTGGTCAACAACAACCACACGTTCGCGATGTTTCTCGACGCCCTGCAGGCCGAATCACTTTTGAAAATCCTCGCCAGCCCCGTGTTGGTGACGACCAACGGCCAGCCGGCCAACATGCTGTCCGGTGGTGAATTTCCGATTCTCGTCCCGCAGAGCTTGGGAACCGTCACGATTCAATGGAAAGAGTTCGGCGTCCGCTTGACGGCCGTGCCCATCCTGTTGGGGAACGGACGCGTGAGACTCAATCTGCAGCCTGAAGTCAGTCAGAAGGACTTCTCGAACGCTGTGACGACGGGAGGCCTGACGGTTCCCGGACTCACGACACGGCGCGTCAACACGTCGGTCGAAATGCGGTTCGGTGAGACCTTCATGCTCGCCGGCCTGACCGAAGTTCAGGACACCGCCCAAACGTTCAAGACACCGTTCCTGGGAGAACTCCCCTATATCGGAGCGGCCTTCCGCCGCGTCAGCTACCAGACGACCGAAACGGAACTCGTGATTCTCGTCACGCCGGTGCTGGCGGGTGCGATGCAAGAAAACCAGGTGCCGCCGGGCGGCCCCGGCATGTTCACCGACCAGCCGACCGATCGCGAACTGTACTGGTACGGAATGCTCGAAGTGCCCAGCAACGGCGGCGTGTGCCCCAACTGCGGACCGGGTGGCAACCATCCCAACGGCTATCCGCCTCCCATCATGGACCTCGATATGGGCCACAACGGACCGTCGCCGATGATCACGCCGGTTCCTGTTCAAGAGCTGCCGCCGATCCACGAACAGTTCTCTCCAGTTGCTCCGCCGGCGCCCGCGGCACCGGCCGGCATGCAGCATGGCCCGCAGGCTCAGATGATGCCTCCGCCGCCAGGAATGTCGCAAGAAACGATCGGTGTGGCCCCGATCGCCCCGATGCCGGCCGCTCCGTCGGGTGCCACCTCGATGTCGGTTGGTCCGTATCCGCAAGCCGGTCCGTCGATGAATCCGATGTCGGTGCCATCGACCGGAATACAGCAGAATATGCAGCCGGCCCCGGCACCTCCCGTGCCTGGCTCCGCTTCAAGGTGGTCGTACAACCCGGCCATCCGACAGGTAAACGCTCAATCGCCGACTGCCACACCGGGTGGCGCCACGCAGGCAGTGTATAGCACGAGTCCTGCGGTCAGTCCGGCTTCCGCGCCCGCCCCGAGCACGCAGTCAACGGGTGTTCGCAACGGGCTTTATGAACCTCAATCCGGCTTGTATGTGCCGACCGGAGGCAACCCCTAAAGCAGCGATGTACGGTGGCGAACCCGATGCAGGAATCGCCGCCGGGACACATCGAGAAACCTGAATCATCCATTCCGAATCGTTGACAATCTTCCGAGAGCCAGGGTCTGATGAAAAGCGTTTGCAGACTTGCGATCGTCGATCCCAACGACACGTCCCGCGCTTCGCTCAAGCACTTGCTGTTGGGAATCGACATGGTGTGGCTCGAGGCCGAGTGTTCGCGCTACGAGTTCTTCACCGACGTCGTGATGCAGACTCAGCCCGACATCGCGCTGGTCGCGATGGACGCCGATCCGGCACAGGGATTGGCGATCGTGGCGCGAGTCACGCAAGAGATGCCGACTTGCAGCGTGCTCGTGGTCAGCAGCTCGACGGAAGGCAGCGTCATCCTGCAGGCCATGCGGAACGGGGCCAAGGAGTTCTTGAACTACCCGCTGCGGTTGGAAGATTTCCTGGCCGCCCTGCATCGCATCCAGCAAATCCACGGTTTGCGGGAAGGCGAAACTGAGGTTCGCTCCAGTCAGATCTATACGATCGCCGGAGCGGCTGGCGGAGTTGGCTGCACGTCGTTGGCCGTCAATCTCGCGTGCGTGCTCGCGCAGAACCCGGCCAACAGCGTCGCTGTCATCGATCTGGACCTGTCGCTGGGAGATGCCGACGTGTGGCTCGACATCATCCCCGACTATACGATTCAAGACGTCGCCGAAAACATCACCCGGCTCGACTACGCGCTGCTGAAGCGATCGTTGACGAAGCACGAGTGCGGCGCGTTCCTCTTGCCGCGACCGATTCACCTCGAAGAAGCGACGCCGATCAACCCCGAGGAGCTGCGGCGGGTGATCACGTTGCTCAAGGCAACGTTCACGCATCTGATCATCGACCTCAGCAAGTGCATCAGTCCGCTCGAACTGGCGGCGATGCGGGCGTCCGACACCGTACTGCTCGTCGCTCAACTCGATCTGCCCGGGCTGCGCAACGTCGTCCGGTTGCTGCAATTCTTCGATCGCCAAGAGGGGATCTCCGAGAAGATCAAGGTTGTCGTCAACCGCTTGGGCCTCGAAGAAACGCAGATCAGCCTGACCAAGGCGGTGGAGACGATTGGCCGCGAGATCTTCTGGCAGATCCCCAACGAATACGCGGCGATGGTCGAATCTCGCAACAATGGCGTGCCGCTCATCACGCAGGCGCCCAAGTCGAAACTGACGAAGTCGATTCAGCAGTTGGCGCTGAGCATCGACAAAAACCCGGCGACCGAGAATCAGGACGAGCCCAAGAAAAGTAAAAGCTTGTTCCGCTTCCTGTCGAGTGGCTCGTCGAAATAGACGCACGGCTTCGAGCCGCGCCCGGTCACTCGAATGAGATCACGGTGCCGCTGCGGTGGGCTTCCGTCCCCTGCGCGGTGGCGATCAACAGCCGGCCGCTCTCGTCGATCCCTTCACACAGCCCTTCGACGTCACGCGTGCCTGCTCGCAAACCGACTCTTTTTCCGGTCAGCACGCAGTAGGGACGCCAGCGCTCGAAGACTTCGCGTTCGCTGATCGCGAGCGTCCGCAGCCAGACCTCCAGTCGCTCCAGCAAGACAATCAGCACCTGCGTGCGATCCAGCGGCTGACCCGCCACGTCGATCATGGAGGTGGCCGTGCGACGCAATTCCTCTGTTGCTATCGCGAGCGAATTGTTGACATTCAGCCCGATCCCCGCGATGAGCCGCCCGGAATCAGCACGCGGTTTTTCCAGCAGAATTCCACTGACCTTCTTTCCGCCCAAAAATACGTCGTTGGGCCATTTCAATCCGACATCCGCCCGCGGCAGCGTGCGTTCGATGGCCTCGCAGACAGCCAGGCCGGCAGCCAGCGCGACCTGAGGAAAGCGCTCGGTCGCCAATCCGACCCGCCGCGGCTCCAGCACCAGCGAGAACGTGAGTGCGCCCGGTCCAGACCACCAGGTGTTGCTACCGCGTCCGCGACCCGCGTTTTGCCGCGCTGTCAGAATCAGGCATGGACAAGCCAGGGCCGCTTCTTCAGATCGTTCGACCGCGCGATCGTTCGTCGAACCGATCTCCGAATGAACTTCAATCTCGCTGACAACGCCCGCAGCGCGGATCCGCTCGACGTCGGTCGAAGAAAAGTCCACCGCGCACCCACCCCCAAACAACATCGATCAGGCAAAGGTCGGCGGTCGACCGAGCGATTCTCCGGTCAACGTGGCACGGGCGAACTGGCCGATCCAGACTTGGCCAGTTTAGTGCGCGTGCGCGGATTCGCACACGCTGCGCAAGAAGACGACAGCTCGGCGGGAACCTCGCTCCACCAAAGCCGAGTCACGCCGCGTCGGCAGCCGTCGCTTTGACAAACCCGGTCAAGTGGCTCTCGAGCGTCATATCGACGCACAGGAGACAGCGCTCTGCCTGGCTGCCGAAGACATTCTCGGTATTGCCGGCATGGTTGAGCGGGTTAAAGAGTTCAGCCGAGTGCCAATACGCGGCATAGCCCAACTCGCCCAGCCGTTCGAGCAGCTTGGCTTCGCGGGCCGGGTCGAGCTGGCTGGAAATGTGAATGATCGGCTTCAAGCGCTTCAAGAGCGCCGCCGCGCCGTCGAGAACGGAGAATTCCATCCCGGGCAGGGCGATCCGCACCAAGTTGCAACGCGGCAGATTCATCCCGTCGAGTTGAATCACGGGCACCCGTTCGCCTTCCGTGCCGCCGATCTCGAGGCTCGACAGGTCGATTTCCCGTTCGTGATCGATGCGCGGTACGCAGATCTCGCCGCGGTGATCGCCCACGGCCGCGTTCCAACAGTGCACATTCGTAATGCTGTTGATCGCCATGTTGCCGCAGAGTGTCTGATACACGAGCCGGTGCGGTTCGAACGCCAGGACGCAACCCGCCGGGCCGACCTTCTTGGCAAAGAACAGAGTGTGCGCCCCGATGTTGGCGCCGACGTCGATCACGACCTGTCCCGGTGCGAGAATCTGATCGAACACGACGATTGCACGCTCACAGTATTCGCCGTACAACTCAAGCGACCGTCCCACGCGCACGTCGTTCTTGTTGTAAACGAGCGTTCCATAACGCGTTTGGGTGACGAAGTTGTAGCGTTCTGGTGGTCGCACGGTTCACTCCTTGGGCGGCCCGATTTGAACGGGCGCGAGCCGTGGGTCAAAATGGCGGGGGATGGTAGTCGATCCCGAAAAACGCGGCAATTCGAGTTCTCGCCCCGGCCCCGCACTCTTCCCCATGGACGCCAACTAACAAGACCGGCAGTTGACCGATGTTCTCGTCGCGATTCTTTTGGACGGCCGCCGTCGGTTATCTCGTCTTGGCGGCGGTCGCCGCGTGGGGTTTCAGCCGGCTGGCCGATCCGAGTGTCGATTCAGCCGCAGGCTCACACGCACCCAGCACGCTGATCTGGGGGGCCGTGCTGACGGTCTCCGCCCTCGGACTCTTTTTAACGTGGGGAGTCTTACACCGCGCTGCCGTACGTCTCGCTGGAATTACCGAGTCGGCTGCCGCACGGGAGTTGGGGGAATCGTTGTGGTCTGCTCGCGCCACTCCTCGGGGCAGCGCTCGCAATCTCGAATCGGCCATTGATTCGATGAATCGCCAGCTCGAAACGCGAATCGAAGAATTGCAACGCAAGAGCCGCCAGCTGCAAGAAAGCACCGAGCGGCTGGAAACCGTGTTGGGCAGCATGGTCGAGGGCGTGGTTGCCGTCGATGACAGCCAGCGGATCCTGTTCGCCAATCGCGCGGCCCGAAATCTTCTCGATATGCAAGTCAGCAATCCGGTCGGCCGACCGATCTGGGAGGTGATTCGACACGCCCGCATCGACGAAGTGATCCGCACGGTGCTGGCCGGCAACGAAGCACCCGGGCTGGAAATCGACCTGCCTCGCAAGCACGCCGTCGTCGCCGTGCTCGCGTCACGACTGCCCGGCAGTCCGACGTCGGGCGTGGTGCTCGTGTTCCACAACGTCACCGAGTTGCGACGCCTGGAGAACATCCGCCGCGAGTTCGTCTCGAACGTCTCGCACGAGCTGAAGACTCCGCTGACTGCGATTCAGGCCTATGCGGAAACACTGCTCGACGGCGCTCTCGACGAGCCGGAGCATCGCACGCGGTTTGTCGAACGCATCGGTGAGCAGGCCGGCCGGCTCCACGCCCTGATTCAGGATTTACTGCGGCTCGCACAAATCGAATCGGGCGAAAACGTGTTTGACATGCGCGCCGTCGAAGTTTCGCCGGTCGTGCGGGAATGCATCGACGAGCATCTGGCCGTCGCCGAGTCGAAATCGCAGCGGCTCGTGACACAAGCTCCCGCCGCCGACCTCAACGTGCTCGCCGACGAAGAGGGCCTGCACACAATTCTCAGCAATCTCGTGGACAACGCGGTGAAGTACACCCAGGACGGCGGTACGATCAGCGTGCGGTGGCGGATCGACGAGGGGATGGCCCGGATCGAGGTGCAGGACAACGGCCCGGGCATTCCGCCGGAACACCAATCACGAATCTTCGAGCGGTTTTATCGAGTCGATCGTGCGCGATCGCGGGATGTTGGCGGCACGGGCCTGGGCCTGTCGATCGTCAAGCACCTGGTCCAAGAGTTCGACGGCAGCATCGGTATTTCGAGCGAACCGGGGAGCGGCACGACCTTCACTGTGAGATTGCCGCTGTCTGCTTGATCCGTAGGACAGGCTGTACCCGTCCTGTGGCAAACGCCAACCAAATGGCGAGGAGGCGCAAATGTTAAAACGAGTTCTTGCGCTGGTCGGCGCTGTCTGGGGCGGTTCGGCCAGCCTCTATACCCTGACACGCGGACGATGGGCTGCCGGCACTCCGTACGCGGCGGGTCAGCTTGTCGGCATGATCGTCGGAGCAATCGTGTGCGTCCTCTGCCTGATTTACCTACTGAACAGCGGCAAGCCGAAAGACAAACCTTAGAGAGACTACGCGAACGGGACGCCGGGTCAAGCACACGCATCTCACAAACGGAATGAGCAGAATCGAAGCAGGAGCTTCGAGGAGGTGCGTTCCCAAGCGAACCTTGAGGGTGTCCGGGAATTCAGAGTGCGTCGGTGAGCCAACGAAGTCGTCCGTTTTTGTTGCCGCAACGGTGGTTATAGCGCACGAGCAATTGATACGCGAAGATGGCCGCGAGGATCTGAGTTTGGTTGTTGGCGAGTC
>DASRXU010000359.1:0-5674 GCA_035687365.1 Planctomycetaceae bacterium | reverse complement strand
ACGCTCGAAGCGATGAAGATGCAAACCAACCTGACAGCCGAACGCGATGGCGTGATCGATCAGGTCCTAGTGAAGCCGGGCACGGAAGTCGAAACCGGCGATTTGTTGCTCACGCTGCGGTAGACAGTTGCCCGTCGCTTCGTCCCTTCACGACGTCTTCCAACGTTCCAGTTCATCCCGCTTTTCCATGAGCGATTGGGTGCCGCCGGGGATCGGGAGATACATAAACGTGCCCGTCGCTGAGGCGACGAGTGCGCCTTCTTTCGTGCGGATCTCGCCGCGCGAGACGGCCGTCATCTGGCCGGCGTGTCGGACTTCGGCTTTCGCCGTCAACATCTCGCCGAGCCATGCCGGTCGAATGTAGTTGATATTGAGCTGGACGGTCACCACGTGATTTTCCGGAGGGGCCAGCGTCCAAGCGGCGCACCCGAGGCACGAATCGAGGACGGTCGCCAACAATCCTCCGTGAGCGATCCCCATTGTCCTCAGGTGCGTCTCGTCAACCGTCACCTCGAATGTGGCTGAGCCTTTTTCAATGCCGATCGGTTTAATGTTCAGTCGCTCAAGAAAATTTCGCCCGTCCACGCCCGATTTCAGTCGATTCACGATCTCGGCGTAGTTGGGATCAGAGGCATTCAAATCGCACCTGCTTCTTTCTCGAGTCGCTGTGATGTTTGTCCGGCTGTGATGTTTGCCTAGGTGGTCGATCGGCTAAATTGGGGTCTGATTCTAGCAGACCCGCTGCCTCGCTGCAGAGAGCGTCAATGCCGCTGATCCCCCACCGCCGCCAAACGATTGTCGAGGCTTCTGCCGCGCTTGCTCGGGGAGAGCTGACCGCCGAGGACTTGCTCGACACGTGCCTTGAGCGGATTGACGAGGGGGAGGGTCAGATTCAGGCCTGGGTAAGCGTCGATCGAGAGGGCGCCCGACGAGCGGCCAAAGAGTGCGACGCAAGGCTGGCCCGTCACCGGTCGGAACGCGGAAACGAACCGCTGCCGCCACTGCTCGGAATTCCGATCGGTATCAAGGACATCATCGACGTCGCCGGCGAAGTTACGGGCGCAGGATCGCGGGCAAGGATGCAGGGGCCACCCGCGGAACGTGATGCCACCGTTGTGCGAAAGCTGCGCGAGGCTGGCGCGATCATTTTGGGTAAGACCGTCACGACCCAATTCGCCTGGTTCGATCCGCCGGCGACGCGAAATCCTTGGAACCCCACCCATACGCCCGGCGGTTCTTCGAGCGGTTCAGCGGCGGCGGTTGGCGCAGGAATGTGCCTCGGCGCGATCGGTTCGCAAACAGGCGGATCAATTATTCGTCCCGCAGGGTTCTGCGGTGTGGCCGGCTGCAAACCGACTTTTGGCCGTGTCAGTTGTGAAGGCTTCGAGCCGGTGGCTCCGAGTCTCGACACACCCGGCCCCATTGCTGGATGCGTAACGGACGTAGCGATCCTGCTCACTGCGATTTCCGTTGGCGATCAGGTCATCGCGGGTGGCGATCCCAGACTCAAGCTGGCTATCGATTCAGCGGATCTTCATCTAAAAAAACTCAAGCCGCCCCGACTCGCGATTCTCACTGAGTTTCCCAAGGTCTCGGACGACGATATGCAAGTGGCCCTCGATCACGCGATGAGCACGCTGCGCGCGGCTGGCGCATCCGTCGATATCGTGGAGACAAATCCGGATTGGCTCAATTCTCATCAGCTGATTGTGGGCTATGAAATGGCCGCTAGGCATCGCGAGCGAATTCGCAAGTTGCGGTTCGACTACGCGCCGAAGGTGAAGGAACTCATTCAGGCAGGACTGTTGATTACCAACATCCAATATGAGGCGGCTCGCCGCCGGCAAGAGGAAGCCATCGTTGGGTCAGCCAGCCTAATGCACGACTTCGATGCCCTGGTTTGTCCGGCCACCCGTGGCGTGGCCCCTGCTCACGCAACCACAGGAGATCCTTCGTTCCAATCCTTTTGGACATTCACAGGGCAGCCCACAATCACCTTCCCCATCAGTCTCTCAGGAGACGGTCTCCCGTTGGGTATTCAGCTCATCGGCCGTCGTTTTGATGAAGCCGGGCTCTTTCGGGCCGCGGCGTGGTGTGAGGCGGTTTTACCGGGATTGACGCCCGATCGCTGACCAAAAGAACCCGCCGGCTCGCCTCTCTTCACCAGCTTCTCCGCTTTTCTCCCAAGTTACAGCCGCCGAAAGCCGTCTTGAGGCGATCGGCACGATCTGCTACTTACCCCGCTCAACTCTCTCTCCATTCCCGCCTTTCCTCGACTTTTCCGACAAATACGCCTTTCCGACAAATACAACGGGCCGCGGCCAGCCGCGTCGCACAGGCTTTGCGCCTGCCAGCGACGAACGCGTTCGGCGTGCCGGCCAGGAGATCGTTCGATGCCACGCTTCGGCACGCTGCTGAGCCTGCTGCTCGTGGGCCTCGCCATGACGGCGACGCGCCCCGCGCCGGCCGCGGTCAAAGAATTCCCCTACGAGGCGATCATCGAAGCGGACGAAGCGCAAGTTCGCTGCGGGCCCGGGAAAAACTTTTATGCGACGATGAAACTCGCGCGCGGTCAACACGTCACTGTCCGCCGGCACGACCCGGGCGGATGGTTCATGATCGAGCCTCCTCCAGGTAGCTTCAGCTTGATCCGCGTGGAAGACGTGGTGCAGGAAGGCAACATCGCGACGGTCAAGCGCCTCGATGTGGGACAAGCCTCCGTGCGCATCGGCAGCGCGCTTGATCCGACGGCCGACTCGATCTTTCAACGCAAGCTCTCCTCGGGCGAGCGAGCCGAAATCCTGGGCGAGGTGATCATTCCCCGCAAGGATCGGCAGGTTCCCATGTTTCGCATCCGGCCGCCGCGAGGCGAGTTTCGCTGGATCGAAGGGAACGACGTCGCTCCCCTGGATCCCCAGATCAAGCAACAACAGGACCGCGATCCGTTCTCGACGCCCCCGCGCACGCATCAAGTGCGCCGCGAGCAGTCCACTCAACCATCGATCGCAGCTACATCCAACCCGACAGCATCTGGCAGCCGACGTCCGACAGGCCAACCGACTGCTGCCCCCTCTGGCCACAAGACCGGGTCGCCGCCGGCCAAACAGGTCGTGATTAAACCGGCGGCTTTCGATCCGCGTGGCCGTCTGGATCAAATTGATTTTGAATTTCGCGACATGATTCAAAAGGATCCTCCCGCCTGGAACCTCACGCAGATTGAACAGGCTTACAACGAGCTGCGTCAGAATCCGGCGGCCGCGGGCGTCGCCGGACAAGTCGATCTGAGGTTCTCGGCACTCGCGCACTACAAGCAGGTCAAATCGCAGTACGACGACTACTACCGCCTCGTATCGAGTACGTCGCGTCGCGACGCCGAATTGGCCGCGGTCGAGAACTCGCTGGCGCCGCAGAATTCGCGGCCGGCGATTGGACCGACTCCGGAAGCCGGCGGCCCGGCGGCCGATCCTTCCGGCGATGCCAACTATCGAAACCCCGCGCAGTCGCCCGCAGCCCCACCCACTCTCAGCATGCCGACGGCCTCGCAACAGTCGAACAACGCGACGCCATCAGCGCCTGAGGGTCAGGGCTTTTCTCAACCGCAAAATGGGCCCACACTGGGTGCGCCCGTTCCGGTGCCGGTTGAAAACCGGGCCACGGAAGCCGCACCTCCGGTCAACACCGCCCCAGCCCAGTCGCCTTCGGATTCGTCGATCGGCCCAGGCAACACCGGTACGCCGGGCCCCAATTCCAGCTACGCGGGCCAAGGACAAGCCTCGCCGTCGCCGCCTCTGGGGACGAATTCGCCGCGGTCCAACTTCGGCGGTCCGAGCGGCGTGAGTGAAATGAACTCTGTCCAACCCTCGTACCAGCCCCAACAAACTCGAACCCATACCAGCCAGTTCAACCCGGGCGACGCACGCCAGCCTTCCGGTAGCTACGTGGGGAGTGGCAATGCGCCACCGGCCTCGCCCCAGTCACCGCCGAACGCTGGATTCCAATCGACGCCCGGACAGCCAATGAGCCAGTCGCCAGTCGCTCCGCAGACTGCAGCACCGAGCCAGACGTACACGCCACAAACTCAGGTGTATGCTCCGCAGAACCAAGGTCCCGGTGCTGCGCCTCCTGCTGGAGTTCAGCAGCAGCCGGTTCAGCAACCGGCGACCCAACAGCCAGGCTTCTCCCAAGGGTCGTCTCCACAAGGCGGCTTCCCACAGAATGGACCGGCGGTAGCCACGCCGCCCCTTGCACCGCCCCGACAAGTGCGACCTCAAGGATCGCCGCCTTTGGATGGAGCGGGAATCGTGCAGCGCGCTGCAGCCACGTCTCCGAACGGCCCGCGTCATGTCTTGCTAGCGCCGAATGGGCGGATTCTGGCCTATCTACAAGCTGATCGCGGCGTCAATCTCGATGCCTACGTCGGTCGTCCGATGGGCATCATGGGCGTTCGCGCCTACCGCCCCGAGTTGCAGACGGATTTGATCGTCGTGCGCGGCATCACCCCCGTGCGGCTTGTGCAACAGTAACCGTGACGGAACTCGGAATCAGGGCCGACGTTCGCAGGTTACGGCTCGTTCTGCGCGACCGCGTCGAAGCCGACGCGTTCCTCCCCCACCGTCGGTGGCTCGTCTCGGAAGCCAACAACGAACAGGACACAGGTGATGAGCGCGCCGGCCGCGGGCCAAAGCCAGATAAACGGCCATTGGCGGCGACGAGCAACGGCCCACTCGGTTCGGCTCACTTCTCCGTCATTGTTCGTGTCGGCTCGCGTCACCGCCTCGACAAAGCTGGCGTGATCGTAGTGCGTCACGGTGTCCAACGTCGGATCGGATTCCGTAAAGTCCGATGGAATCATGCTCGGGCGAACGAGAGAGTCGGCGTTCAGATGAAGGGCCTCGGGGAAAGGCTTGGTGCCCGCCGCATTCCATTCGGGCAGCGGCAGCTTTTCGGTTCGTGTCTGGTTGTCAGCCTTCGAGACAACTTGGGCAGTGACGAAAATTTCCGGTGGATAGTGGTCGACAATCGCGCCCGATGCGATCGATCCGAAGAACATGCCGACGCCCAGCATGATAAACGCGATAAAGCTCTGCGCACTGGCTCGCTGCCGTTCGTTGACCCGAGTGTCGACATAGATGTAGCTGGCCACGAAATAAAAGTCGTAACACATTCCGTGCAGGAACAAGCCAAAAATGACCAAAGGCAGCACCAGGCTCGCAAACGCGAGATACCGCAGTACCCAAGAGAGCATGCCGACGGTCAGCATCCGCTTCACACCCAGCCAAGTGATGAAGAACGGCATGGCCGCCATGAATCCAACTTCGGAAAGCTGGCCGATCGTCTGGAGGGCCGTCGGATACGGAGCCTCGAGCTCCACGAGGAAGGCATTCGCCTGGCTGTAGTAAAAGGAGAGCGGGATGCAGATCAGGAGCGAGCAGACCACGAACAC
Organism: Planctomycetaceae bacterium; assembly: GCA_035687365.1. GTDB lineage: Bacteria > Planctomycetota > Planctomycetia > Planctomycetales > Planctomycetaceae > DASPSM01. The sequence goes on along the minus strand of DASRXU010000359.1, from coordinate 231 downwards.
CAGGAACGTCGGGTCGGCCAACAAACGAAAAATGCTCTCACCGCTGGCCGCTTGAGTTGCGGAAGTCGAGCCGGCCGGAGCTGCTGCCCTGGGGGGCGTATGGGGCAAGTAGAGGCAGAACACCGACAGCATAGCGGATAACCCGGCGGCGACGAAAAACTGGTAATTCGTAACTCCCCCCACGAGGAAACCGATGAGCCAGCCCGCCACGATCCAGCCCCAGGTCCCCCA
>DASRXU010000358.1:0-1750 GCA_035687365.1 Planctomycetaceae bacterium | reverse complement strand
TACCTTTTTGAGCAGCCCGAGTTCGCCCATAGAATGAAGCCCCTTTTGCGACGGCGAGGTCCAGCTCAATCCCTCGTAGTTCACGAACCGCTTGTCCTTTGTTCCATGAAGTGAGGAGTTCGAGCACTCGGTTGCGGATTGGCGCACTCTTGAAAACACCGCCGTTGAAAAGGACTGCCGTCGGCATGACGAATTCTTTCGACCCCGCTTGCCCTTCCAACAGTGCGAAGAGCGACTGGCTGCCTGCGAGGTTCGCTCGGCTCCGGGAGAGAAAGCGCGCCAGATGTTTGCTGATTACAGGATCGGCTGCAAAAGGGAGACCGAACTCCTGCAACCCTGTTCTGCGCGACTCCTGCAGCAGGTCATTGATCGTCGTCTTCGGAAAAAACCCCTCGAGGATGACCTGCTCAAGGGTGGCTCGATCAAGTTTCGTCGAAACGGTTGTGGCGAGCAGGCTGGAGCCCCTTGAGGGAACCGCGATCGGCGCTTCCGGCAACCGGTCATCGTCAAACAACGCGATCTTGGCGTTGGAGGCGGCATGGACGAGTGCAAGGAACTGCCAGGCATCTATCGACCTTCCGTCGGCTTCGAGTTTGGCCTGGAGCGTATAGGCAAGCGCCAGATCCATGTTGTCGCCGCCCAGAAGAATGTGTTCCCCGACGCTAATGCGCTCGAGCTCCAACGTGCCATGATTGTCGGTGACGGCAATCAGGCTGAAATCGGCGGTTCCGCCGCCAACATCACAGACCAGGACAATGTCCCCGGGACTGACCAGGTCGCGCCACTCCCTGCCTGCTTGCGCGATCCAGGCGTAAAAAGCCGCCTGCGGTTCCTCGAGCAATGTGACTTTGCCGAGGCCGGCGGCCTCCGCGGCGTCGGCGGTCAAACTACGTGCAACCGCGTCGAATGATGCGGGAACCGTCAGAACGATCTCCGTTTCAGAAAGGTCCCCGTTCACCCCATGCACGCGTCCGGCATACAAAAACGCGTTTTTCAGGTGCGCAAGGTATCGACGCGAGCACTCGAAGGGCGAGAGCTTCTCATGCTTGATTTCTGATCTCCACGGGAGGGATGGGCGCCTCGGGTCGATATGCGGATTGGAAAGCCACGACTTGGCGGAGGTGATCAGACGATCAGGAATCAGGACGCCATGATCGCGGGCGAAATGACCGATGATCACCGCATCCCTTACGTCGTCTTCCCAAGGCAGCGGAAACGAATTCGCCGGAAACTCATCAGGGTGGGGAATGTACAGCGCGGAAGGCAGCGTCGGTTTCTCCCCGATCTGATTTGGTCCAATTATTTGGGTGACTTCCAACACCTGGGCCTGATCGGCGTCCAGATCAGTGAGCGCGATCGCACTGTTAGTTGTGCCAAGGTCGATGCCAAGACTAAAACGGGTGGTCATGAGCTGAAGTCTCGGTTGCATTGTGGGGGGAAGACGGAAGCTGGTCGGCTCCTCTCGTGCGGGAGAAACAATTAAATCTCTCGCCCAGTTCGGCCGCCGTCGTACTCGCGGCCACGACGCGTGTGTCGTACGCCGATTACTCGTTGCAGCTTACTTCAGTTCGATCTCCGCAGGCGCAATTGTTGGCAGCCGCCCGGCATTGACCCGCACCAAACGTGGCAGTTTCACCGACTCCGTTTTCCAGCCGCGATGGACAAGCGTTCCCGAAAACGGCCCTGCCCCGCTAATCTTGCCGATAAACCGGTACTCATCGGCTGCATACCCCAGGGCGACGGTAACGGC
>DASRXU010000357.1:0-10163 GCA_035687365.1 Planctomycetaceae bacterium | reverse complement strand
CTTGATGGCGGCGAAGTCGAAGGGAACCTCGGCCAAGATCACGAGCGCCTGCGCATCGTTCTCGACGGCGATTCGCCGCGCGGAGATCAGCAGACTTCGCATCTGCTGAGAGATTTCGACGCGCTTGCGTTGGCCGTCGGTCATGCCGTTCCCCGCCCGACTCCTCGGGCGTTCGCGAGGTGCTTGAAGGGGTTCGCGGGGCTCCGCCAAACCGGTCAACAGTTCGTTCGTCTATTTATAGCGTGCCGTGCAAGGGATGCGGCGACCGCCTGCGGTCAGCGTAACGACCCTTTCCAGTGGGTGGTTGCCGCAATCTCGCTGCCTTCGCCCATGATGCCGGTTTCAGTGCGATTGCAATTGAGGTCGCGGATCGTGATCTGGCCCCGTGCGAGGCTGAACGTGATCTTTCCTTCTGGAGCGCGTTGAACCAGTTGGGCCCGGATCATCGGCTCCTGGACTGGTGTGATTTCCACGGTGCGCAATCGAATTGTCGCGACGTCTCCGTCCACCGACTCGAGCGTATATCGTCGGCGCAGCGTAATCTTCTGACTGAGATTGCGGCTGATCGACACCGGGATCTTGATATCGTCAAACCACTCGTCGCCGACGTGGACCGGCTTGGCGGGCAAGAGGTCCAAAAAGTTCTCGCTCGGGTCGGTCGAAGGTTTCGGACTGGACCCCGCCAACCGCACCATTTTGCCCTGCGGGCTGAATCGAACCTGGCCAGAAGGACCAACAGATTCTGGTACTTTCTCGAACCCGCGCGGCGGAGTGTCTTTCTTGCTCGTGTCGTAAGTGGTCGGCGTGCCGTTGTTGAACGAATAGCTCAGCTTGACGCTGTCGATGAACAGGTCGACGACGGCAGAGCCATCCGCGTCGACCGAAACGACGTGAAAGTGCCGCTCGACGGTCGACTGATTCGTGGTCGTCACAGTCGCCGGACCTTTTTGCACAACCATCCGCGAGTCGGTCGACAGCGGCATGTGCACGTCCTCGTTCGCCTGGAACTTGTAGACGAGTCGATACTCGGGTGGCTTGAGCGGCTCCGGGCGAACGGCGGCGATCGGATGTCGCGTCGCGACCGGGGCCCCTACCACAGCAGACGTCGAGGTCGGAGCGGTCGTCGATGCCGCCAAAACCGATGACGACTGCGGCGGGGCAATCGCCAGCAGGGCCGCCGTCAAAGCACCTGCCGCAAACATTTGGCGGTCGATCAATCCGCGTCGTCGAATAAATGACAAAGTCCGCATGGGTCGGGTTCCCTGCGTAAAAGAAGAAGCGATCGGATCAGCGTGTTTGTGCGATGCGAAAGGGATCCCCGCCGGCGAATCAGTCGCGGGGCATTCGAAATCGAGAGCGCCCGACCGGCCCTGGAACCGGTAGGGGGGCGGAGTGTATCAGGCGGCCGAAAATGGCGGGAGATCAGTTTGCGGGGGAGTTTGAAGGGCCTGGGATGTTCCGGATGTCACTGGCAAGCAGCCGCGAAAAACAAAAAACCCGCTTCGAGAACGAGTCTCGAAGCGGGTTGGATTCGCGGGAATCCGAAATCGCAACAGAAATCGCGTCAGTCGCCCCCCGGCGATTCTGCGCGTCTTTTTAACGGATCCGGCTCTGTTTCTTTGGACTGAAGGCGGTAGTCGCCCTGAGTATATTCGACGGATTTACGCTTCGCCTTGATCAAACCGGTGAAACGTGATGTGACAGATTACCGATCGCGTGGCCGCTGAGAAAACTCGTCAACGAACGTGGGCTTTGAACGTCACCCAACCGCGCGACTTGCCCGGCAGAGCTTCGTTGAGCTTCCAACTGAGGATCACGCTTCCTTCGCCATTGTCGGTAGTCCCGAAAGTCGCAGGACGGCTCGAGACGCCGCTGTCCGCAATGTAGCCGAGGCGCGGCGTCAGGTTGTCGACGATGTTCACTTCGGTGAGCGGCAAGTCGCCGGTGTTTTCATACTCGATGCGGAAGGTCACGGTCTCGCCCGGCGCGGCCGTTTGACGATCGGCCAATTTGACGACTTCGATGCGGCCCGGCTTGCGGCGATCTTCGACGCCGACGATTTCGTTCACGACAAACTTGACGGTGACTTGTTGTGCCCCGGCGACGGTCGCCTTGATGACCGGGAATTCGTCACGAGTCCAGGCAATACCAGCCTGACGCATCTTGGCGATCTTGGCCCGGTAGGCCTGCCGCATTTCGGGAGCTTTGAGATTCTGGACGTCTTCGATCGTGCCGGCCAGATCGAGGTTCTCGCTCAAGACAGTCGCCTGATGCGAGGCGGCTTCCCGCTGTTGATTCTCGAATCCATCGGCCCGCGAACGGACTCGCATGCTTTCGAGTGGCATTCGTTGTTCGTGATCGCTGACGGCCGTGCGGTTTCGCAAGCCCTCGCCGCGCCGGTTATCAACCGCGCTGACCAGGCCCGTGATCGTTGTACCCGACTCGAGTCCCAGCGCCGTGCCGACATTGCCAAAGCGCGGCGAATAGATGGCTACCCGATTCGTGGGCACGATGTGAGCCCGTCCCGCGCTGTCAACGTACTCCGCGATCGCGTCTTCTGAATCGAGGCCTTCTCGGTGCGACGGAGTTTCGTGGACGGGCAGATCTCGATCGCCGCCGTCCAGCAGATATTCGTCGGGATAGATTTCCCACGGCGGCATCGCCGGTTCGACCGAGGCGAAGGCGCGAGGACGAGTCGGTCGCACGAGCCCGCGGCGCTGCGCCAAACGCAGCGCGATGGCCTCGTCCGTTTCGGAGCGAGGCACCGCTGGCGTGAATGTCGTCGCTTTATCGATCAGCACGGCGCGACCAACGTCGGGCGCACTGTTTCGCTTCGGATGTTGTTCGACTTGCAGCGGAGCCGGCGGCAGGAAGAATCCCTCTTCCGGACGTGCTTCGTCGGGCGTCCGCCCGCCCAGTCGAACCAGAATCATCGGCCGACCCAGCCGATCGGCTTCGATCAGCAGGTTGCGATCCGGAGGCATCATGCGATTGAGCAGGGCAGGGGCCAAGTCGCCGGTCACCGCAAACTGCGGCTGCTCGAGATAGACGACTTTCGTGACCATGGTTCCATCGATGGCCCGCTGGATATCTTCTACAGAAATCGCGATCGGAACGGGGAACTCGAATTCCCGACCGACCGGCGGATGCAAACGATCGAAGATTTCGATGGTGGGAAACAATTCAACGCCCGGGAAATCGGGCATGTTGGAGATCTTCAGACGATAGGCGCAGCCGACGCCAATGCTGAACTGGGCCGGTGCACCGAGTGTCACGGCAGTTTCGGGACCACCGTTATAGATCGTGACCTTTCCAGCCGTCGGCAAAGTGACTTGCACCGACTGGAAGCTGCCCGCGAGTCCCTTGCCGATGATTCCCGTCCAGCGTCCGACACGGCCGACCGGAGCGTTTTGGTCGAGCGGCACATAGCGATTGTCTTGGAAATGGTCTTGCGCAGGCGAAGCCGCGCTGTAACCCATCTGCAGGGCAACCGCGAGCAGCAAACTCGAGGTGAGTCGCCGTCTCGCATGCGAAGCGGTTTGTTCGACTCGCAGCATCCCGCGTCTGTTTCTAAAGCATCCGCGACCCACTTGTTCGCGACCCACTTGTTCGCTCCTCGGTGCGGTTGCTTTCTGCGCCAGTTCCGGTCGGTTGCGAGAGGCGAGGACCGAAGCAGACTCTTAGACGCCACTCGCGGAGCGATGTGTTGGTGGCATCGCTCCGCGAGTTTGTGTTGGCGTCTAAGGACTCGGGCTTACTGCTGGGGCATTCCACCCGGGGCACCCGGAGGGCACGCGGTGCCTCCAGCTCCACCCTCAGGCAAGGCCCATTTCGGATACAGGACTTCGCCTTCGCGATACACCGGGTGTTCCTCGGTGTATTCGATGTGCTTGACCGGAGGCGGCACGCTGTATCCCGGAGTCTCCTTGACGTCGATCAGCATATGATCGACGGGTTGTGGCAGATGATTCTCAGTGAGGTTACGCATCGTGAACGATTGCAGGCCGGCGGGGCCGCCGAACGGCAAGGCCGGAGGTCCTGGCAAACCGATCGGCGTGCCGGTGATCGGCATACCCCACACCGGAGTTCCACCGACACCTGCGATCGGACCCGGTGCAGGCATTCCCGGACGTCCATATCCTGCGACGATCATCGGAGCCGGCACTGCGGACAGTCCTGCTTCCATCGGCGAGATCGGCACGGGCTCGGCGAATTCCTGCTTGCCGCCATCCAGGTACACGACCTGATTGACGCCGGCCGGATCAGCCGCTGCGTGAGCGTTGGGCATCTCCAGGTCCATGTTGCCGATGCGGAAGACCGCCAGGATGGTTCCACGACGATTCGCTTCGGCGACCGGATCGACTCCCGGCTCCAACCGTGTGGAGACCAGGGTCTCGACACCCGCGACGGCCAAGGCCTGGTAGCGGGGATCGGGGAGGTAGATGACCTTCGTGACAAAGTTATTGCTCTCGACCTGGTCGAGATCTTCATCAGTGATTTCGATGGGAACCGTGTCATGCGACAGGTAGGCGTCCGTCATCGGGGCCGCCGGGTAGACCTGCAGCGTGGGATACAAGGTGAGGCCGTCGCGACCCGGAATGTGGGCCAGCTTCAGGCGATAGGTGGCACCCTGCGGAAAGTTCTTCCGAGCCGGGGCCATCTTCTGGTTCTCGGCGAAGCCGCCGGGAATTTGCCAGCCGATTTGCATCCCCGCGGGCCCGGCAAACCGGACCTGCGTGAGCTTCAGCACCGAGCCGGGACCGCCGACCGGAGCAGCCAGGAGCGGCATGACGCCGGGTCCAGGGCCGTCAACCATCGGGCCCGGACGTTGCAGTCGCTCGGCCGGTGGAGCGTTATACACCCCTTTTTCACAGCCATTATCCAAGATCTGGTGGCCGTCTAGTGAGCAGCCCACGCAGACCAGGATCAGTGTTCCCAACGCCAGAAAATAATACTTCATCACGACCCCTTCCCTGTACGTCGCGACCGGAACTGCCGTCGACCTATGTCCCGAAACGACTAAAATCCCCGCTCGTCGTGCATGTCTTCCCGGCTGCGGAGCCGCCGTTGTTTCCGCACCCGCCTGCTTCATGCGATTCAGGACTTGGTCCGTTGGGAACGTGCGCCTTCCCCGCGAACGGCGGACTATTGTGTTTTCGGATCGATCGTGCCGGAATCTTTGGCAAATCCCATATTTTCCGAAAAACATGAATAATCGCCCCAATCTGCCTGTCATCGTCGTGGCAACGGCCGCCCTTTGCTGCGGCCCGTTAAGCTGGGCTGCCGACGAGCCTTCCGCAGGCGGCCCGGCCAGGATTGTCTCGAAAGGCAGTCCCCGCCCGACACAAAAGCCACTGACGGAGCAGCCCGTTCCAGCAAAGACTGCCGCTCCAGCCGCCGCGCCTGTCGGTCCCGCGGCAACGACTGCCTCGCCTGCCAATGGCTCACCCGCCAGTGCTGCCGCGCCTGCGAAGCCTCTGATCGCCGCGGCACCGGCGACGACGCCTCTCCCCACCGATGCGGTGGCCGTGCTACGGATGGCGCGCGAACGACTCACGGGGAACCGCGAAAAACAGTCGCCCAACGACGTGCAATCGATCCGCTTGCGAATCGTCGAACGAGTCTCAATCAGCGGTCGCAAATTTCGGCTCGAGGGTTCCTATCTGCAAGGAACCGACCTGCATCTGCGGCTCGAGTTGAACGTCATTCCCGAGAGATCCCCGAGTCGAGTTGCCGGAAAGCTCCTCGAAGTCTGTAATGGCACGATTCTGTGGGCCAACTACCAGGTGGGTAAGGAAACTCGCATCACCCGTCGGGACGTCTCTCAGATTCTGGCCGCCTCCAAGACCAACGGTCAGATCAACTTCTCGACCGTCGAACTCGGACTGGGCGGCCTGCCCGCGCTGTTGGCCTCCCTCGACCGGTGGATGAAATTCGATTCGGTCGCACAACAGGAGATCAGCGGCAAGAAGTTCACGGTCCTCGCGGGCGCGTGGAAGGACGAGTGCCTCAAAGAACTCCTGAAGAAGATGAGCAAGCAGCACCTGCCCGAACACGTGCCCGACTCGGTGCGAATTACCCTCGAGACCGATTCACTCTTTCCGAGGCGGATCGCCTTCTTGAAGCATCGCGGCAATCAGGTCGAGTCGCTGGTCGAGCTGGACCTGCTCGAGATCGTGCTCAACAGCCCCATCGACGAACACCAATTCGAGTATTCGCCACCCGACGGGGCACGACCGGTCGACGTCACGACCGAATACGTTCAGCAACTCCAGAACGCGGGTCCCTAAGTAGGGCAGGCTGTGCCTGCCGCCATCGAGGCGAATGGGGTCCTCGTTAAGGGACCATTTTCGATTCGAGGGCTTCATTCAACGACCGCACGATCCACATGAATGGCGTGAAGGCCGGAAGAAGAGCATCAACGACCGCTCGATTCAGCCACCCAAGTTGATCGAGCGTCACCAGCATCAACCCACTAATGATATAGGTTGCCAGAATTGCTATTCCGATGGTTATCCATCGATGCCGCTTTCCGTCCGGCTTGTCGGCGTCCGCTCCGCACATGGCGCGATTGTACCGGGAGCGTGGAAAGATCGGTTTGACAACTGAATTTGCATGAACGCGAGTTGCCTAAGCGCTTGGTGTATCGGGCGAATTAAAGCGGACGGGAGGCATTTTCAGAGGTCCGACTATTCAAGCACTGTGCGACGCTGCCAATTCAACGCGACACCAATCTTGCGTGCGAAATCGCCGTCCCAATCGGGCTCGAAACCCTCGTTGCGTAGGCATTCGCAAACCTCACGGGCAATGCCGAGTGCGTTCCGCTCGTAAACGTCGGGAGCAGATTCGAACTCATCTCGCGAGAACCAGCCGTATGCCAGGAAGACCGACAGTTCGGTAGCGTCGGCCAACGTTTCGGGCAGGTTCTGGTCGATGAAAAAGCCGTAGCCTCGGATGCGTTCGCGAAAGCCTGGACATCGGCGGTCAATCACGTCGACCCGATCTGGCAGTTCGCCCCCTGTGCATGTGTCGCAGCAGGGAGAGACTTGCCACAGGAGAATGCCGCGTTCGCGCAAGGCAACTTCGACGCGATCCAAGCGATCACAATCGGTTTCTTCAGGCCATTTGCTCTGTTCCGATGCGAGCCGGGTCGCGGCACGGTCGAGCTCGTCGACCACAAATTGAATGAAACTGTCCCATTCATTCTCAGGGCAAACGTCCTCCATATAAACTTCGCGGCAGGCCTGAACGATATCTGCGTGCCTGCGCTTCGCCAGCCGAAGTTCGCCGAGAATGCCCGACCGAAGTGCCTCGCGAAGTTCGTGTCGTGATTCGTCGTTCCAGACTGGCGGGGTGCTCATCGATGCCCTCCCGTGACGAAATGCATGCGATTCGGTTAAGAGCATGGGGCAAATTGCCTGCCTAAATGAAATGCAGACGCGCCTCGATTCACAAGTCATGGCCGGCAGACGGCTTGCCCTACTTCATAGGACAGGCTCGGCACTAAGGCTCTTGGTGACGAATTCCAAACTGGGCGCGGCCATGCGTTCAAAATAACTCCAAGAGTGCCCGCCGGCTGTGCTCACCAGGTCGCGCTCGAACGGAATGCCGATCGAGGCCAGCTTCGACCCCAATCGCTCGGTCCCCTCGAACCAGTATTCGTCGGTGGGATCGCAGCAAAGCCACTGATGCTTGGGCCAGTTCATCGGATGGATGTGTAGCGTGGCCGTTTGCTGGCGGGCTGCCTCCTTCGAGGCGAACATTTGATCGAGTGAGAGGCCGTAGCCGTACCAGTTGTGAAAATCGACGGCTGGGGCGATTGCGGCGACGATCGGGAAATCCCGCGGCCAGCGATAGGTGAGTTGCAGCACGCCCTGTCCTCCCATTCCAATTCCCAGTAGGGCGATTCGCGGCGGCCCGATGTTCCAACGGCGACCGACAAAAGGCACGACCGCGTCGCGGACGAATTGCAGCGGGCTGATCGTCGGATCAAAATCGGGGCAGGGCGCGGTCGTCCACCAGCAGCGGTCGGCGATCGGGCAAACAACCCGCAGCTTTCGCCGCGCCAGTTCTGCCGTGAAGACTGCGTTTTCGCCAAGCGACTGCGCGTCGAAGTCGTGCAGAAACAGAACGACCCCCGCTCCAGCTTCCGCCGGACGGGGGTCGAATACATCAGCCGGCCGCCCGTCGATCTCCTCAGGTCGCCAGCCGTCGATCAAGAATGCACGCGCCCCAAAAAACCTTTGCGGCGGGTGGCACTGGCAGCTTGTCCGCCAGTGTCTTCTTCGATCTATCGGAGAGCCACGGAAGGCCCTCACCCTGCCCTCTCCCATCGGAATGGGAGAGGGTCTCATCCTCAACCGCCGCTAAACCATCTGCCGTTCGAACTCGATGCCGAACTTCTTCATCTTCTTGTACAGAGTGGTGCGGTTGATGCCCAGGGCTTTGGCCGTTTCCTGACGGCTCCAGCCATGCGAGGCTAAAGCTTCGAGGATAATTTGCTTCTCGGGCATGGCGAGGGCGCTCTTGAGATTGGCGCCGGTGCAATTGGCCAGATCGGTCCGGGCCAGCTCTTCGCGACGGACTGCGTCGGGTAGATCCGAAAGTGCCACGACCGTGCCTTTGGACAACACCAGGCTGCGCTCGACGAGGTTGACTAATTCTCGAACGTTGCCGGGCCAAGAATACCGCTGCAGCGCCTGCAAGGCCTGCTCGTCGAAGCCGGTGACTTTCTTGCCCGTCTGGAGGCGGAAGTGCTCCAGGTAATGTTCCAGCAACAGCGGAATATCGCCGATCCGCTCGCGTAGCGGCGGCTGCGTGACCGAAATCACGTTGATCCGATAAAAGAGGTCTTCGCGGAATTCTCCGCGGCGGACCATCGTCTCCAGATCGCGATTGGTCGCCAGCACGAGTCGCACGTCGACCTTGTGAGTTTTGTTGCCGCCGACAGGTTCAAATTCGCGGTCCTGCAAAACTCGCAGCAACTTGACCTGCAGGCCCGGCGACGCGGTGGCAACTTCATCGAGAAACAGCGTGCCGCCATCGGCTTGCAGGAACTTTCCGATCTTGTCATGCGACGCCCCGGTAAAGGCGCCGGCGACGTGACCGAACAGTTCGCTCTCGAGCAGCGAATCGGGAAGGGCTCCACAAGCCACCTCGACGAACGGCTTGTCCCGTCGCGAGCTGAGCTGGTGAATGGCCCGCGCGGTGATCGTCTTGCCGGTGCCGCTCTCGCCCAGAATGAGGACGGTCGTGCGGGTGTCGGCGACGCTTTCGATCAGTTCGTACAGCCGCAACATTTTGTAGTCGCGCCCGACGATGTTGCTCAGACCGAATTTCTGGTCGAGTTGGGCTCGCAGGGTGCGGTTTTCTTCGACCATCTTGCGCTGTCCGAGCGCCCGCTGAATGGCCAGGTTGAGTTCGTCGTCGATCACCGGTTTGGTGACGTAATCGAACGCGCCAATGCGAATCGCCTCCACGGCGCTTTCAATCGTGCCGTAGCCCGTGATCAGAATGACGGCCGTATCGGGCGTGTGTTCGACGGCCCACTGTAAGAGATGGAACCCGTCGGCGTCCGGTAGACAGACATCGCACAACACGACCTCGAAGGGATGTTCTCGCATCCGCTCGATCGCGTCGACGCAGTTAGAGGCGGTCTCCGTCCTGTGGCCGCGTCCACGCAGATAGTCGGCCATGGCCTGGCAGACGTGCTTGTCGTCGTCAACGACCAACAACGAACCGTGATGGGTCTTGCTCACCGTCATTACGCTCCCCGGCAACGAGTGCTCTGTCCACCGCTTGCGCGGCGGCGGAGTGATGTTGTCGATACATGCGGAGGACGACGGTTGAACAGAACAAAAACGCCGGCCGTCCGCGTAGGCTGAACTTGCGGTCGGTCTCGTGGGGCTGATATCGGGTTGGGTTTTATGCCTCGCGAGACTTTGCCGGGAGCGATGACTTTGGGGTACGCAAACATAGGCCACAGTTGCCTAAGGTCAACGCGCCGGGAGCGAACAAAGTGTCGAGTCGGAAACATGGCGACTTCCGGCAACAGGTGAAAAGGCCACGGCTTGACCGGTCCGCTTGATCCAAACTAGACTGCTGGTTTGACTTGCGCCGCCGTGAAGGGGATCGGATCGAGTCTCGCCGGTCTGCGAGGCCGC
>DASRXU010000356.1:0-41726 GCA_035687365.1 Planctomycetaceae bacterium | reverse complement strand
TGCCCTCTACGGCGAGACGACGGGCGAGACGGACGAGTTCGGCCTCCCAGTCCGGCACAATTGGGCGGCCGAGTATCGCGGCGCGGCGATGGTCGTGTATGGACATACGCCCGTGCCGGAACCGGAGTGGCTCAATCGTACGGTCAACATCGACACTGGCTGCGTCTTCGGCGGCAGGTTGACCTGCCTGCGGTATCCCGAGCGTGAGTTTGTCTCCGTTCCGGCTCGGCAGACGTACTGCATCCCGGCTCGCCCCTTCCTGGCCGCCGAGCAACAGGCGCCGGCTCTAACGGCTCAGCAGATCCACGACGACATCCTCGATGCCGACGACGTCATTGGGAAGCGGATCATCTCGACGCGACTGGGCCGCAATGTGACGATTCGAGAAGAGAATGCCACCGCGGCGTTGGAAGTGATGAGCCGCTTTGCCGCCAGTCCCAAGTGGTTGATTTATCTGCCCCCCACGATGTCGCCGTGCGAGACGTCGCGCGAAGCGGGGCTGCTCGAGCATCCGGCCGAGGCCTTTGCCTACTTTCGCAGCCAGGGGGTGGCGCGGGTGGTGTGCGAAGAGAAGCATATGGGCTCTCGCGCGGTCGTCGTCGTTTGCCGGGACGAGGCCGTGGCCCGCGAGCGCTTCGGCGTGACCCAGGGCGAGGCAGGCATCGTCTACACGCGGACCGGTCGGCGTTTCTTCAATGCGCCCCAGCTCGAGTGCGAATTCCTGATCCGCATCCAAACCGCTCTTTCAGGGGCTGGATTTTGGGAAGAATTCCAGACGAGTTGGGCGTGCCTCGACTGTGAATTGATGCCCTGGTCGGCCAAGGCGCAGGACCTCTTGCGGTTTCAATACGCGGCAGTCGGCGCCGCGGGGAATGCTGCGCTGCCTTCGGCTGTGGCCGCGCTGGAGCAGGCCGCACAACGGTTGAACGGGGAGGCCCACGACAAAATTGTGGAAATGGCGAAAACAGTCACCGAGCGTCGGACCAATCTCGAGCGGTTCGTCGCCGCGTACCGGCACTACTGCTGGCCGACAAATTCACTCGACGATCTCAATCTGGCCCCGTTCCATCTGCTGGCGACGGAGGGGGCGGCCCATGTCGATCAAAACCACGTCTGGCATATGCAGACGCTGGCCAAGATCTGCCGGCACGATCCGAATTTGCTGCTCGCGACTCAGTTCCAGGTGATCGACGTCACCGTACCCGCGAGCGAGCAGGAGGGTATCGCCTGGTGGACGGCCCTCACCAGCCGCGGCGGTGAAGGGATGGTGGTCAAGCCGCTCGATTTCGTGACGCGCGGCCCGAAGGGACTTGTGCAGCCGGCGGTGAAATGCCGAGGGCCGGAGTATCTGCGAATTATCTACGGTCCCGATTACACGGCGGAGGAAAATCTCTCGCGCCTTCGAAGCCGAAGCCTGGCTGGCAAGCGATCGTTGGCCACCCGCGAATTCGCCTTGGGAATCGAAGCCCTCGAGCGATTCGTGCGGCACGAGCCACTGCGCCGCGTTCACGAGTGTGTGTTCGGCGTGCTCGCACTCGAAAGCGAGCCGGTCGATCCGCGTTTGTGATGCGAAACGCGAACGAGCTGATGCTGTCTGGCTTCATTGGGATTGAACGTCGAATCCGGAATTAGAGACGCAGTGGTCGGAACCATTGCGCGACGGTCTATGCGCACTAGCAAGCCGCAGTGAGCGCGGCGGTTGGTCTCTGCGGGTTCGAAGACCATAATGGAGTCCATAACCCGCCCCGGCGGCGAGACCTACCTTGCGCCGTCAGGAAAACCATCCGCCCCCTCCCATGAGCACCACGTCGCTCGAGCGACCAACAACGACCGCGCGTCAACAACTCGCATCCGGCGGGGCGCCTCCGGCTGGCACCCGGCGGCCCGCCGCCGCGGATCGGTTGTATCGGATCGTGTGGCGCTGGCATTTCTATGCCGGCATGATCGTCGCGCCCGCGTTGATCGTGGTGGCCGCGACCGGAGCGCTCTACATCTTCAAGGATGAGCTGGAGGGGCTGCTCTATCCCGGTGTCACGTATGTCGAGCCGGGTGCCGAGCGCGTTCCCTACGAGCGGCAACTGGCGGCGGCTAAGGCCTCCGTCCCCACGCCGGTCCGCATTGCTTTGATGCAGGTTTTTTCGGACCCCAAGCGCGCGACCAGCATCGCGATGTCCGGAGAAAAATTTCAATACAGTTACGTCGATCCCTACCGGGGCCAGTACCTGGGCGCCATCGAGGGGGGAGGCTTCTTCGACATCGTGCTGAAGTTGCACCGGACTCTGTTCGTGGGGACTACGGGGCGGATCGTCGTCGAACTGACCACCTGCTGGACGATCGTGCTCGCAGCCACAGGCATGTATCTGTGGTGGCCACGCCGGTGGAACCAGGTTTGGGGCGTGTGGCTGCCGCGGTTGCGGCGGAAACCTTATGTGGTGCTGCGCGACTTGCACTCGGTGGCCGGCATTTACGTGGCGATCACCGCGATCGTGATTTCGCTCACCGGGTTGATCTACACGTACGTTTGGGGCAGCGGCTTCTTTTACGTCTCGCAGAAGACCGAGGCTGCCGACATGTTCAGCAAGCCGATGCTGTGCAAGTCCCCACCCGAGGCGAAAGACCTGCCCCTCGACCGGTTCATCGAGATCGGGCACGAAAAGATGCCTGGCGAGACGTTGACGATCTGGTTCCCACGCGCCCCCAACGCGGTATACATGGTTTTCAGCAGCAGCGATTATGGGTCCGCAGTCCACCGCATGTTGTTCATCGACCGCGCCACGGGCGAGATCCTGGCAGATCGCCGCCTCAGTCAGGCCAAGCCGCTGTATTGGTTCGAGAAGTGGAACTATCCCCTTCACGTCGGCTCGGTCCTGGGGCTCACGTCGAAGATCCTGTGGCTAGTAACCTGCGTGATCCTGATCACGTCGCCGGTGACCGGCCTCTGGATGTGGTGGGAACGCCGCCCGACCGGCCGACTGGGCCTACCCCGCCGCATCGAGGCCCGCCGACCGCGCTGGCTCGTCGCCACAATCACGGCAACCAGCATCTTGCTGCCGACGATGGGGCTATCCGTGCTATTGGTGCTGGTGTTTGACCTCATCGTGTCGCGATTGCGGCGTGCGTGGGCTTAACCGCGTCAACGGATGCGAAAATCGTTCGCTCTGCGGTTTGCTAAACGTGGCTTGTGCAACGCGGTGCGCGCCCCGCGGCCTCGGACCCTTTGCGAGAAGTTACCGGTTGTTTCTACGCGCGTAGAAACTCGGGGTCCGCGCCAGAAGCTGAGGGCGGTACGCTGGATTTAGGGACCGTGCGGCCGAGGACAATCGCGGTGCGCGTCGGGGCGCTGTGTCGGATCGCTGATGCCGGTCTGACGGGACTGGACCACTGGGACGGGACTCGGACACTGGGATGGGACTCGGACACTGGGACGGGACTCGGACACTGGGACGGGACTCGGACACTAGGATGGGACTCGAATAACCGGAGCGAGACGCTGTTACTCGGGATGCGCGGTCCGGTCCCAGCGGAGGTGGCGGACCGGAGTTAACTTTCAGAAAGCTGGTTGCGACGAAGTCTGAAGCAGGTCCGGAGGTAGTGGGACAGTTAGCGAGCAGGACCGGCCACGGTGATGTCCCACTTTGAAAACAATTCACCGAATCCGCCGCTAGAATGACGGCATGAGACGGAAGCTGCTGTTTTTGGTCGCTGCATTGGCTGCGCTGACGGCGTCGCTGTTCGACACGTTTCGAGTCGGACACCACATGGTACAGCGCGCTACCGAGCAGGACAGAAAAAGAGAGCGGATCAGACAACTAGATGATCGGCTCCAGAGACTGGCCCGTGCGACGGAGAGGATATCAATCGCGCGGCAGGACGGCATGATACAACCCAGTGCAGCAGCAGTGAAAACGCTGGGCATCGCGAGAGAACGCGCGAGGATCACAATAAAACGAGACAAACTGCAAAAAGAGCTGAGTGATGCCGTTCCTCCGTTATTTTGAGGGGCTATCCGCTGAACTCCGTGCCAATCGCCGGAATTCGTTCGGGAGACGTGCCCACTACCAGGTCTGGACACTTTCATCTCCAGCGGGACCCGAAATGGACCTCCAGCTTGCGGCAGCTGAGTCTTTTCGTTCAAAGCCGTAATCCGGGGATCCGCGCACCTAGGCTAGACTGCCGGAATGCGAACGAGCGCACCCGTTTGGCATCACCCAAATGAGATGCGCTCGTTGTCGCTGGTGGCCGAATCTATTGCTTGCCGACCTCTATTTTTTGAAGTCTCCCGCGCGGATGATCACCAGCTTCTTGGGATCGACGTGTTTTCGGAAGGCCTCGGTGACCTTTTGCGGAGTGAGGGCGAGAATTGCCTTCTCCTGGTCGGCCTCGTGGGCGAACGTACGGCCGATGTCGAGGTGCGAGACGATCTGGGCGGCGATCGCCTCGTCGCTCGTGCGGCCAACCTTGAGGCCTTCCACGAAGGCCTGCTTCGCGTCGGCCAGCTCCTTTTCTGTCGGGCCGTCCTTCAGGAACGTTTGGAGTTCCTCATGCACGTCCGAGGTAACCTTGTCGATGTTCACCGGGTTGGTGCTGACCGTCACCGTCAGCGACGCCACCGGGTCGCGAGACGACGCGGCGAAGCCGGAGCTGGCACCGTATGAGAGACCGTCCTTCTGACGGATGCGGTCGCCGATGCGTGACGCCAGCGTGCTGCCACCGAATATGAAGTTGGCAATCCGCAAAGCCGGGTAATCGGGATCAGCGTCGGTCAGTGGGAACTGCACACCGGCCAGGTACTCGGCGTTGGCCTTGTCCGGAGTGATGATGTCGGAGGTCGAACCGTGCACGTCGTCGGCGACGTGGTGATCGATCCGTCGGACGGGAACTTTCGACTCCCAACCCTTGAGCATGTCCTTCACGAGTTTCACGGTCGTATCCGGATCAAAATCGCCGACCACGCCCAGTTGGGCGTGCGAGCCGCCGATCTGGAGTTGATACAGCTTTTCGATCTGGTCGAGCGTCACGCCCTTCACTCGCTTGAGGTTTTCCTCGAGTGTCGGAGCATAACGCACATCGTCGGCCGGATACGGGGAAAGGCTGCGGCTCAGCTTATTTCCAGCCAGTACGCCCGGCTCCGTTTTGCCTGCTTTCGCGAACGAGATCATGCGGTCCTTTGAGGTTTCGAACTCTTCCTCGGGGAACGCGGGCTCGCGCAGGATTTCGGCCAACAACTTGAGTGCTTGCGGCAGAGTGTCGCGCTTCGCATCGACAGAGAAGGTCAACTGACCCAAAGAGCCGCCGCCGCCACCTCCTCGGCCGCCGCGGCGACCGCGGAAGCCGCCACCGGCCCCCGCGCGAATTCGCACGCCCAAAGCGTCGAGTTCCTCGCGCAGAGCCTGGCGATCGTGCTTCTTCGTGCCGGCCATCATCAGTCCGGGCAACATCCCGGCAGCCGTCGTCTGACCTTTGAGCGAGTTTTCATTTCCATAGTGCAGCGTCAGCACGAGCGCGACCGTCGAGCCGCGATTCTTCTTGGCCAGGAGTCCGGCCTTGAAGTTCCCCTCGTCGATGAGCGTGGTTCGTTTGTCGAGATTAGCCGGCGTCGGGTCGAACGCTTCGCCCGCTTCGGCGACGGCGCCCCCCTTGTAGTCCTTCACGACCATCTGGATGTTGGGGACGTTGGGGATCGAAAGCCGTTCCGGCGCGCTCGTCGGAATATAGACGCCAATGGTGCGGTTGGGCTGGTGGAAATAGGTCTTGGCCACGCGGTTGACGTCGTCGGCCGTGGTCTTGGCGATCCAGTCGCGTTGCAGGAACAACAGACGCCAATCGCCGTGACTCGACGCCGAGCTGAGGGCCTGCGACATCGCCTGGCCGTTGGATTGAAGAGTCTCGGCGTTTCGCTTGTAGCGAACCTTCGCCTTGTTGACTTCATCCTGAGTGAACGGCTTATCCCCGAGCGTTTCAATGGTCTTGATCAGGGCGGCCTTCACGGCGTCGATCTTTTCGGGAGCGCAAGCTGCCGTGGCCTCAAACAGGCCGGGATCGTGGGAATTGTCGGAACCCGCGAACGCGCTCGTCGCCAGTTTCGACTCGACCAGCGCTTTGTAGAGGCGGCCGTTCGGGGCTTGCGAGATCATGCCGTCGAGCAAATTCAGCGGCGCCCAATCTTTGTGAGAGGCGGCCGGAACGTGATACGCAACGCCGACCTCACCAATCGCGCCCACTCGCCGAAGTGTCACGCTGCGTTCGCCATCCTGAGCCGGTTCTTCCGTGTAGGCGACAGGCAATTCTCGACTCGGTTTGGGGATCGAGCCGAGGTATTTTTCGACGAGCGCCAGTGCCTTGGGTTCCTCGAATTTGCCGGCGATGATCAGGACGACGTTATCGGGTTGGTAGTATTTGCGGTAGAACTCTTGCAAGTTTTCGATCGGGACGCGCTCGATGTCGGAGCGGTTGCCGATCGTCGATTTGCCGTAGTTGTGCCACTCATAGGCGGCCGATCGGATGCGTTCGCCGAGGACAGCGGCCGGGTTGTTCTCGCCACGCTCGAACTCGTTGCGGACGACGGGCATTTCCGAGATCAAATCGTCGCGCTTGACGAAGCTATTGACGAGGCGGTCGCACTCGAGCGCGATGCCGAATTCCAGATTCGCATCATTCGCGGGCATCGTCTCGAAGTAGTTCGTGCGGTCGTTATTGGTGGTGCCGTTGAAGTTGGCGCCGTGATCGCGAAGTGCCTTGGGAACTTGTGGGTGATTGGGCGTGCCCTTGAACACCATGTGTTCGAGGAGATGGGCCATACCCGTTTCGCCGTAACCTTCGTGTCGGCTTCCAACGAGCACGGTCATATTGACCGTAACCGTCGGCCGAGAGACTTCGGGAAACAGCAGCACGCGGGCTCCGTTCGCGAGCCGATATTCCGTGACGCCTTCAATCGAAACGACTTTCACGGGCCCATCGGCCCGCGCGGTTAACCCGCCGAATAATACCAAGGCAACCGCCAACAACCGTCGCATGGTGGAACCCTCAAGGGAGCTAAAAACCGGCCGACGAAACCCGCAAAACATCCTACCGCATCGAGCCGACGACGAGTATCAAGTCCCGGTTCGAATTCTGCGAATCCTGAAGACAACCTTTTTTCGACCATTTTCCAGGGGTTTACTCGGTACGATCGACGTCGCCGGCTACACTTTCCTGCCTAAGGTGCGCTCCCCGATGACTGCCGAAGTCGCAGATACGTCCCTACTTCGCGAAGCCCTGGCTGAGGCCGCCGGACAGGGGGCCTCAGACCTCCACCTCGTGGTTGGACATCGGCCCACGATGCGATTGCACGGCCGATTGCAGCCGACCGTCGGGCCGGTAATCACCGCTGAAGTCGCGAGGGCTCAACTCGAACCGTTCTGCCCGCCTGACACCTGGCAACGATTTGAGCGCGAGAGCAACTCCGACTTCGCCCTCGAGTTGAATCTCGGCGGCGCGCAACGCCGCCTGCGGGTCAACTACTTCATGTCCCGCTTCAACGTCGGAGCCTGCTTTCGGATCATTCCGTCCCAGATTCCGGAGTTTGTGTGGGCCGGTTTCCCTCTGCCGCTGGCCCAGCGTCTCGCTCATTTTCGTAATGGACTCGTTCTGATTTCGGGAGTGTCGGGCGCCGGCAAAACGACCACATTGGCGATGCTGATCAATCTCCTCGCCCGGGAGGGGAACCATCGAATCATCACGCTCGAAGAGCCGATCGAGTACGTCTTCCCGAGTGACGACAGCTCGATCGTCACGCAGCGCGAAGTTGGTCGCGATGCGGCCTCATTCGCCGAAGGCTTGAAGTACGGATTGCGGCAAGACCCGGACGTGATCCTGGTGGGCGAGATTCGGGATTTTGAGACCGCTCAGATGGTGCTCAGCGCGGCAGAGACGGGCCATCTCGTCTTCGCGACGCTGCATACGCGCGATGCGAAGGGAGCCATCACGCGTTACGTCGATCTGGTCCCGCAACACGTGCAGAATGAAGTTCGCGCCCAGCTCGCGTTGAGTCTGCGAGCCGTCATCTGCCAACACCTATTGCCCAGTATCACGGGCGGCAAACGCGAGCTGGCGCTGGAAATCATGTTCAATAATTCCCCGATCGCCAGCGCCATTCGCACGGGCAAAGATGAGAGTATTGACCGCAACATTCTCACGAGCCGCGCGGAGGGGATGCTGCCTCTCGACGAGTCCGTGCGGCAACTCTTTCTCGCGGGGAAGATCAACCGCGAAACGGCCGAGCGATTCGTGACGGACAAAAGTTCGCTGAACCGGAAATGATCCAACGCTGACGTGGGGCGCGAAAGATCACTCGCTCTTCGGTTTGGCGTAGAGCTTCAAAAAGCCACATTTGGTGCAGCGGCGTGCCGTGATCTTTAGCAATTCCTTCACATTGACTTTCAGGCCAGCTTTCATTCCCAGAAACTTGGCATCCTCGGGAGGCCCCGCCTGCCACCCCAATTGTACGACTTGTGTGTGGGCCATATCGGGAATGACCCCGTCTTCCATCGCGGATCCACATTCGGGACAGGCGCCCTGCAGCATGACTCGTCTCCAAACCAATCAGGTTTGCGAACTTGGGTCTGAAATGAACATGCGATCTGCGGCCGATCGTTCAAAATACCCACGGGACGAGCGCCGAGGTTCGTCGCCGATAAGCGTCGTAAGTGGCACCGAACTCCTCGCACAGAATCCGCTCCTCGATGCGAATCTTTCGCGCGTATGCGAACGCGAAGAGTCCGACTCCGAGGAGAGCGTGATATTGCCCCGATACGATCGCCGTTCCGACGCACATGCCTAGCATCCCCGTGTACATGGGGTGTCGCAAGACTCGGTACGGCCCTGATTCAATCAGTTTGTGATCCTCCACAATTCTGACTGCGCCGCTCCACATTCGGCCGAGATACAAGCGGCACCAAAAATAGAACAGCGCGGAGCCGACCTGAAGCGCTAGGCCAAGGGCGCCCGTCGCCAGCGTATCGGGAACAAATTGCCCGGTCAGTCCGGGAATTGGGAGGAAGAGCAGCAAGAGTGCTGCCATGATCAGCCGTCCATGCAGCCTGCGAGATTCGCGCGATTCGGCGGTTTTGGCCGCCCGTCGCTGCACTTCCGCGACGCTCCAATAGATATCCAGCGCAAACCAGATGGCGGCCGATACCAGGACGGTTGGCCTGGGTTGCGAGTAAATGATGAGTGCGACGATCGCGGCCGAGATCACGGCGAACGCGATAACCGCCGGGATGCCTCGGAGGCGGACCGGGCCAATCTGCACGGCCGGCGTTGGGCGCGGCTCGACGGACGACTGCGCGGAGGGTTGCACTTCGGTCGATTCTTCCATGCGGCGATCTCGGATAAGACGGCGCGATTCCGACCAGACGAACTGCCACTTGCAGGTCTACTACCCACTCTTGTTCGTGCCGAGAGAGGCAATCTTAGCCAAAAATGCGATCCGCCGTGCGACGGTTTGGGTTTGAGACCGCAACGGCGGTCGCACTTCTGGGCGAGCGATGGTGGTCGGCGGCAGCGGAACGCGAATTACCGGACGCCGCCGGTGATGTAGAACGATTCGCCGGTAATCCAGGCCGAGTCGGACGAGGCGAGAAATGCCGCCATCGGCGCGATGTCCTCGGGCTGGCCGATACGGCCCAGCGGGGTCTGCGCTTCGGTCTGCTTCCGAAAATCACTCTCGGTGATGCCAGAGGCGTGGAGTCCCTCGGTTTCGATCATTCCTGGGTTGATCGAGTTGACGCGGATTTTGCGCGGGCCCAACTCTTGCGCCAGCGAGCGCGTCACGGCGTTGACGGCGGCTTTCGTCGCGCTGTAGACCGATGCCGTCGGTGGGGCACTGGTAGCGGCCACGGAGCTGATGTTGACGATATTGCCGCCGTCTGAGCCAAAGTGCTTCACTGCCTCCTGCGAGGCCAGAATCAGCCCGAGGACGTTCAAGTTGAACATTTTGTGAAACGCGTCAGCCGTTATCTGTTCGAGCGGAAGGAATTCGTAAACGCCCGCGTTGTTAATCAGAATGTCAACCTTGTCGTAGGCCTTCTTGGTTTCGGCGAACAGACGCCGAATGTCGGGTTCCTTCGATAGGTCCGCTTGAACCGCCACGGCCTTACCGCCGGCTTTGACGATGTCTGCGACAATCCGATCGGCCCCTGCCTTACTTGAAGAGTAGTTAACGACGACCGAAGCCCCGTCGGCCGCGAGCTGGCGGGCGATCGCCGCCCCAATTCCCTTGGATGCTCCAGTGACCACCGCCACTTTCCCCGCGAGTTTCTTAGACATGGCTTGCTTCCTTTCCCAAACGAGTTCTGTACTGACCAGTAAAAAATAGGCGTCTCGATTTGCCGAGTCAAGCCACGACGTGTACCATTCGGTACAGAAGAAGGAGAAACGTGCGCAGCGGCCGTCCGCGGGAATTCGACGTCGACAAAGCTCTCGATCGCGCGCTCAAAGTCTTTTGGCGCCGGGGTTACGAAGGGGCGTCGCTGCCTGAGCTGACGAAGGCGATGCGCATCAGCCGCCCCAGTCTCTACGCAGCCTTCGGCAATAAGGAAGCTCTGTTTCGCAAGGCCATCGATCGCTACGTCGACGGTCCGGGAGCCAATGTCCGCGATGCACTCAACCAACCGACCGCGCGAGCCGTCTTCGAGCGTTCGCTCGGTGCGACCATCGACATGCTGACCGATGCAAGAAATCCCCACGGATGTTTCCTGGTGCAGGGAGCCCTGGCTTGCGGCGACACGGGCGACTGCGTGCGCCGCGAGATGGCCAAACGGCGCGACGCCTTCGTGATAGCCCTCCGCGAACGATTCGAGCGCGCGGCCAAAGAAAAAGATCTGCCCCCGGCAGCCGTTCCCGCCGACCTCGCGCGGTTCGTTGCCACCATCCTGCATGGAATGTCGGTGCAGGCCGTGAGTGGCGCCAACCGACGCGAACTGGAGCGGGTCGCGCAAATCGCCCTGAGAGCGTGGCCGGCGTGACTTGGCCGAATGTCCAACGTCGTTGAGTCTGGCTGTCAAACGGAATACTAAAGCCTTCGGATTGCTCACGACATTGTCGACGACATCGATTGTGTTCGATCGACTTTCGCGACAGAATTCGAGATCAAGCCTAGCCCGAAATTCAGCGGGCATTTCTCAGATCCCTAGTTGCTTGACCCTTGATGTCGACAAGAATACGCCTCTTTACCGCCGATGATCAGCTAGCCTTCGCGCGGCTCTCGGGCGATTACAATCCCATCCACATGGATCCCGTGGCGGCGCGCAGGTTGTTGTTCGGCCGGCCTGTCGTGCATGGGATGCACACGTTGCTCTGGGCACTCGACGCGTGGTTGGAGGGAACGCTTGCCCCGCTTCGTCTCAAACGTCTCAAGGCCAAGTTCCGCTCTTCGATTCCGCTGAATGTCGCGGTCGAACTCGCCACGCACGCGAAGAGTTCCAATGAGGTGCAGCTCGAGCTGTTGTCCGAAGAAGTCAAAGTGGCGAGTGTGACGGCTGTGTTTGCATCAAGTTCGCCGGAACGGGGAACTGGGACCGCTCCTTCCACTCTGAAGGAACTGCCCCCTTGCGATCCGTGTCGCAGTCGGAGCGCTGCGGAATTGCAGTCTGCGAACGGCGAGTTCCCGCTCTATTTGGAGCCGGAGGCTGCCATACGACTTTTCCCCAACGCTGCGAGCCTCTTGCCCGCGGATCAACTCGCCGCCCTGTTGGCGTCCACCCGTGTCGTCGGGATGGAAGCACCCGGGTTGAACTCGATCTTGGCCGGGCTCGAGCTTCAGGATTCGAGCGCCGCACCAGTTTCGGGTCGCGGCGCGGGGCTGCGCTATCGAACCGAAACCTACGACGAGCGGGTTTCGCGTTTGGAGCTGCATATCGAAGGTCCCGGCTTCGAGGGGATCGTGACTTCGTTTGTGCGGCCGGAGCCTCAAGGGCAAATGTCATTCGCCGATCTCCGATCCTTGGTCGGCGCGGGCGAGTTCCAGACGGAACGGGCGCTCGTGATCGGGGGTTCGCGCGGCCTAGGCGAGGTTGCCGTCAAGTTGCTCGCCGCCGGTGGGGCGGCCGTCAAATTGACCTACCAGCGGGGCGCGGCGGATGCCGATCGTGTCGTGTCGGAAGTCACCGCATTACTAGGAACGGCTTCCAGCTTTGCCTATGACGTGCTTACGGACGCAGTTCAGCTGCCGGCACTTGCGAAGACCTGGTCGCCCACTCTGCTGTGCTATTTCGCGACGCCGTTTATTTCGGGCGGGGCTCCGCGGCGATTCAGTTTTGATCGCTTTCAAGACTTTTCGCGTTACTACGTCGACGGATTTCTCGACACGTTTCACGCCGCTCGAGCGCTGGGCAGTTCGTTAAGGAACGTCGTCTACCCCTCGTCCGCCTTCGTCGAGCAACTTCCCTTGAATATGGGCGAGTACGCGGCGGCCAAGGCGGCGGCCGAAACGGTGTGTCGCTTCTTGCAGAAGGCTCATCCCGAAGTTCGGTTTCACTGCCCGCGCTTGCCGCGGCTGGCGACGGATCAGACTGCCACGCTGATCCGGACGGATCTCCCCGATCCGACGCGCGCGCTACTTGCCATTTTGCGAGAGCTAAGAGCCACCTAACCAAACCCGTTCGAACGGGCGGAGGGGATCGACCGGAATGCGAGATCAACGAGTTCGGGCGCTCGTCGGGTTTGTGTGGGGAATTCTGCTGTTTATGGGCTTGGCGTATGCTCTGAAAGCGGTGCTTCCTGCAGAGGTGGTTGGGTCTCCGATTCGTTCTCAGTTGGTGCTCAAAGGGTCGATGGTTGTGCTCGCGTTCCTCGGCTGGGCATTGCAACGTCGGCCCTTTGGCGAAATGGGGTGGCGCCGCCCCGTCTGGAGTCGGTCGCATCTCGCTTGGTACGGGATTGGTGCGGCTGCGATGATGGCGGCGACGGTCGTCCTGATCTTTGTGGGCCGCAAACATCCGCTCGTCGCGCAAATGAGCTTCCCCGAAATCATCGTCATGATCTGGTTCGTGAGCAGTTTTTCGGAGGAGATCTACGTTCGCGGCCTCGTGCAATCGTGGACTACCAGAGGCGAGGAAACCCTGGCCCTCTCTCCTTTTGCTCCCGCGATCCTCTCTTCGGCGCTGGTGTTTGCCGCGATGCACGTGTCGCTCATTTGGACTCCGCTGGGGCTCAAAGGGGCGGTGCCCCTCATTGCGGCAACACTCGTTTTGGGCTGGGTCTGTGCCGTCTTACGGGCACGCAGTCGAAGTCTGTGGCCGGCGATCGCGTGTCACGTCTTAGGTAATGTGGCAGCAATTCCAGGTGGAATCCTGGGAGTGATCCTGTTTCGGGTGATTTATCATCGCCTCCCCGACATTGTAACCTCTGGATAAGCTTGACAGTCTCGATGCGCGAATCGTCGCAACTGTGCTCTGCTGATTCGCTTACATTCGCTCTGGCAATCGGCAGTCCCCTGCCAAAGACAGTGATCAAACGAGATGTCCGGTCTGAACGTATCCTTAATTTGGGATGCCAACGCTATAATGGCAGTGCGATGAACTCCTGGCTCTTCAAAATCGCCGTTCTGAGTTCGACCTTCGGCATGGTGTTGCCGACGGGTTGGTGCTGTGCGTCTTCGCCAGGCAACTCGGTTCCCGCAGCGCACGCCACGGAGGCGGTCGCCCAGCGGCCCTGTTGCCAGCGGCGCCAGCTGAATCGGCGCGCTGATTCTGGCAGCCGGCCAACCACGCCGAATCTGCGGTGCTGTTGCCAGCGCGACGCGGCTCTGCCAGTGAAGCGCGTCCAACAATCCGTGGCGCCTACGGTGGTCTTGCCGGTCGTGATCTGTGATTCGGTCCTCGGCTTGGGATCGACGTTGAGCTGGATAGTTTCACGTCCTTCATTGGACGAAGGGCCGCCGCTCAATCTTCTGAAGTGTGTCTGGCGCTGCTGATCCGCGCGCTGCGTCGTCCTCTTTTACGGCGCACCTTCTTCCGCGACACGGTTGTTGACCTGCGCTCATCTTCGCGCAGTCATTTGCGGATCCCAAACGACATCTTCAGGAGAGAATTCCCATGTTGCTTAGATTAATTGCTGGTTCCATCCTTGGCCTCGGTCTCCTGCTTCCGACAGGTGCCGTCGAGCAGAAGCCGCTGGATTGTTGTTCTGCGAAGCTCGCCTGTTGCCAGGCGAACTTGCCCTGCTGTCAAGGCGCTACGAAAGCCGACTGCTGCCAAAAGGGACAGAAATGCTGTGCCGAAGGCAAGGCCTGCTGCACCTCGGCGCAGAAGGCCTCCGCAGCCAAGAGCGCTGCGAAACCCACGGTTTCGCTCGCGAGCATGAAGACCTGTTCCTGTGCCACGAAGATTTCGGCGAAAGCCGGCGTTCAGCTCGCCGACTGTTGCACCGCCAAGCTGGCCTGCTGCACCGCGAAATCGGCTTGCTGTTCGAGCGATGCAAAACCCGCTTGTTGCAAAGCGGGACAGAAGTGCTGTGCCGGCAACAAGGCGTGTTGCAGCGTCAGTCAAAAGTGAGTGACGTCTAGCGGGCTGGCTGATCCAGCTCTTCTCGGACTCTCAACTCTCGGCGGAAGGCAGCTTTCGCCGAGAGTTCTCTTTTTCACCCAGGCGGGCTCGGAGCTAGCTGGAACTGGAAGCTCGGTGTTCCCAGCTCAGAACATCTCCCTCCGGCCGGTTTTCCACACCCAGCTTCCGCAACATGTAGAGCAGTTGGGCCCGATGGTGCATGCTGTGCGTGATCACATGTGCGATGGCACCGCCGTATGTTTTCTCCTGGGGCGGGTCGGCGTGCGTGTCGAGCCATTTCTCGTCCCAGGCTCCCCGCTCGGCCACGCCTCGCGCCACCGTTGCCAAGTTTGCAGCCGCGACTTCAAGCCGAGCGGTCAAGGCCGAAACCGAATTTCCCTGCGGCCCCGGATCTTCCCGCAACGGTCGCCCCGACATGAGATCGGACCAACCCTCGACGTTGCGGATGACGTGTCGCAACGTCTGCCGCACAGTTCTGTGCCCGATATCGAAATCGCGATCCAACTGTTCGTCGGTGAGATCGCGGCAGAGCAGGAGCAATTGCTGCGTCGTCCAGGCGTCATGACCCAGCAAGCGGTCTAAGAGATCCATCGACTGGTTCGCTCGACTTCATTGGCCAGATCGCGAAACGACGGCGTCTGCTTCAATTTCGATCAGCAGGTCGGGTTCAATCAGCGACTTGACCTCGACCATCGTCGTGGCCGGAGGAAAGTCTCGAAAATGCTCGCCGTGGGCTCTTCCGAATTCCTGCCATTTGGAAATGTCGGTGACGAACATCCGCGTCCGCACGACCGACGACAGATCGGTCCCGAGTTCTTTCAGTGCCCGCTCGATAATGAACAGGCACCGCTTGGCTTGCTCATAGGGATTGCCCACCGCAAACGATTTGCCCTGATCGTCAACCGAGACAGTTCCGGTCACGAAAATCAGATCGCCAGTCCTGATCGCTCGGCAGTAGCCGACTTTGCCTTCCCAAGTGGCGCCCGAGTAGACCCGTTGGACTGTCATGGATTGCTCGCCTCGAGTTTTGAGGGTTTCTGCCGCTTGGATGTGATCAACCTCGTCCGGTTTCGGGACCGACCACCGTCGCCTCTCGCTCGGGGACCAGGAAACTCAGATGAAGGCTGGCGTGCGTGAGATGGACGCGGTCCCATTCCTCCCGGGTCAATTCGCCGAACATGGGGTGATTTGCGCGTTTTGGTTCGCGCTTGAGGCGCTCGATGGCTGCCCGCAGTTGGGCGGCACCCTCGTCTGTCGCCGTGGAGGGAGGCTCCAACATCGCCGCCCCCTTCGGCGGCAACTTGAATCCGGCCGGCATCTGCATCGTCAGGAGTTTCTTTCGGAACACCTTGGCAATCAAACGAAAATGCAGCGGAAACGTCATCGTGAATCCATCGATCGATCCGTTGTAAGCCGTGGCCAGGTGTCGGAAGACTTGCCCCGGGCTCCAGTTGCCCAGCACTTTGACTGGCCCCGAACTCAGCCGATCGATGTCGGCGACTAACTCGTCGAACGTAGCAAATCGAAGTTTCCGCCGGCCTTGGACTTTGGCCGTGTTGATCGCCCCAGATTTAATCGACATTTGCCTCTCCCGTTGACGATCGAGAATAGCCCCGCGATGGATCGCGGGGAAGGCTCTCGATCGGACAACTGGCCCGCTAATTCTATGGCTCTAGGTCTTAGTCAGAGCTGCCTGCTGTTCGCTGAGAATTCGAACGGCCAGGTCGATGGTGCGGCGATGCGTTCGAAACCCCAGGGCGGCCATTCGTAGCGTGAACCGACCCTCGAGTAGGGTGGAGGATAAAAAGATCCGGCCGTCTCGTCGGATGGCGTCAACGATTGTCTCGTTGTCACGATCTTGCTGCTCTA
Organism: Planctomycetaceae bacterium; assembly: GCA_035687365.1. Taxonomy (GTDB): domain Bacteria; phylum Planctomycetota; class Planctomycetia; order Planctomycetales; family Planctomycetaceae; genus DASPSM01. Next base: position 25,314 of record DASRXU010000356.1, on the reverse strand, counting down.
GGCTCGCGCCCGGCCTGGCCCAACGAAAGGTTACGATCGAAAGATCGGGCGGCGGCCCGACCTCGAAGCCTTGTGCTTGGATTTCCTGACGAAAGTAACGTGCGAGCAGCAGCTTTTCCGTAAGGGCGGCCCGGAATGGCTTCGTGCCGGACAAGATCAGGGGCAGCCACATCCGCAGCGCGCGAAAATGCTTCGTGAGTTCCGGCGAAAGGTCGGCAGGAGAAACTTCGCCCGGATCGCGTGTTGCGTCCTGCATGTAATGGCCCGTGTAATGATGGGCCGCCGCGAGCGCGTTGCCATCCCGCACCACGACAATCCCCGCGCCCCAGGGCAGAAACAACCCCTTGTGAGGATCGAGCACGACGGAGTGCGCCCGTTCAATGCCTTTGAGCGCCGCCTGTCCCTCCTCAGTTAACAAGAAAAATCCGCCGTAGGCGGCGTCGACATGGAACCAACACCGCTCGCGTTCGCAAATGGCAGCAATCGACTCCAACGGATCGACGGCGCCGGTATCTGTGGCTCCGGCCGCGGCAACGACCAACCAAGGCCGCAAGCCCTGCTGGCGATCCTCGGCAATCGTCGCCTCCAGCACTTCGGGCCGCATGCGATAACGATCGTCGATCGGAATGTGGCGAACTTGCGCTTCTCCAAGGCCAGCGATGTGGAGGGCCTTGTCGATGGAGTGATGGGCCTGGCTGGTCAAATAGACTACCGCTTTGGGGAAGTCGCTAGATTTCAATCCGTGAGCTTCGCGAGCCGTGACGATCGCCGTGAGGTTCGCGATGCTGCCTCCGGAGGCGATGTTTCCCGCGGCACCGGCGGGATAGCCGATCAGGTCGCAGACCCATCGCAACAGCAGGTTCTCCATCCGCACGGCGCCGGGGCCGGCAAAAAAAACGCTGGCATACTTGTCGCTGACTGCGGCCAAGTAATCCCCGAGGGCCGCGGGATAGAGACCGCCGCCAGGAATGTAGGCGAGATATCCGCCGGAGGCCGGATGACCGCCGGGACGTACCACATCGTGTTCCAACAGCTCGATCGCTGTTTCGATGGAAATCCCCTCTTCCGCAATGGGCGCTCGGAGGAGGCCGATTCCCTTATCCTCAGTTTCGACGTAGGCCTTGAGCGTTTCGGCCTTGCGCAAAAATCGTTCGGAAGACGCAACCACCGCCTTACGAAGTCGCTTTCGCGCAGCGGCTCCCGGTTCCAGCGGTCGAGCCTCTTTTTCGAGCCGGCGGATCTGCCGAAGCAATTCCGCTGTGGCAAGTTCGTTGATTCCTGGAGACGAAGAAAGCATGGAGGGCCTATCGGGAGCAGCGTGCCGGCACTCGTTTGGTACTTTGCTGTTGAGTTTATTCGTGCGTACGCGCGACCGCCAGAAGGCCGAAGCCGCACTACTTGTTAGCAAACTGGTTGTTGGCAAAGTGGCGCGATCAGTAGCATCAAAATCAGGCCGATTCAACTCGTGGAACAGGGAACAGTCGCCGGGTATTTACGATGGGAATGAGACGATCGATCGCGATTCGCGTTGTTGCGTACCCGGTGTTCTTCATTCTTCTGCTGGCGCTCGCCGCGGCTGGTTATCTCCTCTTCTTTGAAGGTCCTGAGGATTTCGGCGACCCGCTCCTGAATGCGGCCCACGCCGGTGATCTGGAGGCCGTCACTGCGCAGTTGAACTTGGGGAAGAACCCAGATCATCGCGATGGCTTCGGCCATTGCCCGCTAACTTTGGCGGCCTACGCCGGTCAAACCGAGGTCGCCAAGTACCTGCTCGAGCACGGCGCGAAACTCGACGTGAAAGATGATTCCGGAGCGACCCCGCTTTACTGCGCGGCATACTACGGGCACGTGGAGACGGCCGATTTCTTGCTCCAACGGGGTGTCTCCGTGAACGCCGCGAACAAATATGGCGACACACCATTGATGTCGGCTGCGCGGCACGGCCACGTTGGCATGCTTGAGCTGCTTCTCAACCACAAGGCCGACCTGACCAAACGCGACAAGTATGGCTGGCAGGCACTCCACGTTGTGTTGCGATCAACCGAACCGAAGCGGGCCGATCGCTACGCCATTGCGAAAGCGCTGCTCGCGCACGGGGCGGACCCGCGCGCCGACAATCCGGGCGGTTGGGAACACGACTCCGAACACGACAGCCAGGGCCTGCCTAGTTTTTTTTCGAACTTGCCCAACAAAGGCAACACGCCTTTGGAAATCGCCACGACCAATGGCTTCGAGGACATCGTGGAATTGCTGATGGCGTCTCCCGCGAAACCAAATTGAGTCGGCACGCAGTTTCCTGCCGCCCAGAATCGGGGCATCCGGTGACAACTAGGATGCAGCCGCGGTAAACTTGCCTCAGTTCCTCGCGCCGCCGACCTCATGCTCCTGCCTGTTCGCCATCCCTGAAAAAATGGATTTTCCATGAGTCCGAAAAAGCGATCCACCCGCCGCGATTTCTTGAAAACAGCCAGTGCCGGTGCTGGGGCCGCGTTCGGCGTGCCCTTCATCATCACCTCTTCGGCACTCGGTAACAGCCAGCGGCCCGCCGCCAGCGATCGCATCGTCATGGGAGGGATCGGCATCGGCAACATGGGGCGCGGTGATCAATGGGGCTTTTTGAACCGCAAGGACGTGCAATACGTTGCCATGTCCGACGTCCGCGAAGCCGTGCGCGAGCGGTCGAAGGCCACGATCGACGGGCACTACGGCAACCGCGACTGCAAGACCTATAACGATTTTCGTGAACTGCTCGCGCGACCAGATATCGACGCAGTGCACATTGCCACGCCCGACCATTGGCATGCGATCATCACCATCGAGGCCTGCCGCAACGGCAAAGACGTGTTCTGCCAGAAGCCGGAAACACTGACGTTGCGGGAAGGACCGCTGATGATTGCCGCCGCGCGGCGCTATGGGCGGGTCGTCTCAGGCGGCAGTCAGCGCGTGCTTGAAGACTATCGGAAGCTCGTCGATCCGGCTTGGGCGGGCGAGTTCGGCAAGATCAAATCGATCAACGTCGAAGTTGGGCCGCTGCCTAAGCTCTGCAACCTGCCGGCCGAAGAGCCGACTGAAAAAATTGACTGGGACATGTGGCTCGGTCCGGCTCCTTGGGCGCCTTACAACTCCAATCGCTGTAGCGGAAGTTATTCGATCAACGGCAAGAGCTGGCGGTCGTTCAGTGACTATTCCGGTGGCGGCATGACCGACTGGGGTGCTCATCACTTCGGCGGCGCGACGTTCATCTGCGACGTGCGCGAATTGCAGCCGGAAGAAGTGACCTATCACGACGACAAAGCCGGGCCCTATCTCGCTTATCGCTATCCGAATGGCTTGATCCTCTACCACAACCGGCCGCACACCCCAAACATGCACGTTGAAGGGACGCCCGGCGAAAAGCTCTCCGCGAAGCCGGTGCCGACCTATCAGGGTGGCGACAACATCGGGGCCGACTTCATTCACTGCGTGAAGACGCGGGAGAAACCGTTCCGCGATATTGAGCTGGCGGTCAATACGGCCGTCGTCTCGCACCTGGGGAATATCGCCTACCTCTTAAAACGCTCCTTGAAGTGGGATGCCGCCAAACAGGAGTTTCCGGGCGACGCCGAGGCCAACCGCCTGGTCGACCGGGCCCGGCGCGAACCGTGGCAAGTGTAAGCGGCACATGACAGGCCGCCTCCATCTCGCAAACTGGCGGCAGGTTAACCTGACAAGCTCTCGGCAACGAGGAAATCAAGATGCTGGCCGATGCCTTTGAAGCGCTGAAAAAGTTTGACTGGGGAACTGATTTGAACACGCTCTCCCCGATTGAAGATGCAGTGATCGTCGCGCACGGCGATGCGGCTGCAAATCAGGATCTCGAGAACCGATTGATCGCGGCACTGAAGAGCGATCTTTCGCGCGACGGTCACGGCTACGTGTGCCGCAAACTCACGCTCGTGGGAACGGCGGCTTGTGTCCCCACCTTGGCCGCACAACTGGGGAACAAAGACCAATCACACATGGCACGGTACGCGCTCGAGCGGATCAATGCTCCCGAAGCCGGAGCGGCCTTGCGCGACGCGCTGGGGACTGCGAACGGGAACCAGAAGATCGGCGTCATCAATTCGGTCGGCTCTCGCCGTGATGCGGTAGCCGTGGCGCCGCTTGCCAAGTTGCTTCGCAGCGACGATCCGGCGATCAACCGCGCCGCGGCCCTCGCCTTGGGCGCCATCGGCACGCCAGAGGCGGCCGGAGTGTTGCAAACGGCTCTCCCCGCGGCTAACGGTGATCGACAAGTTGTCGTCGATGCTCTCCTCTCGTGTGCCGAGTCGTTGCTGCAAAACGACAAAGAGGCCGAGGCTACGGGCATCTACAAGGCGCTCTCCGGCGATCAACAGCCACGGTTGGTGCGACTCGCTGCAACTCGCGGCTTGTTGGCGTGCGGTCGCAAGAATTCCTAGCCGCCGCAGAATTCACGGAAATCGTGTTGAGGATGATGGAATGATGTTGCGAGTCGTACGTCGTGCCTGGTTTGTCGGAGGCATCTGTGTTTTGTCGTTTGCCTCACACGCGAAGTCGAAGGCTGCGGAGACGCGGTCTGACGAATTCGTCCAAATGATCGTCAAGCTGATTGGCGACCACGACAAAGAATTCCGCGCGGCAGGACTCGATCAGGTCCGCACGGCCGCCCGCGGCGCCGCCTACACCCAACTGTTCGCGGCCCAACTGCCGAAGCTCGATCCGGCCGGACAAATCGCGCTGTTGGATGCCTTGGCTGATCGCGGCGATCACGCGGCTCGCGCCACAACATTTGAGCTGTTGAAATCGAACACTGACGAAAATGTTCGAGCGGCGGCGATCGCGGCGCTTGGAAAGTTAGGTGAGGCGGACGACGTGCCGTTGCTGGTCAAAACACTGTCGGCCGAGTCCGGCGCGGAACGAGCTGCGGCCCGTCGCAGCCTGATCGAGATTCCCGTCGAGACCGTCAACCAGACGCTCGCGGCCGATTTGCTCAATGCCGCTCCAACCGCGCACGGGGCATTGATCGAAGTGTTGGCCACGCGGCGGGCGCGGGATCAATTTCCCGCTCTCTTGTCGGCGAGCGTTGATGAAAACGCTCGAGTACGTCGAGCCGCGATGGGCGCTTTGGGGCAGCTTGGTAGCCCTGAACAAATCGCGCGGATGCTGCCCGGCGTGCTGAAGGCCCGCAAGGGATACGAGCGAGACGACGCGGAAAAGAATGTCGCCCTCGTCTGTGCTCGCATCGAGAATGCCGACCAGCGCGGCGATACGTTGATCGAGGCTCTCAACACGGTGGACGCGGCCCAGCGCGATCAGTTGCTGTCGCTCGTGGGACGGGTCGGTGGCAAGAAGCTAGTCGATTTCGTCGCGGCGATTGCGACCGGGCCCGACGGTTCACGTCGGTCGCTCGGCATCGAGGCACTCAGCAAATGGCCCGACGCGAGCGTGGCCGATAAGTTGTTCGAGATTGCGAATCAAACGACTGACGCCGCGGAACGCGATCAAGCGTTCCGAGCGTATGTGAAGGTCGCCGCCGCTCGCGACGGCCGGTCTGACAAAGATCGCCTCGCGCGGCTCGAGCAAGGCATGAAGCTGGCAAAGACCCCCGAGGAGGTGTCGCTGGTGATCAATCGCGTGCGCACGGCGTACGACGTGAACTCGGTGCGGTTCGTCCTGCCCTATGTCGATCAGCCGCAGTTTGCTCAGATTGCCTGCGAAACGATCGTCGAAATCGCCCACCATCGCGAAGTCCGCGACCCCAATAAGGCCGAGGTCGACAAAGCGCTCGATAAGGTGATCGCGACGAGCAAAGATTCGGTCGTTGTCGACCGAGCCAATCGCTATAAGCGGGGCGAAACGTGGCAGCGGCCGTCGCGACGATCGAGCAAGTAGCCGCGCGTCTTCACCCGCGGAGCGAGCGAAATGCAGCGAGCGCTTCGTCGCGTGCGTCCGCATGCGTAACGATCGGCCGAGGATAGATGTCACCTAAGCGAACGCCGGCCATAGCGAGAACTTCCTCGGGCGCTTTCCAGGGTTCTTGCAGGAACTTGAGCGGTAGCGCCGCCAACTCGGGTACCCACTCGCGCACGTAGGCTCCTTCCGGGTCGAATTTCTGCCCTTGCAGGACCGGATTGAAAATGCGGAAGAACGGAGCCGCATCGGCACCGCAGCCGGCCGTCCATTGCCACCCGAGCGTGTTGTTCGCCAGGTCGGCATCGACCAGGGTATCCCAGAACCACCGCGCCCCGTCGCACCAACTCAGCAGCAAGTCCTTGGTTAGGAATGACGCGACAATCATCCGCACGCGGTTGTGCATCCAGCCGGTCGTCCACAATTCGCGCATTCCCGCGTCGACGATCGGAAAGCCAGTCAGCCCGCGCTGCCAGGCCTTGAACGCTCGCGAGTTGCGTCGCCAGGGAAAGCGTGCGAAGTCGTCGCGCAAGGTGCGGTCGGTCGTTTCGGGAAAGTGAAACAGCACGTGGTGCGCGAACTCACGCCAGCCAAGCTCGGCCCGGAATTTTGTCCGCTGCGCGGCGAGTGCTCGATTTGGTTTTCCTTCCGATTTTCCGGCAAGAGCGTGCCAAATCTGTCGTGGCGTGATTTCGCCAAAGTGAAGGTGAGGCGAGAGACGCGACGTCCCCATGATGTCCGGTCGGTTTCGTCCGCGTGAATAGTCGGAAAATGCTCCCGCGCGAAATTGGTCGAGTTGTTCGCCCGCCCCTGGCTCACCCGGCGTCCAAACCTCACGAAATCCGGCAGCCCAGTCAATTTTCGGCTCCAGTCCGAGCGATTCGATCTCGAGAGATCTCGGCCATCGCTTGGGAGAACTCCACCGACCGGGCTTTGGAAGCGGCTCGCTCGGTTCACCGAGAGCCAGGCACGCTTTCCAAAACGGCGTGAACACGCGATACGGCTTGTGTTCTTTGGTCGCGACTTGCGACGGCTCAAACAACAGGTTCCCCGCAAACGTCTCGACGTGGACGCCTGCTTCGCGCAGCGCCTGTTCGACGTGTCGATCGCGTTCAACGAGTGCCGGCTCGTAGCGGCGATTCCAGTAGACCGCGTCGGCTCCAGCCGACTTCAACACTTTCTCGAGAGCTTGGAGACTTGGTCCGCGGGCGATGATTAATCGGGAACGGTGCTTTCGGAGCTCGGCAGCCAGGCGCACCAACGATTGATGCAACCACCAGCGGCTCGCCGCGCCGGGGGGCCAGCGTCCGTCTTCTTCGGGCAACCACACAAAGAGTGGAATTACGGGGCCGCCGCGCGCAACGGCTGCGGATAGAGCTGGATTGTCAGACAATCGCAGATCGTTACGGAACCAGACGACAGACGCACCGTGAGACATGGCTTGAGAGGTGTACCGCAAAGCGCCAACGAGTTTAACTCGCCTTAGCGGCGGAGCTCGGATTCTTGTCGAGCAGCGACGTCCGCGGCTTGCGCGCGAGAGTAATCCGCGGCAACATTTGGGCCGCGCAGCGCGTGATCGCGTGCAATTTGCTCGATCCGAATCATCCGCTCACCCAAACGCTCGATGCGGACGCGGACATCTTCGTTGGTCTGCTCCATCCCCCCTGAGACCAGCGTGACGACTCCCAAGATCAGGATCATCTGGCCGGCCATCGTAGTGAGCCAACCGGTCGGAGCATAACTGGCCGGGCCGCCGAAATAGCCCCACAGCACGAGCGTGCTGCCGACGGTCAACAGCGCGACGCCCGCATAGGCCAACAACTGACCCAGAGCGTAAGTCCAATTCGTCTTGCGGCGGTCCGTTTCCAGCAGGCTGCCTTGGACGTCAAAACTTGGTCCGGCAGAGTCGATTCCGTGGATGCGGTGCACGCGCCCCGACTCTGAACGTGAGGAGATTCGTTGTGTGCCCGCGGACGAATTGCCGGCGGCGAAACCGGCGTTGTCGTTGCGAATCGGCTCGGCGCCACTCGACCCGGAGAGCGACTGGGCCGCGTCAAATCGCCGCGACGACCCGTGCGATTCTTGGAGCGAACCCTCAGAGCGCGGTCGGACAACCACATCCTCAGATCGACCGCTGTTGAAAGTCGATTCGGCCTCCAGGTTCACTCCACCCAGTCCCAAACGAGGGCCGCCGCGACCGGTAGCAACAGGGGTTCGGGCCGAAGAGGCCTCGGGCTGGCGTTCGGACGCCCAGCGGTCGAGCAGGTCGCGAGCTTCTCGGGTCTTGGCCAGGCCGGCGAAGCTGGCGGGCACCGGAATTTCGCCCCCGCACGTGGCGCAGCGGACGCGTCGGTTGTCAGCGGCAACCTCAGCTGCGACATCCGCTTTGCAAGTGGGGCACCACATCCGTGCGTATCCCGAGAGTCCTGAGTGCGAAGTACCGAAGGCAAGTAAAGACCGGGAAGGGACGCAAATTATGGGCGCGATTGATTTTCACGCAAGAGCGGTTTTGGGGCACCAACCTCGGCGGAATGCGATCACGCGCGGTCGTCGAAGTGGCGAATCTCGGCGCCGGTTCGACTGGCTTCGGTCAAATTCCACAACTTGTCACGAACTGCGGTCTGCGGTAATCTCTAACCTTCCCGCAAGTTCGTAGCCTATCACCTTACGTACAAAGCAGTTACCAACTCACCTGATGGCCGATCGAGTGTCCGACCGCAATCGTATCGTTATCACCGGCGTCGGGTTGGCCGCCCCGAACGGCAACAATTTGCCGGAATTCCGCAGCGCCCTGCTGGCGGGGCAGTCTGGGGTCGTCCCGTACGAAATTCGTTACATGCCGCCGGTAGTGGCGGGCGTCTGCCGCTGCGACGCGCTCCGCTACCAAAAGAAAAAGGATCTCCGTCGCGGGACTCGAGCCGGCTCCTTGGCAATTTATTGTGCGCACGAGGCCGTGAAGGACGCCGGCCTGCCTTGGGCGGATCTCGAAAAAAGCCGGGTCGGCGTGTTCATCGGGATTACCGAGCACGGCAACGTCGAGACTGAGAACGAAATCTACGAGATTTCGCGATACGACTACGACACCTCGGTTTGGTCCCACCACCACAATCCCCGGACGGTAGCCAATAATCCGGCCGGGGAAGTCACGATCAGTCTGGGAATCACCGGCCCGCACCTTACGGTGGGAGCCGCCTGCGCCGCGGGTAATGCCGGGCTGATTCAAGGCGTGCAGCTGCTGCGTTTGGGGGAGGTCGATCAAGCTCTGGCCGGCGGCGTTTCCGAGAGCATTCACACCTTCGGCATTTTCGCGAGTTTTCACGCGGAAGGAGCCCTGGCGAAGCATGCCGATCCCACAAAGGCCAGCCGCCCGTTCGACGTCGCCCGCAATGGCATTGTCGTCGCTGAAGGGGGCGGATTGTGCCTGCTCGAGCGGTTGCCCGACGCCCAAGCTCGGGGGGCCCGTATCTACGGGGAGATCGTCGGCTACGCGATGAACTCGGATGCGGGCGACTTCGTCATGCCCGACCGCAACCGACAGGCGGAATGCATCCGGCTGGCCCTGGATCGCGCCCGCCTCAAGCCCAACGACGTCAATATCGTCAGTAGCCACGCGACGGCGACCCAACAGGGCGATATCGAAGAGGTCGGGGCCTTGCGGCAGGTCTTCGGCGACTGTCCCGACGTGGCGATCAACAACACCAAAAGCTTTATCGGTCACGCGATGGGCGCTGCCGGTGCCCTGGAACTCTTGGGAAATCTGCCGTCGTTTGACGACGGAATCGCACACGCTACAATCAACCTCGATACGATTGATCCCGAGTGCGCGATGCCGCAAATCGTGGCAAACAGTCCGCGCCGGCTGGGGAAAGTCGATTGCATTCTGAACAACTCGTTCGGCATGCTGGGGATCAATTCGGTCGTCATCGTTAAGAAACTGCATCCGTCCGCGGATTGAATATCTCTGCGAAAGTTGTGAGTCGGCGTTCGGGCGCCGCCACAAACTGCGGGAGCAGGCGGATCGTGAGCAGGGGCAGGCGGACGGCGCGGAAAGATTCCCGGAAAAAATGCATCCGCGGGATCCCGGAACGCGTAGTTCTTTGAGAAAAGGCTGGAGCTTTGGGAATGAAGCCGGACGACATTCGACGGGTCGTGGTCGATATCCTCGAGCGCATCGCGCCGGACGAAGACCTGACCAGCCTGAAGGACGATATACCGCTGCGAGAACAGATGGAACTCGACAGCATGGACTTTCTCGACATCGTCATGGAACTGCGCAAGCAATACCGGATTCAGATTCCCGAGGACGACTATCATCGCCTGGCGACGATGGCGGGTACGGTCGATTACCTTTCTCCGCTCTTGAAGGGCGCCCAAGCTTCGGCTTGAACGGGAAGCAAACGGTTTCCTGAAGGCGAATGACCCCGTGGCCTACGACGCGGTCATCATCGGCGCCGGAATGTCGGGCCTGGCCGCGGGCATCCGGCTGGCCTACTACGAGAAGTCGGTGTGCATTCTCGAACGGCACACGACGATCGGCGGCCTCAATTCCTTCTATCGCCTTCGAGGCCGCAACCACGACGTCGGCCTGCACGCGGTGACCAATTACGCTCCGCCCGGCGCGAAGGCCGGTCCCCTCAGCAAAGTGCTGCGTCAGTTGCGACTGCGGTGGGACGATTTTGGGCTCGCGCCGCAACGCTTTTCCACGGTCGCATTCCCCGGCTGCACGTTGCGCTTCACCAACTGCATCGATGAGTTGAAGCAGCAGATCCGCGATCACTTTCCATCCCAGGCGGACGGATTCTCCCGACTGGTCGAGCACGTTTCCAAGTTCGAGGTCTCGAGTTTCGCGACGAGTCAGCTGTCCGCGCGGGCCGTGCTGCGAGATTTTCTGAATGACGCGATGCTGATCGAAATGTTGATGTGCCCGCTGCTGTTTTACGGCAGCGCCTCGGCCAACGACATGGACTTCACGCAGTACGCAATCATGTTTCGCAGCATCTTTCTGGAAGGTTTCGCGCGGCCGTTCGAGGGTGTTCGGCGAATTCTCAAGGTGCTCGTCCGGAAGTTCAAAGAGTTGGGAGGCGAGCTGCGCTTGCGCAGCGGCGTGCGGACGATCGAGAGCCGGCGCGGCCGGGCGACTTCCCTCGTCCTCGACGACGGCGAAATCGTCGAGGCGCACGACATCATTTCGTCAGCGGGCACATTGGAAACTTTGAAATTGTTTACGGGTGAGGAAGGCGGGCAGCCACCGATCGAGCCCGGGAACATCACCTACACCGAGTCCATCTATTCTCTCGATCGCCTGCCGTCGGAATTGGGACACGATGCGACGATCGTTTTCTACAACGACTCCCCGACGTTTCGTTACGAGATGCCGAGCGAGCCGATCGATTTACACAGTGGCATCATCTGCTCGCCCAACAACTTTCAATACGATCGCCCGCCGGAAGAGGGTTGCATCCGCATCACAGCACTCGCCAACCCCAAGCATTGGCTAAACCTGCCCCCAGAGGAATACGATCGCCAGAAAACCCTTTGGGGCCAGCGGCTGCTCGAATCGGCCGTGCGTGTGATGCCCGATTTTCGCTCGGCGATCGTCGATACCGACTTCTTCACGCCACGCACGATCCGAAAGTTCACCGGGCACGTGAACGGTTGCGTCTACGGATCGGCCGAAAAGGTCCCGACCGGCCGCACGCACCTCGAGAATCTTTACCTGTGCGGCAACGACCAAGGCCTGCTCGGCATCGTCGGCACGATGATGTCGGGGATCTCGGTCGTGAACGCCTACCTGTTGAAGTAGCGCTGCGAGAATGTCAGGTTGGCTAGGAATCGTTGGGAGCCGGCCGACGATACCTACGGCAGGCTGTGCCCCATTTTGTCGCGCTTGGTTTCGAGGTATTTCTCGCGAAGCGGCTCGTGGGGCGCGATGATCGGCACTTGCTCGACGATTTCGAGATCGACGCCGTGAAACACGGCGGAATCGGTTTTCTTGGGATTGTTGGTCAGCACACGGATCTTGGTCAGGCCCAGGTCTTTGAGGATCTGGGCGCCGACCATGTAGTCGCGCTGGTCGGCCTTGAAGCCCAAGCGGTGATTGGCTTCGACGGTATCGAGCCCTTCCGCTTGGAGCTTGTAGGCCTTGAGCTTGGCCAAGAGGCCGATGCCCCGCCCTTCTTGCGGCAAGTAGACGACCGCGCCGACTCCCTCGTTGTAAATCATCTCCATCGCCATCTGCAGTTGGTCGCCGCAATCGCATTTGAGCGATTCGAGCACATCCCCCGTGAAACAGGAGGAATGCATGCGGACCAGCGGCGGGCGCTTGGCGGCGGCCAAGTCGCCCCAAACCAAGGCTAGCGGCTCCTGGTCCTCGTGCGCAACACTGTAAGCGACCACGGTCGGCTCGCCGTAATGCTTGGTCGGCAGAGTAATTTCGACTTCGCGGTGGATCAACTGCTCGCGCACGCGTCGGTAACGAATCAGCTCTTCGATCGAAACGATCGGAATCTGATGCTTCGACGCCAACTCTTCCAGTTCAGTCAGGTTGGCCATACCGAAATGCTGCTGGCTGCAAACTTCGATCAGAGCGCCGACCGGTCGCAGGCCGGCCATTCGCAGGAGATCGACGGTCGCCTCAGTGTGGCCGGCCCGTCGCAGCACGCCCCCCTCTTTGGCAAGGAGCGGCGAGACGTGGCCCGGCTGCACAAAGTCGCCGGCCGTCGAACGCGGATCGGCGAGCGCGCGGATCGTCTTGGCGCGGCTGGCCGGGCTGACGCCGGTCCCCGCGTCGCGGTGATCGATCTGAATCAGAAAAGGCGTTTTGTGCGGAGCCGTGTTGCGATCGGACGCGACCGCGTGACTCAGGTTCAAACGGTCGGCCGTCTCCTGTGTCAGCGGAGCACAGAGCCACCCACGTCCGGTCCGCAGCATGAAATCGATCGTTTCCGGGGAAATCGATTCGGCGGCGCAAATCAGATCCCCCTCGTTCTCTCGATCGAGAGCATCGACCACGATCACGAGCTTCCCGTGTCGCAAAGCCGTCAGAGCTTGTTCGATCGAGCTGGCGCCCATGGGCAAAACACTCGCCTCGCTTGAGATGTTGAAGTGGAAAGGAGCCCTCATTTTACGGGATTCGGAATGGCCGGGGAACCGGCCCCTTCACTTATCTCGTGTTGCGCGAAACAATAGCCGGCCATGACCGACTCGGCCACAACCGCGGGCGAACGCCCCAAAGTTCTAATCCTGGGGGCGGGAATCAACGGCTGCTCGGCCGCGCGCGAGCTGGTGCTTAACGGCGTCGATGTCTGGATCGTCGAGAAAAACGACATCGCGTTCGGCGCGACGTCGAGAGCTTCGCGACTGATCCACGGCGGCTTGCGCTATCTGGAATACGCCGATTTCCATCTGGTCCGCGAATCTCTGGCCGAGCGCACGCGACTCTGCAAATTGGCGGGGCACCTGGTCGAGCCGCTGCGACTTTATATCCCAGCGTCGGAACGTACGAGCGGGTTAATTCAATCCGGGCTGCGCTTCGCGGGCGCGACGCGCTCGGACTTCCTCAATTGGCTGACCAAGCCCTTACAGCATAAGAGCGAACGCGGGTTGTGGGCGATCGAGATTGGTCTGTCGCTCTACGATCGGTTCGCGGCCGATCCGCACATGCCGCCTCACAGTGTGCACGACCCGGGCGAACCGGGCGTCCCCAAAGTCGCCCGCCCGCGATTTCGGTGGCTTTGCGGCTACAGCGACGCCCAGATGCGATTTCCCGAGCGGTATTGCGTGGCATTGCTCGAAGACGCACGTCAAATCGCGTCGACCACCGGCACCGAGTTTCGCTTGTTCACCTATTCCCAGGCGGCCTTCAGCAGCGACACGGTCAAGATTGTCGACGCTCGCGGGGTCCCTGCGGAAGTCGCCCCAGCGATCGTGATCAATGCAACCGGCGCCTGGGGTGATCTCACGCTGGGCGAACTGCACGTTCCCGCACCGAGGCTGTTTGGCGGGACCAAAGGAAGCCACTTTGTCACGCATCAAGCGGCGCTTCGACAAGCACTTGGTCGAGCCGGCGTTTATGCCGAAGCGGCGGACGGCCGGCTGATCTTCGTGCTGCCATTTGGTGATGCCGTCCTGGTGGGAACGACCGACGAGCGTTTCGACGCCCGGCCCGAAACGGCGGTCGCCTCAGACGCCGAGCTTGAGTATCTAGTCTCGACGACCAACGAACTGTTCCCCGACGTGCATCTGACGCGCGGTGACGTGGCACTGACCTATTGCGGCGTACGCCCGTTGCCGTACGCGGGCGCGGCAGCGGAGGCATCGATCTCACGCGATCATTCGATTGCCGTCCATTCGCATGGAAGCATCCCCGTGCTCACGCTGGTCGGCGGTAAATTGACGACGTCGCGAGCCCTGGGCGAGTTGGTGACCGACAACGTGCTTCAGCGTCTGGGCATCACGCGCTCGGCGATGACGGTGGGCCGTTACCTGCCGGGGAGCAAAGATCTTCCAGAAGATCCCGCCCAGCTCGCCGCCCAAAAGCAACAGGTCGCTACCCAGTTTGGGATGAGCCTCGAGCAGATCGGCGCGATCTGGGAACTCTGCGGCACGCTGACGGCTGAGATTTTACGAACGCAACAATCACGCGACACCGATCCGCGTCGGCTCGAAAACATCGCGGGGTGCGGGTTGCCGCGCACGTTCGTCCGGTGGGTCATCGAGCATGAGCGGGTTGAGCGCCTGGCAGATCTCGTCGAGCGGCGGCTCATGCTGCTCTACAGTCCGCAGCTGCCTCGCCTCGCGCTCGAGGAACTGGCTGATTTGCTCTCGGAAAGTGGCCGACTCGATCCGACAGAAAGGGCCACGGCTGTCGACCAAGAGGTGGATCGGCTGGCGAAGATTTACGGCCGCCGGGTATAGGACAGGCTGTGCTTGCCGGGGATCCGCATGCCGAAACGGCGGCAGGCACAGCCTGCTACGAGTTTCGGGCCAATTCGCTACGCGATGATCTCGTGCGCCACCTGGCCGTGGACGTCGGTCAGCCGCATGTCGCGGGAGCTGAAGCGGAACGTCAGCTTCTTGTGGTCCAGGCCCAGCAGGTGCAGCATGGTCGCGTGCAGGTCGTGGATCTCGAGTTTGTTTTCGATCGCGTAGTAGCCGTATTCGTCGGTCTTGCCGAAGACGAAGCCTGGCTTCACGCCGCCGCCCGCCATCCAGATCGTGTAGCCGAACGGATTGTGGTCGCGACCGTCGCTGCCTTGGGCCATCGGCGTGCGTCCGAATTCACCGGCCCAGATCACTAGCGTGTCCTGCAGCAGGCCGCGCGACTTGAGATCGGTGAGCAAGCCGGCAATCGGGCGATCGGTCGCGAGCGCGTTCAATTCGTGGCCCTCCCGCAGGCGGCTGTGCTGGTCCCAACGGTCAGCGGCGACCTGCGGGCAAGTCAACTCGACGAAGCGGACGCCTCGCTCAATCAGTCGGCGGGCCACCAGACACTGATGCGCGTAGTTGCGAGTTTTTTCGAACGGCTCGAACATCCCGTACAGCTCTTGCGTGGCGCGCGACTCTCGCGACACGTCCATCAGCTCGGGGACGGCGGTCTGCATCCGGAAAGCCAACTCGTAGTTGCGAATGGCCGCTTCCGTTGCATCGCTGGAGCCGGTCCGCGCTATCGCAGCCGCGTCGAGCCGGCGCATCAGGTCGAGCTGGCGCCGCTGACTCCCAGGCGTCTTCTCAAGACTCCGCAGATCGGCGACCGGGTTGGCCCCGCGGCGAAAGACCGAAGCCTGAAAGGTCGCCGGCAAGAAACCGTTGTGGAAGCATTCGAGTCCACCCGGGGGAACGAGATCGCCATTGAGCACGACAAATCCGGGCAGGTCGCGGCTCTCGGTCCCCAGGCCGTAGAGCACCCACGAACCCATACTCGGGCGGCCGACCTGGCCGAGACCCGTGTGCAAGAAATAATTCGCGTTGGTGTGTTCGGAAAATTGCGAGGTCATCGAACGCACGACGCACAGGTCGTCGGCACAGCGGGCGATATTCGGCAAGAGATCGCTGACGTCGAGTCCGCTTTGTCCGCGTTTGCGAAACTTCCACGGCGACTTGAGCGTCGTCCCGACGTTATCGAACTGCGTCGGCCGCACCTTCATCTTGAAGGGCAAACCATTTTCGCGATCCAACCGCGGCTTCGGGTCGAATGTATCGACCTGCGACGGCCCGCCGTCCATGTAGAGGAAAATCACCCGTTTGGCCCGCGCGGGAAGAGTGCCCCGGCGCGGGGTGAGTGGATCGACCGAGCTGCTGCTCGCGCCAAAATCGTCGTCGCACAGCAATGCCGACAGCGCAACGGCCCCGAAGCCACTCGCCGCTCGCTGTAAGAGCACCCGACGAGTGAGCGCAGGTCCAAGAGTTGGCGTGGTGATTGGCATCGGAGGACTCGCGGGATGGCAGGTAGCACTCAAGTCGCCATCTGTAACCAGTATCCCAGACTGCTAACAGCCCCAGCAACCCTCGGTCCCAAGACCCGCAACGGTCCGCTCCGCCGCGCGGACTCTACCCACCCGCGATCGCTCCGACGATCAAGAAGGGTTCCGCCCCTGTCGCGATTGCGAGAGGTAGTGGTGTTTCGGGCGGCTCGTGCGAGACGTCTTCGTTGCAGGCAAAGAACCGCAAGAAGGGACGCCGCTTTTGGGTGCCGTATTCGCGGATCGTACCGCGGAGCATTGGATAGGCGGCCTCGAGCGCGTCGAGAACCGATCGCTGCGTGACTGCGCCCTCGACATCGAGCTCCAACTCGGCTCCGACTTGAGCGAGCTTACGAAGGTGGGGTGGCAAGACGACTCGAATCCTCATGACAGCGTTTGGTCTTCATGAAAGTATTTGATCTTCATGACAGCGTTTGGACTTCGACCGAGAGCACGGCCGGCAAATCGCGGACGATCGGCGTCCAATTGTCCCCCGCGTCATTGGACGCGTAGACCTGTCCACCGGTGGTGCCGAAATAGACGCCGCAGGAATCGAGCGAGTCGACGGCCATGGCGTCGCGAAGCACGTTCACATAGCAGTCGCGCTGCGGCAGGCCCTTCTCGAGGGCCTCCCACTCGTTGCCGCCGGTTCGACTGCGATAAACGCGCAGGCGTCCGTCCGGGGGATAGTGTTCCGAGTCGCTTTTGATCGGGACGACGTAAATTGTTTCTGGCTCGTGCGCATGAACGTCGATCACGAAACCGAAGTCGGTCGGCAGGTTGCCGCTGACTTCCTGCCACGAGTCGCCCGAGTCGTCGCTGCGCATGACGTCCCAGTGCTTTTGCATGAACAGGACGCCAGGGCGCGAGGCGTGCATGGCAATGCGATGCACGCAGTGCCCAACGTCGGCGGTCGGATCGGGAATGTGCTCAGACCGGAGCCCCTGATTGATGGGCCGCCACGTCCGGCAGCCATCGTCGGTGCGGAATGCTCCAGCGGCGGAGATCGCGATGAAGAGGCGCTGGTGATTGCTCGGATCGATCAGGATCGTGTGCAGACACATTCCGCCGGCGCCCGGCTGCCATCTCGGTCCCGACCCGTGCTCGCGCAACCCGGGCAATTCCTCCCAATTCGCGCCGCCGTCAGTCGAGCGGAAGATGGCCGCGTCCTCGACGCCTGCGTAGACCATCTCGGGATCGGTAAGTGAAGGCTCCAGGTGCCAGACGCGTTTGAACTCCCAAGGGTGGGGTGTGCCGTCGTACCACTGATGAGTTCCGGGGACCCCCGCGTAGGTGAACGTGTTCCCCACCGGTTGCCACGTTGTACCCCCGTCGTCGGACCGCTGAATCAGTTGCCCAAACCAACTGGTCGATTGTGACGCATAAAGCCGATTGGGGTCGGCGGGGGAGCCTTTGAGGTGGTAAATCTCCCAGCCGCCAAAATGCGGACCCGTGACGTCCCAGCGTTCGCGCATGCCATCCGACGTCAGAATGAAAGCGCCCTTTCGCGTACCTACGAGGACCCGGACCCGGCTCATCCCAATTGCCTCTTGTTTGCGAGTCGTAATCCGGCCGATTGTAGCGGCCGCTTAGTGAGTCTGACGCGCGATTTCCGACTGGATTTCGGACGGAAGGCCGTGCAGTTCCAGAACGGGTCGGACTTCGACCGTCCCCTTGCGGGCTCCCGGAATGCGGCCGGCGACCCCAATCGCCGCGTCGAGATCGGGCGCCTCGATGAGGAAATAGCCGCCCAGTTGTTCGCGTGTCTCGGCAAACGGGCCGTCGGTCACGAGTCGTTTGCCATTTCGGACTCGCACGCTGGTCGCCGTCGCAACCGGATGCAAGGGCGAGGCGCCGAGATATTGACCGGCCGTGTTGAGATCGTGTGTGAGCTGGGTCGACTCGGCGAAGCAATGCTCTCGCTCTTCGTCAGTCCACGCTTGCTCGTCACTGTAAATCAAAAGCATATATTTCATGTTTTTTCGTCCCGAGAAAACAGAAGGGCATCATCGCGACGACGGATCAAGTGCTCACGTAAACCATCCACCCTACGCCGAAACGATCGGTGAGCATGCCGAACCGCGGCGAGAAAAATGTCTTGGTCAGCGGCAGTTGCACCCGGCCCTTGTCAGTCAGGGCGGCGAAGAAGCGGTCGGCCTCGGCCGGGGTAGCGACGGTCAGCGACAGCGAAAAACCCTTGTAAGTCGCGCTGCCGTGGCAGCTCCCATCGGAGGCGTGCAGCAAGGTATCGCCAACCTTGAACGTGGCGTGCAGGATCTTGTTTTCGGAGCCAGGAGCAACGCTGCCCGGTTGAGGGGGTTCCGGGCTGTCCTTGTACCGCATGAGGAAAGTCACCTCAGCGCCCACGGCACTCTTGTAGAACTCGAGTGCCTCCTCGCAGCGGCCTTCGAAGAACAGGTAAGGGCTGACTTGCATGGATCTCCCCTTAACAGCGATTGAAGATCGCGTGAAACAGCGGCGAGACAGAACCAAGACCCATTCGTCGACTATTTCTTTCCGCCGGCCTGCGCCCGCAGTTTTTCTTCCTTGGCTTTGAGCGACGGAGTGAGGTTGTCGCCAAAATCTTCCGGGGCGAAGATTTGTCGGATCTCCAGTTCGGTGTCCTGCATGGGAGCGCGGCGAACCCAATCGATCGCTTCTTGCTTCGATTTGACCTCGAAAATCCAAAAGCCGGCGATCAGCTCCTTGGTTTCCGCGAAGGGTCCATCGGTCACGGTCGTCTTTCCATCCGAAAACTTGACCCGCGCCCCCTTCGAGCTGGCATGCAGTCCGTCGCCGGAGATCATGACGCCGGCCTTCACCAGCTGTTCGTTGTACTTCATCATTTCGCCGAGCAGTTCGGTCGACGGAAGGACGCCCGCCTCCGAGTCTTTGTTGGCTTTGACGATGACCATGAATCGCATGTTGCGTCTCCTTATCTTTTGTATTTTCTGGTGAGGATTGCGGCCTCTTTCACCCAGTAGTCGCCCGGACGAACGCCGAATCGACAACGGTGCCCAAAATCTCGAAATTTATTCCGGCAACTCGCCGAGCCGCTGCTCCAGGAAACGGCGTTCCGGCTCTTGTCGCGCCCGAAGGATTGCCTGCTGATAGGCGGCACGAGCTTCTGCGTTTCGTCCCAGCCGCCGGCAAAAATCGGCCCGCGCGGCATGGGCCAGGTGATAATCGGCCAAATCACCGCGGGCGAGAATCGCGTCGATCAGGGCCAAACCTGATTCGGGACCGTCTCGCATGGCGACGGCCACTGCGCGATTCAACTCGATTACCGGCGACGGATCTGCCTGCAACAAAAGATCGTACAGAGCCACGATCCTGGCCCAATCGGTGGTGGCGGGCTGAAGTGCTTCCGCATGAACGGCCGAGATTGCCGCTTGCACCGTATAAGCCCCGAATTGGCCCGACGCCAGCGCGTCGCCCACAAGGGCCATCCCCTCTTTGATCTGAGTGCGATTCCACAACGTTCGGTCTTGCGCCTCGAGCAGGACCAGCTCGCCCGTCGGACGAGTTCGTGCGGACCGCCGCGACTCGTGCAGCAGCATCAGCGCCAAGAGGCCCTTCACTTCCGCCTCGGGGAGCAGTTCAAGCAACAGGCGGCCCAAGCGGATTGCCTCGCCGGTTAGATCGGGTCGGGTCAGCGATTCACCCGACGAGGCCGTATAGCCCTCGTTGAAAACGAGGTAAATCACGTGCAGGACCGTATCCAAGCGCTCGGGCAAATCTTCCCGCGACGGGATTTGATACGGGATCTTTGCGGCACGGATCTTCGCCTTGGCTCGCACGATCCGTTGGGCCAGCGTCGGTGCGGCCGTGAGAAAGGCATGCGCGATCTGTTCGGTCGTGAGGCCGCAGACCTCGCGCAGCGTCAGAGCGATCTGTGCGTCGGGTGGCAGTGCCGGGTGACAACAGGTGAAGACTAGCCGCAGGCGATCGTCCTCGAGCCCCGCCTCATCGGGTTCAGCGCTGTGGCGCGCCTCGGCATCGAGCCGATCGGCGATTTCCGAAAGGGTGGCGTCTAGCCGAGTGCGGCGGCGGAGCGCGTCGATCGCCTTAAAGCGACCGGCGGAAACCAGCCACGCCCGTGGATTTGCCGGTACGCCGTCGCGCGCCCATTGCTCCACGGCCGACGCAAAAGCCTCATGCATCGCCTCTTCTGCGAGGTCAAAGTCGCCCAGCAGACGAATCAGGGTGGCCAACACGCGGCGCGACTCGGAACGATAAACCGTATCCACCTGTTCGCGAGCCTGGACGGCGAGATCTTGGGTCATGGCACGCACATCGTACCTGCCGTGGCTTTGCCAGCGATACGCTGGAGCGGCCGGAAATGGACTGTTAAGATCGCCGCCCAGGCGTCGCCGCCACCACGCTGGCCGCGTAGAATACAAGGCAGTACGGGACATGGTCGCCCGCTGCCCGACAGATGGATTTCGGATGAATCAGTTCGCTCGCTGCTTCCGTAACCTGCTGCTGTTTGCGCTTGTCGGCTGGGCGGGCGTTGACGATTACTTTCCGTCTGTCGGAAGCTCGGCCGATTCCAGCGCGGAGACAATTGAGTCCGTGCTGTTTGACGGCGCAACCTTCCGCAGGACTTACACGGCAGAAGATTTTTCGCCGTTAGTTTTACGCTCGCGTTTCTTCGATCGCTCGAGCGGTTTGACAGGCGTTCGCGTCGCGGCCTGGGAGGGGCGACCGCTCTGGAGCGCCTCGACCGCCGATCATCTCTATGCGCTGATGTCCCTGCGGCGCTAAGCCGGCTCGCGCATTGTCTCGAAACTCGCTCGGCGTGCGCGATTCGTCGTGACGCGCTTGGAGTGTGTGGCTGCTGCTGCGAGGCGTTTCGCTTTTCTACTGACCCATTGCCGTTGAGGGCTTAGCCCTCGCTTGCTGTTCCGCGGGTCAGAGTGCCTCGCGCCGTGCTGGGAGATTGCGATGGGCTGGTTGTGGGTCGGATTTATCGGCCTGATCGGGGCTCTCTTGGCCTTGGACCTGGGTGTGTTTCACCGCAAGGCCCATGTGATCCCAGTGCGGGAAGCCCTGCTGTGGAGCGCGGCCTGGGTGGGGCTCGCGCTCGGCTTCTCGGCCTTTGTCTATTTCTGTTACGAGCGGCATTGGTTTGGAATGGATCTGCCCTATGCCGAGCACGATGGCGCTTCGGCGGCCATTGCCTTTCTCACCGGATACGTCGTCGAAAAATCGTTGAGCATCGACAACCTCTGCGTGATTGCCCTGATCTTCGGGTATTTGGGAGTGCCGGCAGCGAACCAGCACCGAGTTCTCTTTTGGGGCATTCTTGCCGCGCTGCTGATGCGGGGCGCCATGATCTTTGTGGGGTCTCTGCTGATCGAGCAGTTTCACTGGGTCCTGTATGTGTTCGGAGTCCTGCTGATCGTCGCCGCGATCCGCATGTTTTTCGAGCGGCAGGAATCGGGATCGAAGGGCGAAGGGTTCGTCCGCTTCGCGCGGCGACTCGTTCCGGTCACCGATCAATTTTTCGGGCAGAGGTTTTTCGTGCGATTGGACAATCGGCTGATGCTGACGCCGCTGGCGCTCGCCTTGATCGCGGTGGAGAGTGCCGACCTCCTGTTTGCGGCCGATTCCATTCCCGCGATTTTCGCGATCACCGAAGACCGATTTCTAGTGTTCACGAGCAATGTCTTTGCGATTTTGGGGCTGCGATCTTTGTACTTCGCGCTGGCGCACGTGATCGACCGGTTCCATTACCTCAATCGCGCGCTCGCGGCCATTTTGGCTTTGATCGGCTTCAAGCTGGTGTTCAAGGACGTGCTCCACGGAATTCCGGGCCTCACGTACTACATGCTGGCGGCCATCGCCTTGTTGGTCGGGCTGGGAATCGTGGCGTCGCTTCTGTTGCCAAAACCACCTGTCGCGCAACCCGACATGGCAACGACCGAGAGACCCGAACGAGAAATTACCACGCAAGCTTAGGCGGCAATCGGCCATCCGTATTCCTGCCACGTCATTTGGAATCGCAAGGAGGAACCAGCCATGACCTCAACTTGGGCTGGACGACTGCTGCACTACGGTTTGGCGATGACCATCATCGGATCGTTGGTCGCGCTCAAGAGCTGCTTTGGTCCCCTGCGCGGCGAGGACAATCCGTTCCTGCTGTTCTTGGCAGGCGTAATGTTCAGTTCCTGGTTGGGAGGAATCGGCCCCGGCCTGTTGGCCACGGGCTCGGCCGCGCTGTTGTGCGACCTGTTCTTCATCACGCCAGGGCAGGTGCTGCACAACAACTCGTTTGAAGAGAATTTTCAGGTCGGGCTGTTTTTCTTGGAGGGGGCGGCCATCAGTTGGGGCACCTCGGCTCTCCGACAGTCCCTGGTCGATCTCAGACGGGCAGACCGCAATAAGGACGATTTCTTGGCGACGCTCGCCCACGAGTTACGAAATCACCTGGCGCCGATGCACTACGGTCTGGCCGCCGTACAGGTGGCAGCGACCGATATCGCTTCCGTCGAGGGAGTGCGAGTGGTCATGGAACGACAGCTTCGGCAGTTGACGCGTTTGGTCGACGATCTGTTGGATCTCTCCCGGATCCGTTCGGGTAAAACGCACCTCCATTTGGAGCAGACCGACCTGGCGAACGTCGTCTATGATGCAGTCCAAGTCAGTCGCCCTTTGATCGAGCAACTCGGTCACACGCTGACAGTGAAACTTCCCGCGCAGCCGTTGAAGGTTCAGGCCGACTCGGCCCGGCTCGTCCAGGCCCTCGCGAACCTGCTGAACAACGCGGCCAAGTACACGCCCGAAGGAGGGCGCATCGACCTGCTGGCGGAGTCAGACGCGTGGTACGCGCAAATCCGTGTGCGGGATACGGGAGTCGGAATTCCCGCGGCCTTCCTGCCGAAAGTTTTTGATCGATTCATGCAGGTGGACGACACGCGCGATCGCTCGCAGGGTGGACTGGGAATCGGACTTTCTTTGGTTCGCCAAATCGTCAAATTGCACGGCGGCTACGTCGAGGCATTCAGCGATGGGCCAGGCAAGGGATGCGAGTTTCGGATTCGACTGCCTCTGCCGACCGGAACTGCAGGAGACCTGTCGTGAGAGTCGAGGCAGCGGACGGATCGCGCGATTGATTTTCGAGCGGCCATCGGTGGCAGAGCCGCTCTTGATTTTGCGCAGTGTGGAGATCACATTGTAGCTGCGGAGATTGCTCCGAGATCAGTTGCAATCTTTGCCTCAGCGCCGCCGCGGCGTCTGAAACTGCTGATGTCCGTGACGCCGAGCGATTCCCAGGTAGGTGACGCCTCGGCATCGATGTTCGGGCCCGGTCGAGTTGGGCCGCATGGGTGGTGTTTCCGATTTGTCGGGGCAGATAAGTCGGAAACTTTTGGGCAGCGCGCCCTGGATCGTGCGGTCGTTTCGCTGGCATGTCTCGAGCTTCGTTTTTTCGCCTACGAGGATTGTTCCAATCTGGGGTCGTCCGCTACCGCGACTCCGTTTGGGAAGCGTAAGCTGTTTCGCAGACGTAAATCGTCTTCACCGCGGAGGTGAATCCATGATGAGAATCGTTCGGAACTGTTTCCTGCTCGCTGTCGTTTGCCTTCCGGCCGTTGTGCTGGGTCAGGATCGAGCGGCCGAGCCCCAGAAAGCCGAAGTCATCCCCTCGAAGGACGAATCGGTGCTCCGCGGGAACATCGCAGCCTTCGTGAAGGCGTTCAACGCTGGCGATGCCAAGGCGATCGGTGACCTATTCGTCCCCGAAGCCCAAATGATCGACGAAGAGGGGAACACGACGCAGGGGCGCGGGGCTATCGAAAAAGTCTTCGCCGGGATTCTCGCGGAGAAGCCCCAGCCGCAAATGTCCGTCGAGATCGAATCGATCCGCTTCATCGGCACGGCGCTTGCGGTCGAAACGGGTGTTTGCAAGGTGACCCGTAAGGTGGGGGAAGCGGCCGACATCGACCGCTACACGGCCGTGCACATCAAATCACCGGACGGCGAATGGAGGATGGGGTTTGTTCGCGATACGCCGGGCACCGACCTCACGAACTACGATCGGCTCAAGCCGCTCGAGTGGCTGATCGGCGATTGGATCGACGAAAGTCGCGAGTCAGTCGTGCTGACGTCGTACAAATGGGCCCCCAACAAAAACTACATCCTGGGCGACATCAAAGTTCGCATGCGGGGGCGCGACGCGATGGATATCAGCCAACGCATCGGTTGGGATCCCTTGACGAAACGCATCAAGTCGTGGCAATTCGACACCGAAGGCGGGCACGGCGAATCGGTCTGGACGCCAGGCGGCGACCATTGGGTCGTCAAGGTCACCGGCGTTCGTCGCGACGGCACACCTTCGTCGGCGACAAACCTGTTTACGCCGACCGGTAAGGATTCCTTCACGTGGCGCTCGACCGACCATGTCGTGGGGACGGAAGTCGTACCGCCCACCGAGGTGAAGATCGTCCGCAAGCCGCCCGAGCCGGGCGTCGCAAAGTGATCGGCCGCGAGATCAAGGATTTTGGCATGAACAGATCCACAACACGGTTCGCTGCAGTTTGGGTGACGAGCCTGGCGATTTTGGCCGCACCGTTGAGCGACGCCTGGGCGATCGGGCGCGGCGGCGGAGGTGGTGGGGGCTTCCGAGGTGGCGGTGGTGGTGGCGGATTTCGGGGAGGTGGTGGCGGATTTGGAGGCGGCGGATTCAACGGCGGGGGAGGCCGCGGTGGCGGATTCAACGGGGGCGGCGGGTTTAACGGCGGGGGATTCCGCGGCGGCGCCGGCGGCGGATTCAACGGCGGAAATTTCAACGGAGGCAACTTTAATGGAGGAAATCGGCCTTCCACGTTGCCGTCGCGCGGCGATTTCGGAGGCAACCGACCGAACGCCGGCGGGAACCGACCCAACTTTGAGAATCGTCCCAATGCCGGCGACCGTGTTTCCAATCGGGCCGACAACCGCG